>NZ_JABFAN010000005.1:0-32535 GCF_017168155.1 Dietzia sp. KRD202 | reverse complement strand
GGTCCTGACGGTCGGGTGGTGGCTGGCGGGGCGGTGTGCCCGCCGGGGACGTGGCATACCTGCCCACCAGGGAACCCGACGACGACGAGGGCTGCCCACACTTTCGGTGATCGGACGCCGAATGTTCACCCGGGGGTCGGAGTCCGGGCCCGCCGGTAGCCTGGTCGGCGTGACAGAAGATGCCGGGTTGTTCGCCGCCGGGGACGCGGCCGGACACGCGCCCCCCTCGCCCGCGGCGGGGGACGTGGACCCGTCCGCACCGCTGGCCGTGCGTATGCGGCCACGGACTCTCGACGAGGTGATCGGCCAGGAGCACCTGCTGCGGCCCAACTCCCCGCTGCGGCGGCTGGTGGAGGGGCGCGGCGGCTCCTCGCTGATCCTCTACGGTCCGCCGGGTACCGGGAAGACGACGCTCGCGAACCTCGTCGCGAGTACCTCGGGTCGGCACTTCGTGGCGCTGTCCGCGTTGAGTGCGGGGGTCAAGGACGTCCGCGCGGTCATCGACGACGCCCGCACCCGCCAGGTGCACGGTCAGCGCACGGTCCTGTTCATCGACGAGGTGCACCGGTTCTCCAAGAGTCAGCAGGACGCCCTGCTCGCCGCGGTGGAGAACGGCATCGTCCTCCTGGTCGCCGCGACCACGGAGAACCCCCACTTCTCCGTGATCGCCCCGTTGCTGAGCCGATCCCTCATCGCGGAGCTCCGGGGGCTGGACGACAGTGGTGTGGCCGGCGTGCTGAGGCGCGCGGTGGCCGAGGAGCGGGGCCTGGCCGGCGAGGTCGAGCTGACGGACGAGGCGGTCGAGGACATCGTCAGACTGTCGGGGGGCGACGCGAGGCGCAGCCTCACGATCCTCGAGGCGGCGGCGGGGGCAGCGGAGGACGGGGTGGTGACCCCGGAGATCGTGGAGCTGAGCCTGGACGCCGCGCCGGTGCGCTATGACCGCGACGGGGACCAGCACTACGACGTCACGAGCGCGTTCATCAAGTCCATCCGTGGGTCCGACGTGGACGCCGCGCTGCACTACCTCGCCCGGATGCTGGTCGCGGGGGAGGACCCGCGGTTCATCGCCCGGCGCCTCATGGTCCACGCCAGTGAGGACATCGGGATGGCCGACCCCACCGCGCTGTTGGCCGCCGGCGCCGCCGCCGAGATCGTGCAGAAGGTCGGACTGCCGGAGTGCAGGTTGGCGCTGGCGCAGGCCACCATCCACCTCGCCACGGCCCCCAAGTCCAAGGCGGTCATCGCCGCGATCGACGCCGCGATGGCCGATGTCCGCGCGGGCGGGGTGGGCGAGGTACCCAAGCATCTGCGGGACGGCCACTACGCCGGGGCGAAGGGCCTCGGCAACGGGGTGGGCTACCGCTACGCCCACAACGCGCCCGCCGGGGTCGTGGCGCAGCAGTACCCGCCCGACGAACTGGTGGGGCGTGACTACTACGAGCCGAGCCCCCACGGGCACGAGCGGGACCTGGGTGCGCGGGTGGACAAGCTCCGGAAGATCATACGAACAGAGACGTAGCCAGTTCTTGAGAAATATGTGAGTATCGTTAATAAGTGCTCGACCAGGCACTCTAATCACGCCGCTCACCCTGGAGGAAACCATGGCCTATCTCCTGTCCACGCTCGTCAGTGTCGCGACCTCGATCGGGGTCTGGGGCACGGGGGCACACAGCATGGGGCTCCTGCCCCGGGAGGCGTTCATCACCGCCGCCAACTTCGGCATCGTCCTGCCCCCGATGCCGCGCTGACCTCCCATCAGGCAGGGCCCGCCCTGCACCGGGCGCCCATCCGCCGGTTCGGCCGGGTGGGCGCCCGCAGGCGTTCACGCGGCCGCCCACCTCGTCGTCGTCGTCAGGTCCTCCCGGCCCACCTCGTTCCCGGTCCCACGCGGGCGCGACGGTAGGCTGGGACCTCGCCCGAGACCACCAGTAGACGACCAGTGAGGCCCCCAGTGCAGACCCATGAGATCCGGCGCCGCTTCCTCGAGCACTTCGTCAGGGCCGGCCACGCCGAGGTCCCCAGTGCGTCTCTGGTGTTGGACGATCCCAACCTGCTGTTCGTCAACGCCGGGATGGTGCCCTTCAAGCCGTACTTCCTCGGCCAGGAGACCCCGCCGTACGCCACCGCGACCTCCATCCAGAAGTGTGTGCGCACCCTCGACATCGAGGAGGTGGGCATCACCACCCGCCACAACACCTTCTTCCAGATGGCCGGGAACTTCTCCTTCGGCGACTACTTCAAGGAAGGCGCCATCCGGCACGCGTGGTCCCTGCTGACCACGTCGGTCGACGACGACGGGTTCGGGATCGACCCCGCGCTGCTGTGGGTCACCGTGTACCTCGACGACGACGAGGCCCACGGCATCTGGCGGGACGTGATCGGGGTGCCCGAGGAGCGCATCCAACGCCGCGGTATGGCGGACAACTACTGGTCCATGGGCGTGCCCGGCCCGTGCGGACCGTGCTCGGAGATCTTCTACGACCGCGGGCCCGCCTACGGCGTCGACGGCGGGCCCGAGGCCGACGAGGACCGCTACATCGAGATCTGGAACCTCGTGTTCATGCAGAACGAGCGAGGGGAGGGCACCGGCAAGGACGCCTTCGAGATCCTCGGCCCGCTGCCCAAGCAGAACATCGACACCGGCATGGGCGTCGAGCGCGTCGCGTTCCTGCTCCAGGGCGTGGAGAACGTGTACGAGACGGACCTGCTGCGCCCGGTCATCGAGACCGCCGAGCGACTGTCCGGCGCGAAGTACGGTGCGGACGGCGCCGCCGACGTGCGGTTCCGCGTGATCGCCGACCATGCCCGCACCGCCTACATGCTCATCTCCGACGGCGTGACCCCCGGCAACGAGGGCCGCGGGTACATCCTGCGCCGTCTACTGCGTCGCATCGTCCGCTCCGTGCGCCTGCTCGGGGCGACCGGCGAGACGATGGCCGAGTTCATGGCCACCGTCCGCGACGCGATCGGTCCGTCGTTCCCCGAGACCGTCTCGGGGTACGACCGGATCGAGCGGATCGCGGTGGCCGAGGAGGTCGCGTTCCTCAAGACCCTCGAGTCCGGGACGCAGCTGTTCGAGCGCGCCGCCTCCGACGCCCGGTCGTCGGGCGCCGCGGTGCTCACCGGCCGCCAGGCGTTCGCCCTGCACGACACGCACGGTTTCCCGATCGACCTCACCCTCGAGATGGCGTCCGAGGCAGGGCTGCAGGTGGACGAGGAGGGCTTCCGCTCGCTCATGTCCGAGCAGCGCGCCCGCGCCAAGGCCGACTCCCGGGCCAAGAAGCACGCCCACGCCGACCTGTCCGTCTACCGTGACTTCCTCGACGCCGGCGAGACCGTCTTCACCGGCTTCACCGACCTGACCGACGAGTCGCGGCTGCTGGGCATCGTCTCCGGAGGCGAGGCCGTCCACGTCGCCCGCGAGGGGGACGCGGTGGAGTTCCTGCTCGACCGCACCCCGTTCTACGCCGAGTCCGGCGGCCAGCTGGGCGACCGCGGCATGATCTCCACCGCCGGCTTCCAGATGCGGGTCGACGACGTCCAGAAGATCGGCAAGAAGCTCTGGGTGCACAAGGGCGTCCTCACCGGCGGCGAGGCCGAGGCCGGTCAGCTCGTCACCTCCGCCGTCGACCCCGAGTGGCGCAAGGGCGCCACCCAGGGCCACTCCGCCACCCACCTCGTCCACGCCGCACTGCGGCAGATCCTCGGCCCGGAGGCCGTCCAGGCCGGCTCGCTCAACAAGCCCGGCTACATGCGGTTCGACTTCAACTGGTCCGGCTCGATCCCCTCCGACGTCCTGGCGCAGGTCGAGGAGGTCACCAACACCGCCGTCGACGCCGACTACGGGGTCAACACCGTGGAGACCACCCTCGAGGAGGCCAAGCGCATGGGCGCCATGGCCCTGTTCGGCGAGAACTACGGCTCCCGGGTCCGCGTGGTGGAGATCGGTGGCCCCTTCTCCATGGAACTGTGCGGCGGGACCCACGTGTCCAGCTCCGCGCAGATCGGGCCCGTCAGCCTGCTGGGGGAGGCGTCCGTCGGCTCCGGGATCCGGCGTGTCGAGGCCTACGTGGGCATGGACGCCTACCGCCACCAGGCCCGCGAGCGGGCGCTCGTGTCCGGGCTGGCCGCCTCGCTCAAGGCGCCCACCGACGAGCTGCCCGACCGCGTGGCCGCCCTCACCGCGAAACTGCGTGAGGCCGAGAAGGCGCTCGAATCCCTGCGGGCCTCCCAGCTCGCGGCCCAGGCCGGCGACCTGCTGAACTCGGCCGAGGACCTCGGTGGCATCCGGTTCCTGGCGCACAGCACCCCCGGCGGCGCCGCGGGAGACCTCCGCACCCTCGCCTCCGATCTCAAGGGACGGCTCGGCTCGGACGCCGGGGTCGTGTTCCTCACCGCCCCGGCGCAGGACAAGGTCCCGTTCGTCATCGCCGTCAGCCCCGCCGCGCAGGATCGCGGACTCAAGGCCGGCGATCTCGTCAAGGCCATCGCGCCCGCGCTCGGTGCCCGCGGCGGCGGCAAACCGGACATGGCGCAGGGTGCCGGATCCGACCCGGCCGGGATCGACACCGCGGTGTCGGCGCTGCGCGACGCCGTCCGGGACGCCGGATGACCGACGCCCCGGGCGCCGCGGCCGGGCCAGCCGGGCCAGCCGGGCCAGCCGGGCCCGCCACGTCCGGCGGCGGATGGACCCGCGGCCGTCGGCTCGGACTGGATGTGGGCACCGCCCGCATCGGTGTGGCCTCCTGTGACCCCGACGGGATCCTCGCCACCCCCGTCGAGACCATCAAGGTCACCGACGGCGACCCCGGGTGGGCCAGCGAGCTCCGGCGTCTCGCCGAGCTCGTCGAGGAGTACGACGCCGTGGGAGTGGTGGTCGGGCTGCCCACCTCGCTCAAGGGCCGGGAGACCGCGTCCACCGCGATGGCCCGCTCGTTCGCCACCGCCCTGACGGTCGGGGCGCCGGACCTGCCGGTGGACCTCGTCGACGAGAGGCTGACGACGGTGACCGCGAGTTCGGCACTGCACGGCGCCGGCCGCAACACGCGGAAACAGCGCGACGTGATCGACCAGGCGGCCGCCGTGGTCCTGCTCCAGGCCTGGATCGACTCGCGGCACGCCCGCCGATGAGCGGCCCCTCGGCCTGCCCGCCTGGATAAACTGGCCGACGAGCACGATGCTGTCCGCGTGACAGCTCCCCTGACACCATGACCGAGGAGCACGATGTCTGCGGCACGAGGACGCTCGCGTACAGGAGCCACCACGAGGTTCATCCTCCTGGCGGCCGTGATCGGGGTGATCCTCGCCTTCGGCGTGATGGTCTACCGCAACCAGAACACCGAGGTCGCGGCGGCGCCGGACTTCGACGGACAGGGCAGCGGGAACGCGCTGCTGCACGTGGAACCGGGGGACACCCTGGGGGTCGTCGGGGACCGCCTCTACGACATCGGCACCGTGGCCAGTACCCGCGCCTTCACCGGAGCGGCGGCGGGAACGACCGTGGAGGGCATCCAGCCCGGCTACTACCAGGTCCGGCAGGAGATGAGCGCGGCCGCCGCCGTGGACGCACTGGCGGACCCGCAGAACCGCGTCGGGTTCATCGAGGTCAAACCGGGCGGCCGGCTGCTCGACACGGTCGTGGTGGGCGGCGGCAGGGAGAAGGGCATCTACACCCTGATCGCCGACGCCACGTGCCTCCGCGATCTGGACGAGCCCGAGGCCGCCCCGATGTGTCGGCAGCCCCAGGAGATCGTCGACGCGGCCGTGCAGGCCGACCCGGCGGAACTCGCGGTCCCCGAGTGGGCCATCAACGAGGTACGGGGCGCCCCGGACCCGGTCCGTCGCCTCGAGGGGTTGATCGCCCCGGGGGTCCACAACATCAACCCGCAGTCCGAGCCCGTCGAGATCCTGCGTCAGCTCATCGACGCCTCGACCGCCTCCTACGACGAGACCGGACTCGTCCCGGCCGCCGACCGTATCGGTCTCACCCCCTACGAGGTGGTCACCGCCGCGTCTCTGGTGGAGAAGGAGGGCAAGCTCCAGGACTTCGACAAGGTCGCGCGGGTCATCCTCAACCGCCTCGCCGAGCCCATGCGTCTCCAGTTCGACTCCACGGTCAACTACGCTCTCGCCGACCAGGAGATCGCCACCACCGACGCCGACCGGGCCGAGGTGACCCCGTGGAACACCTACGCGATGGACGGACTGCCCTACGGGCCGATCGGTTCACCGGGTCTCGACGCACTGCGCGCGATGGAGAACCCTGCCGACGGGCAGTGGAAGTACTTCGTCACGGTCGACATGGAGGGCACCACCAGATTCGCGGACGAATACCCGGAACACGAGCGCTATCAGAGCGAGGCCATCGCCAACGGGGTCCTCGCCAGTGGTCGCTGATCCCACGGGCGCACCGCGCTCGGCGGCCGTCCTGGGGCACCCGGTGGACCACTCGCTGTCCCCGGTCCTGCACGGTGCCGCGTACCGGGCGCTCGGCCTCGACGACTGGACCTACGAGCGCATCGACTGCGACGCCGAACGACTGCCGTCTGTGGTCGACTCGTCGCCCGCCGACCGCATCGGTTATTCGGTCACGATGCCCGGCAAGTTCGCCGCCCTCGCCCACGCCGACGAGGTGAGTGAACGCGCCCGCATCGTCGGCAGCGCCAACACACTCGTCCGGCGGGCGGGCGGCTGGTTCGCCGACTGCACCGATGTGGACGGGGTGGCCGGGGCGCTCGCCGCCTTCGGAGACCTCCCGGACCATCCGACGGCAGTCGTCCTGGGCGTGGGGGGAACCGCCAGACCGGTTCTCGCCGGGCTCGCCGAGGCCGGCGCCACGCAGGTGGTCCTGGCCTCGAGGCGCGACAACGCCGGGCCGGCGGCCGACTGCGGACGGGCCCTCGGGCTCGGGGTCCGCACCATGGGACTCACCGACCCGGAACTGATCGGGGAGATCACGCGGGCCGATGTTCTGGTCAACACCGTCCCCGAACCCGGCGTGCGGGAGCTCACGGACCTGGTCGCCGGCGCCCGACGGGTGTTCGACGTCCTCTACGACCCCTGGCCCACCGCGGCCGGGGCAGCAGCCCTGGCCGCGGGCATCCCCGTGGTCGGTGGCGACGTGATGTTGCTCCACCAGGCCTTCGGTCAGGTGGAGCTGTTCACCGGGCACCCGGCGCCGCGCGCGGAGATGGCCGCCGCGCTGTCGCAGGCACTAGGTCGCTGACCGCGCGGACACGGAGACGCGGGGACACGGGGACGGCCACCGTGCCGGAGCCGCACGGCCGGATGATCGGTCAGATGCTCGACGGCTCCGTTGCGCGACGGGGGGCGATCGTCTCGAAGTCGGCAGGGTCCGCGGTCCGGGTGCGGCGCTGGTACTCGTGCACCAGTCCCGGCCAGTTCGTCGTGATCCGGCCTGAGTCCGCCTTGTACCAGGAGTCGCAGCCGCTCCACACCGACTCACCGAGGCGGCGCATGATCTCGTCGTCGTAGGCCTCGTGCACCTCGCGACGGACGTCCACGGCCACCGTCCGATCCGTCCGGGCCAGTTCCTCGACCACCTGGCGGATGTACCTGGCCTGCTGTTCGATCATGAGGATGATCGAGCTGCTCCCGAGATTGGTGTTGGGCCCGTAGATCACGAACATGTTGGGGAAGCCCGGCACGGCCATCCCGAGATACGCGCGCGAACCCTCTCGCCACTGCTCGTGCAGGTCCTGACCGCCGCGGCCACGTACGGTGATCGGTGCCAGGAAGTCGGTGGCCTGGAAACCCGTGCCGTACACCACGACATCGACGGGTCGCACCCGTCCGTCCGCGGTGACGATCCCCTCGGGGACGACCTCGGCGACGGTGTCGGTCACCACGTCGACGTTCGGCTTGGCGAGTGCGGGGTACCACTGGTTGCTGAACAGCATCCGCTTGCACCCGATCGGTTCCGTCGGGGTGAGGGCCTCGCGCAACCGGGGGTCGCGGACGGTGAGCCGCAGGTTGGCGCGGGCGAGCCCGCTGAGGATCCTGGCGAGCGGCCGCGCGGAGGTCAGTGCCAGGCCGATGAGCTCCGTCGTCTCCCAGATGGTGCCGCGCATCGCGGTCATGAGGCCGGGGACTCGGTCGAACGCCGCCCGGTGGGCGTCCGTGTAGGCGCGGTCCGGTTTGGGCACCACCCACGGCGCGGAGCGTTGGTAGACGGTCACGTGCGCGGCCACCTCGCGGATGCGGGGGACGAACTGGATGGCCGAGGCCCCGGTGCCGAGTACCGCGACCCGCTTACCGGTCAGATCGACGTCGTGCCGCCACTCGGCCGAGTGGAACGACGGGCCGGCGAACGTCTCCGACCCGGGGATGTCCGGGTAGGCCGGACGGGACAACTGACCCACCGCGGGCACGAGCACCTCGGCCTCGAACGACTCGCCGGAGGCGCTGTGTACCGTCCACGTGGCGCTGTCCTCGTCGAACTCCGCGGAGGTCACCTCGATGCCGGTGCGCACGAGTTCGCGCAGGCCGTACCTGTCGGCGGTCTCCCGGATGTAGGACAGGATGTCGGGTTGCTCGGCGTAGCGACGGCCCCAGTCCGTCCTGCGGTGGAAGGAGTACGAGTAGAGGTTCGACGGGACGTCGCAGGCCGCTCCGGGGTAGGTGTTGTCCCGCCACACCCCTCCGACGTCGTCGGCCTTCTCCAGGATCGTCACCTCGGCCAGGCCGTCACGGGTGAGCTCGTAGGCGGCGCCGAGGCCACCGAATCCGGCTCCGATGATGATCACGCGCGGTCGCCGACGCCGGGTCCCGGGGGAGGAGGAAGAGGTCATGTCGTGACGGTAGTGCCCCGGCCCCGCGTGGCCGCAGACATTCACGGACGAATAATCCATAATTCCGGACATGACCACCTGGGACGACCCCGCGGTCCCACACTGGGACTTCCCCCGCTCGGCCACCGGGATCGGCGTGCTCGTCGAGGCCGGGCAGCGGCTCGGCGTGGAAGCCGGCCGGGTCCTGCAGGGGATCGCGCTCTCCCCGGTCGACCTCGCCACCCCCGATCTACTCGTGACGCCGGACCAGGAACTGACCGCGATCCGGAACCTCCGCGCCGCCGCGGGCGACCGGCCCGCCCTCGCCGCCGAGGTGGGCGCCACCTACCGGTTGACCACCTTCGGGATCTTCGGATACGCCCTGCTGTCGAGCCCGACGCTCCGCGACGTGATCGCCCTGACGCTCCGCTTCATCGACTTGAGCTACATCTTCAGCACGATCGGTGTGGAGTCGACGGGGGACAGGATCGTGGTGCGTCTGGAGGACACCGCGCTCCCGGACGACGTCCGCGAGTTCCTCGTGGACCGCGACCTGTTCGCGATCCACTCCGTCCTCGGCGAGCTCGTCCCCGGAGGCGTCCCGTTCACCGGGATCACCTTCGGTGGGGGGCGGTCATCCGGCACCCTGGCCGCATACGGGGCACGGCTCGGCCTCGTGCCGTCGGAGTCCGACCACGGCACCGGCGTCACGATGGTCTTCGACGCCGCCCGCCTCGACGAACCGCTCCCGCAGGGGAGCCCGGCGGCGGTGACGGTGGCCGAGGCCATGTGCCGCGACCTGGCCACCACCCGCCGGACCCGGGGGCCGGTGAGCAGCCGGGTCCGCGTCGAGATCGCCGGTCGTCTCACGCAGGGGGCCTCCATGTCTTCGGTGGCCGCCGGGCTGGGGGTCAGTTCCCGGACTCTGCGCAGGCACCTGTCGGACGAGGGCACGTCGTTCCAGCGGCTTCTCGACGACGTCCGGCTGGAACTGGCCAGGCGGATGCTGGCGACCGGTCTGCTGTCGGTGGAGGACGTCGCGTTGCGTCTGGGGTATGCCGAGGCCTCGAGCTTCATTCACGCGTTCCGGCGTCTCACCGGTGACACCCCGCACCGGGCCGTCGTCGCCTCGCGGGCACGGCGGTCCGCGACGACCCGGGCCTGATGTGCCGGGCCGTACCCCGACGTGGGATGATCGGCGACGTGCTGAAGTGGACCACTGCCGGAGAATCGCACGGCCAGGCCCTGGTGACGATCGTCGAGGGCGTGATCGCCGGGGTCGAAGTGACGAGCGACGAGATCGCCTCGCAACTCGCCCGCCGTCGCCTGGGCTACGGGCGCGGGGCGCGGATGAAGTTCGAGGCGGACGCCGTCCGGGTCCTCGGCGGCGTCCGCCACGGCCGGACCATGGGATCGCCGGTGGCGATCGAGGTCGGCAACACCGAGTGGCCCAAGTGGGAACAGATCATGTCGGCGGATCCCGTCGACCCGGAGGCGATCGACGACAAGGCCCGCGCCGCCCGCCTGACCCGCCCGCGGCCCGGTCACGCCGACTTCTCCGGGATGCTCAAGTACGACTTCGACGACGCCCGGATGGTCCTCGAGCGCGCGAGCGCCCGTGAGACCGCCGCACGGGTCGCGGCCGGGACTGTCGCCCGTGCGGTGCTGCGGGACGTCCTCGGCGTCGAGGTCCTCTCGCACGTCATCTCCATCGGCGCGTCCGAGCCGTACGTCGGACCCGAGCCCGGGTTCGCGGACCTCGAGGACATCGACGCCAGCCCTGTGCGGGCCTTCGATGCCGCCGCCGCGGAGTCGATGATCGCCGAGATCGAGGCCGCGAAGAAGGCCGGGGACACCCTCGGTGGCGTGGTCGAGGTGGTCGTCCACGGCCTCCCGATCGGTCTCGGCTCCCACGTGTCCGGCGACGATCGTCTCGACGCACAGCTCGCCGGCGCCCTCATGGGCATCCAGGCCATCAAGGGCGTCGAGGTCGGGGACGGCTTCGAGACCGCGCGCCGCCGTGGCAGCGTCGCCCACGACGAGATGGTCCGCGGGGACGACGGCGTCGAGCGCCGCAGCAACCGCGCCGGGGGCCTCGAGGGCGGCATGACCAACGGTCAGCCCCTCCGGGTCCGGGCCGCGATGAAGCCCATCTCCACGGTGCCCCGTGCGCTGAGCACGGTGGACATGGAGGACGGATCCGCGGCCACCGCCATCCACCAGCGCTCGGACGTGTGTGCGGTTCCGGCGGCGGGCGTCGTCGCGGAGTCGATGGTCGCCCTCGTCCTGGCCCGCGCGGTCCTGCAGAAATTCGGTGGCGACTCGCTGGCGGAGACCCGCCGGAACGTCGGGGGATACCTCGACGCGGTCGCCGAGCGGCTGGACTGGGCGACGGACGAGGCATGAGCGAGCCGGCACGGCCGGTCGCCGTGCTCGTGGGACCACCCGGTGCCGGCAAGACGACCATCGGCCGCAAGCTCGCCCGGCGGCTCGACGTGCCGTTCCGCGACGCCGACCACCTCATCGAAGAGGCCGAGGGCCGGTCCATCCCCGAGATCTTCGCCTCCGACGGCGAGCCGCACTTCCGCGAGATCGAGGAGCGGATCATCGGTGACGCGCTCACATCGTTCGACGGGGTCCTGTCCCTGGGGGGCGGGGCGGTCCTGTCGGCGGTGACCCGGCGACGCCTGCGAGGCCACCGGGTCGTCCACCTCACGATCGGGGTGGCCGAGGGGGTGCGCCGGTCCCAGGGTCCGGGTCGCCCGCTCCTGGCCGGGGGCGACGTCACAGCCCGGTACCAGGCACTGCTGACCGAACGCTCGCCGCTGTACCGGGAGGTCGCCTGGACCACCGTGAGCACCGAGCGGCGCAGTTCGGGCAAGGTGGTGACGGACATCGTCGACAGGCTCGACTCCGGCGACCCGCACCTGCGGGGCGGCGTTCGGAGATGAGTGACGACCAGACGCGTAGCGACACGAGTGCGACACGAGCGATGAGCGGGAGCAGCAGATGAACCAGGACGAGAACACCACCGAGCCCGTCGTCGTGGAGGTGCGCGCCGCGGACCCGTACCCCGTGGTCATCGGCCGGGGCCTGCTCCCGGAGATCCTCGAGGCGTGTTCGTCCTCGCGAACCGTGGCGATCTTCTACCAACCGCCGCTGGCCCAGACCGCCGAGGCGCTCCGCGAGAAGCTCGCCGACGCCGGCATCGACGCCCACCGGATCGAGATCCCGGACGCGGAGGCCGGCAAGGACCTCGCCGTCGCCGGGTACTGCTGGGACGTCCTGGGCCAGATCGGGTTGAACCGCAAGGACACCGTCGTGAGCCTCGGCGGGGGCGCGGCCACCGACCTCGCGGGCTTCGTCGCCGCCACCTGGATGCGTGGCGTCCGGGTCGTACACATCCCCACCACCCTGCTGGCGATGGTCGACGCCGCGGTCGGTGGCAAGACCGGAATCAACACCGATGCCGGGAAGAACCTGGTGGGCTGCTTCCACGAGCCCGCCGCCGTGTTCATCGACACCGCGACGCTCGAGACCGTCCCGCACAACGAGTTGGTCTCCGGAATGGCCGAGGTGGTCAAGTGCGGCTTCATCGCCGACCCGGAGATCCTCGACCTCATCGAGGCGGATCCCGCTGCGGCGCTCGATCCGGGCGGCGAGACGATCGTCGAGCTCATCCGCCGCAGCGTGCAGGTCAAGGCCGACGTGGTCGGCCAGGACCTCAAGGAGTCCGGCCTGCGGGAGATCCTCAACTACGGCCACACCCTCGGCCACGCCGTGGAGCGTCGCGAGCAGTACCGGTGGCGTCACGGCGCGGCGATCAGCGTCGGGATGTGCTTCGTCGCCGAGCTCGCCAGGCTGGCGGGCCGACTGGACGACGCGACGGCGGACCGTCACGCCTCCGTCCTCGCGTCCCTCGGACTTCCCACCGGGTACGACGAGGACGCCTTCCCGCGGTTGCTCGAGCTGATGGCCGGCGACAAGAAGAACCACTCGGGCTTCCTGCGGCTGGTCGTGCTGGACGGACTGGCCCGCCCGTCGCGCATGGAGGCCCCGGACCCGTCGCTCATGACGGCGGCGTACGCCACCATCTCGGAGGGCCGCAAGCCCAGCGGTGGAGGGATCCTGCTGTGATCGAGCGTCTCGCCCCACGTCGCCGCGCCGTCGCCGCCGCCCTCGCCGACGTCGGTGCCGACGCCCTGTTGGTGACCGATCCACGGAACATCGCCTACCTGACCGGGTTCTCCGGGTCGGGTGGGGCCGTCCTGGTGGAGGACGACGGCGAGGCGGTCCTCTGCACGGATTCCCGCTACGAACTCCAGGTCGTCGAGCAGGCCCCGGACGTGGGCCACGTGATCTCGCGCGAGTATGTCGCCGGCGTCCTCGGTCGTCGTCGCGGACCCGCCGACGCCCCGCTCGCCGTCGAGGCCGATCAGCTGACCCTGTCCGCGGCCGCCGGCCTGCGCCGTGCGCTCGCGGCGACCGGGGGAGCGGACGCCCGGATAGTGGAGACCAGCGGGCTGGTGGAGACGGTGCGCCGCGCCAAGGATCCCGACGAGCTCGCCCTCATCGCCAGGGCGTGCACGGTGGTCGACGAGGCGTGGACCCACGTGTTGGGCAGCGACCTGGTGGCGGCCGGTCGGACCGAACGAGAGGTCGCGGCGGACCTGGAGCACGCGATGCGGCGGGCCGGTTCGGACGGCGTGGCGTTCGAGACGATCGTGGCCTCCGGACCCAACGGAGCGCACCCGCACCACGTTCCCGGGGACCGGGTCCTGGCGGAGGGCGACCTGGTGGTGGTGGACTTCGGAGCCACGGTCTCGGGGTACGCGTCCGACTGCACCCGCACGGTCGCGTTGGGGACCGCCCCGGACCGTCTGGTGGAGGCCTACGACGTCGTCCGCCGAGCTCAGATCGCGGGGGGCGAGGCCGTCCGCGCCGGCGTCCCGTGCGCCGAGCTCGACGCCGTCAGCCGCGACATCATCACCGACGCCGGGTTCGGCGACCACTTCGGCCACTCGCTGGGGCACGGGGTGGGGTTGGACGTGCACGAAGCGCCCGCGGTGTCGACCCGGTCCACGAGTACACTGTCCGACGGCGATGTGATCACCATCGAGCCGGGGATCTACCTCCCGGGCCTCGGCGGGATCCGAATCGAGGACACCGTGGCCGTCACCGGCGGTGGCGGACGGTCCCTGACCACCACGTCGAAGGACCTCAGGGTGCTCTGAGGATCCGACCCACGATCATGCGCGCGACGCCGCCCCCGGCTGCGGCGCGGACGACTTCCCGAAGGAGTACCGACTATGGCGTCCACCGCCGATTTCAAGAACGGCCTCGTCCTCAAGGAGGAGGGCCAACTCTGGCAGATCACCGAGTTCCAGCACGTCAAGCCCGGCAAGGGCCCCGCGTTCGTGCGGACCAAGATGAAGAACGTGGTCAGCGGCAAGACCATCGACAAGACGTTCAGTGCCGGCGTGAAGGTGGAGACCGCGACCGTCGACCGGCGCGACATGACCTTCCTCTACCGCGACGGCGAGGACTACGTCCTCATGGACGAGAAGGACTTCGAGCAGATCAACGTCACGCCGACCGTGATGGGTGACGGTGCCCGCTTCCTGCTCGAGAACACCTCGGTCCAGGTCTCCATCCACGAGGGTGTCCCGCTGTTCGCCGAGATGCCGGTCGCCGTCGACCTGCTGGTCCAGCACACCGACCCGGGCCTGCAGGGCGACCGTTCGACCGGTGGCACCAAGCCGGCGACCCTCGAGACGGGTGCCGAGGTCCAGGTGCCGCTGTTCATCAACACCGGCGACAAGCTGCGCATCGACACCCGTGACGGCCGCTACCTCAGCCGGGTGAACGACTGATCATGTCGGAAGACGTCGACCACCGCCGTCGCGGATCACGCTACCGGGCGCGCAGGCGCGCGGTCTCGCTGCTGTTCGAGGCGGAGCTACGTGACGCGGACGTGGCGGCGCTCGCCGAGGAGCGTCGGCAGATGGGCGAGGACTCCCAGGAGTTCCACGACGTCGCGCCCTACACGATGGAGATCGTCACCGGCGTCGCCGAGCGGCTCGACCGCCTCGACTCCACCATCACCGAGCACCTGAGGGAGTGGACGCTGGAGCGGCTGCCCGCCGTCGACCGCGCGGTCCTGCGCGCCGGTGCGTGGGAACTGCTCTTCAGCTCGGACGAGGTGGACGCCGCCGTCGTGATCGACCAGGCGGTCCTTCTGGTGTCCGACCTGTCCGCGGAGAAATCGGTTCCGTACGTCAACGCGGTCCTCGACCGCGTGGCCGGCCTGGCCCAGCACATCAGGGCCGCCGAGCGGGCCGTGGCGGGCCTGGACACCCCGCCCGCCGACGCTGCCTCCGAGGCCGCCGGCGACGCGCCCGGAGACGTGTCGGAGGCCACGTCCGCCGATCCCGGAACGGACACCGGGGACTGATAGAGTTCAGGACCGAAAGCTATCCCTTTAACGAGCCGTCCAGCGAGGCGGACAAGGAGGTGGTGATCGGTGAGCGCTGACGGTTCGCAAGAGAACTCGGTGTCACTCTTCACGTCCGACGACGTCGCCAGGACGGTGTCCCGCCTGGCACATCAGATCATCGAACGCACTGCTGCGGACGCGCCCGACTCGGGCCCCGTGGTGCTGCTGGGAATCCCCACCCGCGGGGTGCCGCTCGCGGCCCGACTCGCCGAGAGGATCCGTGAGTTCAGCGGCGCGGACGTCCACGCCGGGGCCCTCGACGTCACGCTCTACCGCGACGACCTCGCCGGAGGCCCGCACCGGCCGATGAACCCCACGCGGGTCCCGTCGGCCGGGATCGACGGCGCGACGGTGATCCTCGTGGATGACGTCCTGTTCTCGGGCCGGACCATCCGCGCGGCGTTCGATGCCCTGCGCGACCTCGGGCGACCGGCGCGGGTCCAGCTCGCCGTGCTGGTCGACCGCGGGCATCGTGAACTGCCGATCCGGGCCGACTACGTGGGCAAGAACGTCCCCACCTCCCGCGACGAGGGAGTGTCCGTCCGGCTCACCGAGGTCGACGGGGTCGACGCCGTGGTCCTGCGGCGTCCGGACGCGGAGAGGACGAGATGAAGCACCTGCTCTCGGCCGCCGACCTCGACCGCGACTCGGCCCTGTCCATCCTCGACGAGGCGGAGCGACTCAAGGAGACGCTCCTCGGTCGCGAGGTCCGCAAGTTGCCGACGCTGCGGGGCAAGACCGTCCTCACCGTGTTCTACGAGAACTCCACCCGCACGCGGGTGTCGTTCGAGACGGCCGGTAAGTGGATGAGCGCGGACGTCATCAACGTCTCCGCCAGCGCCTCCTCGGTCCAGAAGGGCGAGTCGTTGCGCGACACGGCGCTCACCCTGACCGCCATCGGCGCGGACGCCCTCATCGTGCGCCACCCGGCCTCGGGGTCGGCTCAGCAGATCGCCGGGTGGGTCGCGCCGGGCGGCGTCGGCCCGTCGGTCATCAACGCCGGTGACGGGATGCACGAGCACCCCACCCAGGCACTGCTCGACGCCATGACCCTGCGTGAACGCCTCGGCGGGATAGACGGGCGCCGGGTGGTGATCGTCGGGGACATCCTGCACTCGCGCGTCGCCCGGTCCAACGCCCTGTTGCTGTCCACGTTGGGCGCGGAGGTGGTCCTCGTCGCCCCGCCGACCCTGCTCCCGGTGGGCGTCGACGGCTGGCCGGTCCGCGCGTCGACCGACCTCGACGCGGAGTTGGACGGTGCGGACGCCGTCATGATGCTGCGCGTCCAGGCCGAGCGGATGAACGGTGGGTTCTTCCCGTCCGCCCGCGAATACGCGGTGCGCTACGGGCTCGGGCCGACGCGCGCCGCCCGGCTCCGCGACGACGTCGTGGTCCTGCACCCGGGTCCGATGGTCCGTGGGATGGAGATCGGCTTCGACACCGCCGACGCGCCGTCCTCCGCGATCCTCCAGCAGGTCACCAACGGCGTGCACGTGCGCATGTCGGTACTGCTCCACACTCTCGTCACGGCGGAAGGAACCCCTGAGTGAGCGCCCCCCACACACCGACCCTGTTGCTACGGCGGGTGCGTCCCTACGGCGAAGGCGACCCGGTCGACGTCCTCGTCCGCGACGGCGTCATCGCCGCGATCGGTCCGGACGCGGGCGAGTCCGTGGACCTGTCCGCGACGGACACCGAGGTCCTCGATCCGGACGGCGCCGTGCTGCTGCCGGGGTTCGTCGACCTGCACACCCACCTCCGCGAACCCGGTCGCGAGGACACCGAGACCATCGCCTCGGGTTCGGCCGCCGCGGCCCGCGGGGGGTACACGGCGGTGTTCGCCATGGCCAACACCCAACCCCCGCAGGACAACCAGACGGTGACCGACTCGGTCTGGCGGATCGGCCTCGAGGTCGGACTGTGCGACGTGCACCCCGTCGGCGCCGTCACCGTGGGTCTCAAGGGTGAGCAGCTCACCGAGATGGGGCAGATGGCCGCGGGGGAGGCCCGCGTCAGGGTGTTCTCCGACGACGGGATGTGCGTCCACGACCCACTGGTGATGCGTCGAGCCCTGGAGTACTCGGCCGGATTGGGCGTCCTCGTCGCCCAGCACGCCGAGGAACCCCGGCTCACCGGCGGCGCCGTGGCCCACGAGGGGCCCCACGCCGCACGCCTGGGACTGACCGGGTGGCCGCGGTCGGCGGAGGAGTCGATCGTCGCCCGGGACGCGATCCTGGCCCGCGACGCCGGCGCCCGCGTGCACATCTGCCACGCCTCCACGACCGGCACCGTCGAACTGCTGCGGTGGGCCAAGGACCAGGGGATCTCGATCACCGCCGAGGTCACCCCGCACCACCTGCTCCTCGACGACTCCCGTCTCGAGACCTACGACGGCGTCTACCGGGTCAACCCGCCCCTGCGCGAGGCACACGACACCCTCGCGCTGCGCGAGGCGCTGAGGTCCGGCGTGATCGACTGCGTCGCCACCGACCACGCCCCACACGCCGCGCAGGAGAAGTGCTGCGAGTTCGCCGCCGCCCGGCCGGGCATGCTCGGACTCGAGACCGCCCTGCCGATCGTCGCCGCCCTGCTGGTCGAGACCGGGGACATGACCTGGCGGGACCTCGCCCGTGTCATGAGCACCCGGCCCGCCGAGATCGCCGGCCTGTCGGACCAGGGGCGACCGATCGCCGTAGGGGAGCCCGCGAACCTCGTCGTCGTCGACCCCGACTCCCCGTGGACCGTCGTCGGCGACGCGCTCGCAAGTCTGTCCGCCAACACCCCCTACGAGGGAATGACATTCGCGGCCAGGGTCGTCGGCACCGTGTACCGGGGCCGCCTGACCACCCGCGACGGAGAGGTACTCGCATGACCCAGGACTACTGGACCGTCATCATCGTCATCGCCGTGCTGCTCACGCTCATCGGCCTGATGACGCTGGGATGGCGGAACCGTAGCCGGTCCCAGGCCGGGCTCTTCGACGAGCTCCCCACCCCGCCCGCCGACCCGGGCGAGATCGTCCTGGGACCGCTGACCGGTGTCTACATCGGCAGCACCATCGCGGGGGACTGGCAGGCCCGGATCTCCCGGCCGCCCCTCGGCCACCGCTCGGCCGGCACCCTGACCGCCCACACCGGCGGCATACGCCTCGAGTTGGCCGACGCCGTCGTGTGGATCCCCCGCACCGACCTCCTCGACGTGCGCCGCGCCTCGGCGCTGGCCAACAAGACCGTGCCCGGCGGCGGCATCCTCGTCGCGCGATGGCAGGTGACGGGCACCGACGGCCGAACGCTCGTCGACTCCGGTTTCCGGGCCGACGACAAGGACACCTACCCCCGCTGGGAGGCGCTGCGCGGAGACGCCGACCCCTCCGACACGCCCACCGACTCCAGCTCCACCACCGAGGAGAACCAGTGACACCGCACAGCCACACGCCCGCGCCGCAGGCGGGCCCGCAACCCGCCGCGCTCGTCCTCGAGGACGGTCGGATCCACCGCGGCACCTCCTTCGGCGCGACCGGTACCACCCTCGGGGAGGCCGTGTTCACCACCGGCATGTCCGGCTACCAGGAGACCCTCACCGACCCCTCCTACTGCCGGCAGATCGTCGTGGCCACCGCCCCCCAGATCGGCAACACCGGCTGGAACGACGAGGACGGTGAGTCCCGCCTCGACGGCGAATCCCGCGGGGGGCGGATCTGGGTCTCCGGGTTCGTGATCCGCGACCTGTCGCGACAGCCCTCCAACTACCGGTCCACCCGCAGCCTCGAAGACGAGATGGTCGCCCAGGGCGTGGTCGGCATCGCCGGTATCGACACGCGCGCCGTGGTCCGCCACATCCGGGAGCTCGGGGCCATGAAGGCCGGGATCTTCTCGGGCGACGACCTGACCGACGACGAGACCATGCTCGCCGCGGTCCGGGCCCAGGAGTCCATGGCCGGTGCGTCGCTGTCCGACGAGGTCTCCACGCGCGAGGCGTACGTGGTGGAGCCGGAGGGCGAGGCGTCCCACACGATCGCCGCGCTGGACCTGGGTATCAAGTCCAACACCCCCCGGATGCTCGCCGCGCGCGGCATCCGGGTCCACGTCATCCCGGCGGGATCGACGCTGCAGGACATCCTCGACCTCGACGTCGACGGGGTGTTCCTGTCCAACGGTCCCGGCGACCCGGCGACGGCCGATCACGCGGTGCACCTCACCAAGGAGGTGCTGGGCCAGGGGATCCCCTTCTTCGGCATCTGCTTCGGGAACCAGATCCTCGGCCGGGCTCTGGGGCTGGAGACCTACAAGATGCAGTTCGGGCACCGCGGCATCAACATCCCGGTGATCGAGAAGGCCACCGGCGCCGTGTCCATCACCTCCCAGAACCACGGGTTCGCGCTGCGCGACCCGGAGGGTGACACCTGGCAGACCCCGTGGGGCACGGCCGCCGTGACCCACGTGTGCGCCAACGACGGCACCGTCGAGGGCGTCGCCCTGGTCGACGGCAGCGCCTTCTCCGTCCAGTACCACCCCGAATCCGCGGCAGGTCCCCGGGACGCCGCCGACCTCTTCGACCGCTTCGTCTCCATGCTCGCCGCCAACGGGTCCGCCGACTCGGGAAAGGGCTCGAACTGATGCCCCGCCGCACAGATATCGACCACGTCCTCGTGATCGGCTCCGGTCCGATCGTCATCGGACAGGCCTGCGAGTTCGACTACTCGGGCACCCAGGCCTGCCGCGTGCTCAAGTCCGAAGGACTGCGCGTCACCCTCGTCAACTCCAACCCGGCCACGATCATGACCGACCCGGAGTTCGCCGACGCCACCTACGTCGAGCCCATCACGCCCGAGTTCATCGACAAGATCCTGACCAAGGAGGCCGCCGACGGCCACCCCGTGGACGCGGTCCTCGCGACCCTCGGTGGGCAGACCGCGCTGAACGCCGCCATGCAGCTGGACGCCCAGGGGCTCCTCGACAAGCACGGGGTCGAGCTCATCGGCGCGGACATCCCCGCCATCAACCGCGGCGAGGACCGGCAGACCTTCAAGGACATCGTCGCCAGCGTGGGCGGCGAGTCGGCCCGCAGCGCCGTCTGCCACACCATGGAGGAGGTCCACGCCACCGTCGCCGAGCTGGGGCTGCCGGTCGTGGTCCGGCCCTCCTTCACCATGGGCGGCCTGGGCTCGGGTCTGGCCTACACCACCGAGGACCTCGAGCGCATCGCCGGCGGCGGGCTTTCCGCCTCGCCGACCGCGAACGTCCTCATCGAGGAGTCCATCCTCGGGTGGAAGGAGTACGAACTCGAGCTGATGCGCGACAACAAGGACAACGTCGTGGTGATCTGCTCGATCGAGAACGTGGACGCCCTGGGCGTGCACACCGGCGACTCCGTCACCGTCGCGCCGTCCATGACGCTGACCGACCGCGAGTTCCAGAACATGCGCGACCTGGGCATCGCGATCATCCGCGCCGTGGGCGTGGACACCGGCGGCTGCAACATCCAGTTCGCCATCAACCCCGTCGACGGCCGCCTGGTCGTGATCGAGATGAACCCCCGGGTCTCGCGGTCCTCCGCGCTGGCCTCCAAGGCCACCGGCTTCCCGATCGCCAAGATCGCAGCACGGCTGGCCATCGGGTACTCGCTCGACGAGATCACCAACGACATCACCGGCGAGACCCCCGCGTGCTTCGAGCCGACCCTCGACTACGTGGTGGTCAAGGCGCCCCGGTTCGCCTTCGAGAAGTTCCCGGGTGCCGACGACACCCTCACCACCACCATGAAGTCGGTGGGTGAGGCCATGAGCCTGGGGCGCAACTACCGGGAGGCCCTCGGTAAGGTCATGCGGTCGCTGGAGACCAAGGCCTCGGGGTTCTGGACCCTGCCCGACGAGACCATCGCACCCGGGCGCTCCACCGACGTGGATGCGGTGCTCGCCGACCTGGTCCGTCCGACCGAGGGCCGGATGTACGACGTCGAGCTGGCGCTGCGCCTGGGGGCGACGGTCCAGCAGGTCCACGAGGCCTCCGGCATCGACCCGTGGTTCCTCGAGGAGGTGGCCGAGCTCGTGGACCTGCGCCGCGAGATCGTCGACGCCGCCGTGCTGGGCGCGGACCTGCTGCGTCGGGCCAAGCACAACGGTCTGTCGGACGCGCAGATCGCCGCCCTCCGACCCGAGTTCGCCGGTGCCGAGGGCGTGCAGCGCCTGCGCCACCGGCTGGGGATCCGGCCCGTCTACAAGACGGTCGACACGTGCGCCGCGGAGTTCGAGGCCAAGACCCCGTACCACTACTCGACCTACGAGCTCGACCCCGCCGCCGAGTCCGAGGTCGCCCCGCAGACCGAGCGCGAGAAGGTGATCATCCTCGGTTCCGGGCCCAACCGCATCGGCCAGGGCATCGAGTTCGACTACTCCTGCGTGCACGCCGCCCTGACGCTGTCCGAGGCCGGGTACGAGACGGTCATGGTCAACTGCAACCCGGAGACGGTCTCGACCGACTACGACACGGCCGACCGGCTGTACTTCGAGCCCCTGACGTTCGAGGACGTCATGGAGGTCTTCCACGCCGAGTCCGAGTCCGGCACGGTCGCCGGTGTGCTGGTGCAGCTCGGTGGCCAGACCCCGCTGGGGCTGGCCGCGCAGCTCGAGGCCGCCGGCGTGCCCATCGTGGGCACCAGCCCGTCCGCGATCGACCTGGCCGAGGACCGCCGCGAGTTCGGTGAGGTGCTGGTCCGGGCGGGGCTGCCGGCCCCGGCGTTCGGCACCGCGATCAACGCCGACGAGGCCACCGCCATCGCCGCCGACATCGGGTACCCGGTCCTGGTGCGCCCGTCCTACGTGCTGGGCGGCCGGGGCATGGAGATCGTCTACGACGAGGGCTCCCTGCGCTCGTACATCGACCGCGCCACCGAGATCAGCCCGGACCGACCGGTGCTGGTGGACCGCTTCCTCGACGACGCCGTGGAGATCGACGTCGACGTCCTGTGCGACGGCACCGAGGTGTACCTGGGCGGCGTCATGGAGCACATCGAGGAGGCCGGCATCCACTCCGGCGACTCCGCCTGCACGCTGCCGCCGATCACCCTCGGGCAGGACGACATCGACAGGGTCCGCCGCTCCAGCGAGGCGCTGGCCATGGGCATCGGCGTCAAGGGCCTGATGAACGTGCAGTACGCCCTCAAGGACGACGTGCTCTACGTCCTCGAGGCCAACCCCCGGGCCAGCCGGACGGTGCCCTTCGTGTCCAAAGCGACCGGTGTGCACCTTGCCAAGGCGTGTGCCCGCATCATGCTGGGCGAGTCGATCGCCGACCTGCGCGCGGAGGGGCTGCTCCCGTCCGACCGGGACGGCGGCTCCCTGCCCGCGGACGCCCCCGTCGCCGTCAAGGAGGCGGTGCTGCCGTTCAACCGGTTCCGCACCCCAGAGGGCGACACCGTGGAGTCCCTGCTCAGCCCGGAGATGAAGTCCACGGGTGAGGTCATGGGCATCGGCCCGGACTTCGCCGTGGCCTTCGCCAAGGGCCAGCTGTCCGCCGACGGCGTGCTACCGCTGTCGGGCACGGTGTTCGTCTCGGTGGCCAACCGGGACAAGCGGTCGATGGTGTTCCCGGCCCAGCGGCTGGCGGCGCTCGGGTTCACGGTGCTGGCCACCGAGGGCACCGCGCTCATGCTCCGCCGGTACGGCATCGCCTGCGAGACCGTGGCCAAGCTGACCGAGTCCGGCACCGGCCCGGTCTACGAGGACGGCCGGCCGATCCGCACGATCGTCGACCGAATCAACGCCGACGAGGTGGACCTCATCCTCAACATCGCCTCGTCGACCGGGGGCACCCGTGCCGACGGCCACGAGATCCGCTCCGCGGCGATCTCCCGCCGCGTGCCCTGCGTGACCACCGTCCAGGGCGCCACCGCGGCGGTCCACGGGATCGAGGCCATGCTGCGCGGCGACGTCAGCGTCAGCCCCCTGCAGGAGCTGCACGCCGGGTACGCGGCGCGGTGACGACTACCGCGGCCCCGTTCGGCGCCCGCCTGCGCAGGGCGGTCGCCGAGCGGGGCAACCTCTGCGTGGGCATCGACCCCCACCCGGCGCTGCTGGAGGCGTGGGGCCTGGGCGTCGACGCGGCCGGTGTGGCGGAGTTCTCGCGGCGGTCGCTCGAGGCATTCGGGGACCTGGTCCCCGCGGTCAAACCCCAGGTGGCGTTCTTCGAGGAGTACGGGTCCGCCGGGTTCCGGGTCCTGGAGGAGCTGCTGGGCGCGATCGGCGAGCGCGGGGCGCTGTCGGTGGCCGACGCCAAACGCGGCGACATCGGCTCCACCATGGCCGGGTACGCCCGCGCGTGGCTGCGGGACGGGTCCCCGCTGGCCTGCGACGCGCTCACGGTGTCCCCGTACCTCGGGGTGGGCGCACTGGACGCGGCGTTCGAGACGGCGGCCTCCTCCGGCCGGGGCCTGTTCGTCCTCGCCCGGACCTCCAACCCGGAGGCCTCCGCGCTGCAGGCGTCCGTGGGCGGCTCCGGGACCGTCGCGCAGACGGTCGTGGACGAGGTGTCCCGCCGGAACGCGGGCGCCGGAGCGGACGCGCCCGGGTCCTTCGGGGTGGTCGTGGGTGCCACGGTCGCCGACCCGCCGGACCTCGGCGGCCTCCGCGGGCCCGTCCTGATGCCGGGGGTGGGGGAGCAGGGGGGCACCCTCGACGACGTGGTGCGCATCGCCGGTCCCGCGCTTCCGGACACGCTCGTGAACGTCTCCCGGCACGTGCTGCGGGCGGGCCCCGACGTGGGGGCGATGCGCGCGACGGTCGTCGAACTGGCCGCACGGTACAGGTTCGCCGACGACTCGTGAGTGGCCAGGTCCCACTCGGGTGTACCGGCGTCCCACCGGACACGGCCACCGACCTCCGGACTCGCGGGAATCGGGCGGTTCACGTCGCGCCCCGGGACGGGCGGCGCTAGGGTGCGATACAACCTCGAACCGTCAATTCGCAGATCAGACGGGGTGCCACAGCGGGACCCCGTCTGGTACCCGGCCGGTCGGCCGCGTACTGTTGCTGAGGTCATCAGGCCCGGAGCCGTGGAAGTCTCCCTCGGGGGCGGCGGAACCGCCCGGGTACGGTGAGCACGAGGGAGCGCCCGCTCCCGGAGGTGTTCCGCAGCCCGCGGACGCGCCGGGGCCGGTCACCGCACACCAGGCGGGGGTGTCCTACGGTGGACATCCGCGTGAGTCATGAGACACACACGAACGAGACGGAGGAATTGTGGCCCTTCCCCAGTTGACCGATGAGCAGCGCGCTGCTGCTCTGGAGAAGGCGGCTGCCGCCCGTCGCGCCCGGGCTGAGCTCAAGGAGCGCCTGAAGCGTGGCGGCACCGACCTCAAGCAGGTGCTCAAGGATGCCGAGAGCGACGAGATCCTCGGCAAGATGAAGGTCTCGGCGCTGCTCGAGGCCCTGCCCAAGGTCGGCAAGGTCAAGGCTCAGGAGATCATGACCGAGCTCGAGATCGCGCCGACGCGTCGTCTGCGTGGTCTCGGTGACCGCCAGCGTCGCGCACTGCTCGAGCGGTTCGACTTCACGGTCGACTGATCGACGCATGAACACACCGTCATCCGGGGCCACCCCGGAGACGACGGCGAAGAGGGGCCGGCTGATCGTCTTGGCCGGCCCCTCCGCCGTCGGGAAATCAACCGTCGTCGCCCGTCTCCGCGAGTGCGTCCCCGACCTCTACTTCAGCGTGTCGATGACCACACGGGACCCGCGGCCCGGGGAGGTCGACGGCCGCGACTACTACTTCGTGTCCACCGAGGACTTCCGGAAAGCGGTATCCGAGGGTCGGATGTTGGAGTGGGCGGAGATCCACCGCGGACTGCAGCTCTCCGGGACCCCCGCCGATCCGGTGCACCGCGCGCTCGAGGCGGGACGACCGGTCCTCATCGAGGTGGACCTCGCCGGGGTGCGCCAGATCCGCGAGTCGATCCCGGAGGGCAGGACCGTGTTCCTCGCCCCGCCGTCGTGGGAGGAACTCGAGGTCCGGCTGCGTGGCCGGGGCACCGAACCGCAGGACGTGGTGGGCCGCCGACTCGAGACCGCGAAGGTCGAGATGGAGGCCCGCGGAGAGTTCGACGAGGTCGTCGTCAACGACGAACTCGAAAAGGCCGTGGACGAGTTGGTATCATTGCTGGTCGGCCGCGACTAGCGGCGAGCCAAGCGTCACCAGGGTGTCATCGACGACACCGACCCCAGGCAGTACCCCAGAGGAGAACCCATAGTGGCCACCACCGAAGCCGCAGCGGCCACCCCGCTGTACGACACCCCGATCGGCATCACGAATCCCCCGATCGATGAGCTGCTCGAGCGGGCGTCCTCGAAGTACGCACTCGTGATCTTCGCCGCCAAGCGCGCGCGCCAGATCAACTCGTACTACAACCAGATCGAGGAGGGAATCCTCGAGTACGTCGGCCCGCTGGTCGACCCGGGGCTGCACGAGAAGCCCCTCACCATCGCGCTGCGTGAGCTGCACTCCGACCTGCTCGATTGCGCCGAGGGCGAGTGAGCCCCTCCGGGGACGACATGCGCAGCCCGCGCGTCGTCGTCGGAGTCGGCGGCGGGATCGCCGCCTACAAAGCATGTGGCCTCATCCGGTTGCTCACCGAGTCCGGATGCCACGTCGACGTCGTCCCCACAGAGGCGGCCCTGCGATTCGTCGGGTCCGCCACCTTCGAGGCGCTGTCCGGGAACCCGGTGTCCACCGGGGTGTTCTCGGACGTGCCCTCGGTCCGCCACGTCGCCCTCGGGCAACGGGCGGACCTCGTCGTCGTCGCTCCCGCTACCGCGGACCTGCTGGCCCGCGCGGCGAGCGGGCGCGCCGACGATCTCCTCACCTCCACACTCCTCACCGCGCGGTGTCCGGTGCTCCTCGCCCCGGCCATGCACACCGAGATGTGGGAGCACCCCGCGACGCGTCGCAACGTCGACACCCTCCGAGGCGACGGCATCCACGTCATGCCGCCGGCGTCCGGCCGGCTCACCGGCGCCGACACCGGCGCGGGGCGACTACCGGAGCCCCCCGACATCGCGCGGTTGGCCCGGCTCCTCCTCGACGGCGGATCACTGCCGTGGGACCTCGCCGACACGCGCATCGTCGTCACCTCCGGAGGTACCCGTGAGGAGATCGACCCCGTGCGCTTCCTCGGTAACCGCAGCTCGGGCAAGCAGGGCCACGCGATCGCCGCGGTGGCCGCTGCCCGGGGTGCCAGGGTGACCCTGGTGACGTCCTCCGATCTGCCGACCCCGCCCGCCGTCGAGGTCGTCCACATCGAGTCCGCCCTCGAACTGCGGGAGCAGACCCTGCGCGCAGCGGCCCGGGCGGACGTGGTCGTCAAGGCCGCCGCCGTCGCCGACTTCCGGCCCACCGACGTCTCCGACTCCAAGCTCAAGAAGGGCAGCGGATCGGAGCCCGCGGAGATCCGCCTCCGGCGGAACCCGGACATCCTCGCCGACCTGGTCTCCGCGCGTGCGGCGGGGGACGTCCCGGCCGACTGCGTGCTCGTGGGTTTCGCCGCCGAGACCGGGGACGCGTCGGGCACGGTCCTCGAGCACGGCCGCGCCAAGCTCGCCCGGAAGGGGTGCGACCTCCTCGTCGTCAACGAGGTGGGACGGGACACCACCTTCGGACAGGACGTCAACGGCGGCTGGATCCTCGACTCGGGCGGCGGCGAGACGGCCCTCGAGCGCGCCAGCAAGGACCTCCTGGCCGACCGTCTACTCGACGCGATCGTGGGGATCGCTCGCGGGCGGACCGGGCGGAGTGACGCAGACCGCACCGACTAGTCTGTCCCCACGCGATCGGCAACGATCACACGCGATCCCACCATGGAAGAGAGAACCACTGTGACGCAGGCACGTCGGCTGTTCACCAGCGAGTCCGTGACCGAGGGGCATCCGGACAAGATCTGTGACGCGATCTCAGATTCGATCCTGGACGCGATGCTGGAGCAGGACCCGGCGGCCCGAGTGGCCGTGGAGACGATGGTCACCACCGGCATGGTCCACGTGGCCGGCGAGGTCAAGACCACCGGTTACGTGGAGATCCCGCAGCTCATCCGCGACAAGATCGTCGAGATCGGTTACGACTCCTCGGACAAGGGTTTCGACGGCGTCTCCTGCGGCGTGTCGATCTCGATCGGGCAGCAGTCGCCGGAGATCGCCCAGGGCGTGGACACCTCCCACGAGGCCCGCACCTCCACAGACTCGGTCGAGGACGCCATCGCCCGCCAGGGTGCCGGCGACCAGGGCCTGATGTTCGGCTACGCCTGCTCGGACACCCCCGAGCTCATGCCACTGCCCATCGCGCTGGCCCACCGCCTCTCGCGGCGGCTGACCGAGGTGCGCAAGGACGGCACGCTGGCCTACCTGCGCCCGGACGGCAAGACCCAGGTCACCATCGAGTACGACGGCGACCGCGCGGTCCGGCTGGACACCATCGTCATCTCCACCCAGCACGCCGACGGCATCGACCTGGAGACCACCCTGCGCGACGACCTCACGCAGCACGTGATCGACCCGGTCCTGGCCGAGGCCGCCGGTGGGATCGACACCGCCGACTTCCGACTGCTGGTCAACCCGACCGGCCGGTTCGTGCTCGGCGGCCCGATGGGCGACGCCGGCCTGACCGGACGCAAGATCATCGTCGACACCTACGGCGGCATGGCCCGCCACGGTGGCGGCGCGTTCTCCGGCAAGGACCCGTCGAAGGTGGACCGCTCCGCCGCCTACGCCATGCGCTGGGTCGCCAAGAACATCGTCGCCGCCGGCCTGGCCGAGCGCGTCGAGGTCCAGGTCGCCTACGCCATCGGCAAGGCCGCCCCGGTCGGGTTGTTCGTCGAGGCGTTCGGCACCGAGAAGGTCGACATCGACCGGCTCCAGCAGGCGGTGACCGAGGTGTTCGACCTGCGGCCCGGTGCGATCATCCGCGACCTGGACCTCAAGCGTCCGATCTACGCCCCCACGGCCGCCTACGGACACTTCGGCCGCACCGACATCGACCTGCCCTGGGAGCGCACCGACCGCGTCGACGAACTCAAGCAGGCCGCCGGACTCTGACGCCGTCACCCCGTGTGTCGTAGCGGGGTGCGAGTATTCCGGACGTGACCACCACGCGCCCAGCGACCCGGGTCGCGGCGGCCGATGCCCCCGTGGCCCGGGTCCTGCCGTTGCTCGGGGTCTTCCATCTCGACCGGGAGTTCGACTACCTGGTCCCCGAGTCCCTCTCCGCCGAGGCGGTGCCGGGGGTGCGGGTGCGGGTGAGGTTCGCCGGGCGGCTGGTCGACGGTTTCCTCGTCGAGCGGCGCGCGCAGACCGATCACCAGGGGGAACTCGCCTGGCTCGAGCGGGTCGTGTCACCCGAGCCCGTCCTCACCCCGGACCTGCTCCGGTTGGTCGACCTGGTCGCACGGCGGTGGGTGGGTATGCGCTCGGACGTGATCCGGTTGGCGATCCCGCCGCGCCACGCCGCCGCCGAGAAGTCCGTTCCCGAGCCGGGGCCGCCTCTGGGGGTGTCGGTGGGGCCGGTAGGGCCGGTAGAGATGCCGGAGGGGTGGGGCGACCACCCGATGGTCGCGAGGTTCCTCGAGGCCGCGACCGGCGCCGTCCCCGCCCGCGGGGTGTGGACGGTCCCGCCGGGACGGGACTGGGCCGGTGCCCTGGCGACCCTCGCCGACTCACTGCGTCGTCGTGGACTCCAGGTCCTCCTGATCGTCCCGGACCAGCGGGACGTCGACCGCCTCACCGCGGCCTGTCGCGAGGTCGTCGGCGGCGGCGCGGCCGGTCGGGACCTCGTCACGGATCTGTCCGCCGGGGTCGGGCCGTCCGCCCGGTACCGACGCTGGTTGCGGGCGATCCGCGGCCACGCCCGGATCGTCGTGGGCACCCGGAGCGCGGTCTTCGCCCCCCTGCCCGAACTCGGTCTCATCGTGCTGCACGACGACGGGGACGACTCGTTCGTCGAGCCGCGTGCCCCGTACCCCCACACGCGTGACATCGCCGCGCAGCGATCGGCCCTCGAGGGGGTACCCCTGTTGCTGTCGTCGGTGGACCGGACCCCCGAGGTCGCCGAATACGTCCGCTCCGGGTGGGCACACGAGATCCGCCCGCGCCCCGGACTGACCCGCGAGCTCGCGCCCCGCGTGGTCGCCGTGACCGACGCCGACCCGGTGCAGGCCCGCGACGTCGCGGGGGGCCGCACGCGGCTGCCCGCCGTGGCGTTGACGATGGCCCGGGAAGCGATCGACGTGGACGCCCCGGTCCTCGTACAGGTGCCCCGCAAGGGGTACATCCCCACGCTGCTGTGTGGGTCGTGCCGGACCCCGGCGCGGTGTCGCCGGTGCAACGGCCCGCTCCGCGCCGGGAGGATGGACGAGGTCCACGGGCCGGTGGAGCTGGCGTGCGGGTGGTGCGGGGCCCCCGAGCCGAGCTTCCGCTGCGTGGCCTGCGGGTCACGGGCGCTGCGGGCCGGGGTGGTGGGGGCAGGCCGCACGGCGGAAGAGCTGGGCCGGATGTTCCCGGGTGTCCGGATCCGCACGAGTGGGGGAGGGGAGATCCTGGACACCGTGCCCGCGAGCCCGGCGATCATCGTCGCCACCCCGGGAGCGGAACCCGTCGCCGAGGGCGGGTACGGGGCCGCACTGCTCCTGGACTCGTGGGCGCTTCTCGGCCGACCCGACCTGCGGGCCGTCCAGCACGCCCTGCGCCTGTGGATCGGGGCGGCCGGTCTCGTCCGTCCCGCCGACGAGGGGGGCAGGGTGTTCCTGTCCGCCGAATCCGAGTCCGCGGTCGCCCAGGCGCTGGTCCGGTGGGATCCCCAGGGCTGGGCCGAACGGGAGCTCGCGGACCGCGCCGAGGTCGGGTTCCCGCCGGCGGTGCACATGATCGCGGTCGACGGGCCGGCCGCCGCGCTCGCCGAGGTCCTCGAGGACTTCCGCCTCACGGACCGTGTCGAGGTACTGGGTCCGGTGGATCTGCCCGCCGGGGAGGAGCTCCCTGGTCATGACGAGGTGGAGGACCCGGAGCGTGTGCTGTTCCGGGTGCCCCCGCCCGTCCTCGCCGAGGTCGCGGCAGAGCTCCGGGCACTGGTCCTCCGGCGCTCCGGACGCCGCCACAGCCACTCGGTCCGGGTTCGTCTGGACCCCGTCCACATCGGTTGACCGCCCCGCCGTGCGTCCGGCCGACCGCCGACGACGGCGCACGCCGACGGAGCGCCTAGAATGGCCGTTCAGCACCGACGCCTGCCAGGAGACCCGATACGCATGTCCGTCCATCCCGTCCGGCTCTTCGGCGACCCGGTCCTCCGGACCCCCGCCGACCCCGTCACCTCCTTCGACGACAGGCTGGCACGCACCGTGGCGGACCTCATGGACACCGTCGCGCACGAGGAGGGCGCCGGGCTCGCGGCGCCCCAGATCGGGTTGTCCACCCGCGTGTTCGTCTACAGCTGCGGCGGGCGGGAGGGTCACCTGGTCAATCCCGAGTGGGAGCCGATCGGCGAGGAGAAGACCCACGTCAACGAGGGCTGCCTGTCCATCCCCGGGATCTCACTGCCCACGGAGCGGTTCGCCCGCGTCCGGGCCCGCGGAGTCGACGTGCACGGCGAGCCCGTCAGCTTCGAGGCCGAGGGCATCCTCGCCCGCGCCGTCCAGCATGAGACCGACCACCTGGACGGGGTGCTGTTCCTGCAACGCCTCACCCCGGAGCGCCGACGCGAGGCGATGGCCGAGGTCCGCTCGGCCAGCTGGTTCGGCAGCGCCGCGGTCAGCGGCGGCGTCATCTACGACACGCTCTCCGACGCGATGGCGGTGAGGTGAGAAGTGCGTCTCGTCTTCGCCGGCACCCCGGAGGTCGCCGTCCCGTCCCTGCAGGCGCTGCTCGACAGTGACCGTCACGAGGTCGTCGCCGTCGTCTCGCGTCCCGACGCCCGCACCGGCCGCGGTCGGGGACTGTCCCGCAGCCCCGTGGCGGCCGCGGCCTGCGCCGCGGGCATCGAGGTCCTCACCCCGCCGAACGCCCGCGACCCCGAGTTCGCGGAGCGACTGCGCGCGCTGGCACCCGACGCGGTGCCGGTGGTCGCCTACGGCCACCTCGTTCCGCGCCCCGTCCTCGACATCCCCACCCACGGGTGGATCAACCTGCACTTCTCCCTGCTCCCCGCATGGCGGGGGGCCGCCCCGGTCAACGCCGCCGTCGCCGCCGGTGACGAGGTCACCGGCGCGACGACGTTCCTGCTGGACGAGGGCATGGACACCGGCCCGGTGCTGGGGACGATGACCGAGACCGTCCGGCCCCGCGACACGGCCGGTGACCTGCTCGGCCGACTCGCCGTGTCCGGCGCCGGGCTGCTGGCGGCGACACTGGACGGGATCGAGACGGGAGAGCTCCGCGCTGTTCCCCAACCGGCCGACGGCGCCTCCCATGCACCGAAGCTCACGGTCGACGACGCGCGGGTGCGATGGAGTGATCCCGCCCTGGCCGTCGACCGGCACATCCGGTCGGTCACCCCGGCGCCGGGGGCCTGGACGACCCTCGGCGGCGAACGGGTGAAGATCGGCTCGGCCCGCCCTGCCGAGGATCCACCCACGGACCTCGGGCCCGGCCTCATCTCGTGGGACAAGCGGTCGTTCCTCGTGGGCACCGCGACGGTACCGATGGCGATCGAGACCATCCAGCCCCCCGGCAAGAAGATGATGAACGCACTGGACTGGGTGCGCGGCGCCCGCCTCGACGAGGGCGCGGTGTTCGAGTGAGCGCCGACGACCGACAGGGCCGCGGACAGGGGCCCGATTCCCGCCGCGGGGGCGGACAGGGACGCCCGAAGAGCGGTGGAGGAAACCGCCCGCAGTCGGACCGCCGGCGACGTCCGGACTCCCGTCCGCAGAAGCAGCAGAAGCAGCCCCGTCCCGACGCCAGGACCGTCGCGCTGGCGGTCATGGCGGCCGTGCGGGAACGCGCCGCCTACGCCAACCTGGCCCTGCCGGCGGAACTGCGCCGCGCCAAGCTGGACACACGCGACGCGGCGCTGGCCACGGAGTTGACCTACGGCACGCTCCGCGCACAGGGACTGCTCGACCGGGTGATCGTGCTTGCGGCGTCCCGGCCCGTCGAGGAGATCGATCCGCCGGTCCTCGATCTCGTGCGGCTGGGCGCCTACCAGCTGCTGTTCACCCGGATCGGTGCGCACGCCGCCGTCGACACCGCCGTCGAGGCCGCGCGCACCGCCGGCCTGGGCC
>NZ_JABFAN010000045.1:0-1753 GCF_017168155.1 Dietzia sp. KRD202 | reverse complement strand
GGGCGAGGCGGGGTGGGCGAGGCGGGCCAGGCGGACAGTAGCCTCGCCGCTCACAGCCGCGCCGCTCACAGCCGCGCCCCAACGTGGCGTCTCGCGCGCACCGCGGGGTGGGCGAGACGCCACGGCCAGGAGCGGCTGGTGAGATCCCGTGCATTTCCGGGAGCGAGACGCCATGCCAGGGGGCGGCTGCGCCGAAATGGGCGCACTTCGGCGAGCGCGAGACGCCAGGCGCGGAGCGGATGCCAAGCGTGCCGGGAGCCCAGGAACCCAGGAGGCCCGGACGCGGGCCAGCTCAGGCCACTCGTCTGGCCGGGCCCGTCACCACCCGTCGTACCCCGGCGCCACGGTGGCCCACGGCGCGGCCGCCTCGAGCTGCCCCGACAGCCGCAGCAGCAGGTCCTCGCGCCCGTAGTCGGCGACCAGCTGCAGGCCCACGGGCAACCCGCGGTCGTCCGCGGCCAGCGGCAGGGAGATGGCCGGCTGCCCGGAGAGGTTGAACATGCTCGTGCACACCGAGAACGCCGAGGACCGCGTCCACATCGCCTCCGGGTCGGTCGGGTCGAGGTAACCCAGCTCCGGGGTGGTGGAGGGCAGCGTCGGCAGCATCAGCACGTCCACGCCACCTGGCCCGAACAGTTCCGCCACGCGCCAGCCGGTCCGGGTGGCGGTCTGCAGGGCCCGCGCGACGTCGGGGGCCGAGTGGGTCATGGCGTTGTCGAGGATCACCCGGGTCCAGGGCTCGATGTCGTCGTCGTCGAGATCTCTTCCCAGCGCCGCGAGGCGCGCGTCGATGGTCGCCCGCAGCTGGGCGCCCATGATGGCGCCGACGGCCGACATCCCCTCCAGCACGTCGACGTCCAGCTCCACCTCGCGCACGTCGTGGCCGAGCCCGGCGAGCAGCTCGGCGGTGTGATCGACCGCGGCGCTGCAGGCGGGGTCGGTGGGGAACGGTCCGGGCGCGACGCGCAGCAGCCCGATGCGCAGGCGGCCGGGTTCCGCGCCGACCTCCTCGAGGAACGGGCGCGGCGGCGTGGGCGCACCGTAGGAGTCGCCGGGGCGGTGGCCGGCGACGGCGTCGAGCAGCGCGGCGCTGTCGCGGACGGTGGTGGTCAGGGCGTGGTGGTAGGACAGTGGCGACGAGAGGGCGTCGGGGTGCGGCCACGTCGGTACGCGCCCGCGGCTGGGCTTGAGGCCTACCAGGCCGCACATCGCGGCGGGGATGCGGATGGAGCCGCCGCCGTCGGTGCCGTGCGCGACCGGCACCATGCCCGAGGCGACGGCCGCCGCCGACCCGCCGCTCGACCCGCCCGTCGAGTACCCGGTGTCCCAGGGGTTGCGGCACGGGCCGTGCAGCAGCGATTCGGTGGTGGTGGACTTGCCCATCTCGGGCACGTTGGTCGTGCCGAGCACCACCATCCCGGCCGCCTTGTAGCGCTGTACGACGGTGCTGTCGACGTCTGCGACGACGTCGGCGAGCAGCCGGGAGCCGTCGGCGGCGGGCAGTCCGGCGACGTCGGTGCCGAGCGCCTTGATGACGATCGGCACCCCGCGCAGCGGGCCGTCGGGCAGGCCGGCCTCCACCTCGGCGCGCGCGGCGTCGAACCGGGTGGAGACCATCGCGTTGAGCTCCGGGTCGAGCCGCTCGATACGGGCGATCGCGGTCTCGAGCACCTCGGCGGCGCTGGTGGCACCGGCGCTGATGTCGGAGGCCAGGGCGAGCGCGTCGCGGGTCGGGGTGGGGGTGTCGGTCACG
>NZ_JABFAN010000044.1:0-437 GCF_017168155.1 Dietzia sp. KRD202 | reverse complement strand
CGCGTCGACGTCGTGGCGTGCCCGCCCGGCGCGGACGCGGTCGCGGTGCACGCGTGTGTCGAGGCCGGGGCGCGCGGACTGGTCCTGGAGGGGTCGGGATCCGGCAACCTGCCCCCGCTCGTCGCGGACGCGGTCGCACGGTTGGCGGACGACCGGCCGGACATCGTGGTGGTGGCGTCCAGCCGGGTGCCGCGGGGTGAGGCGACCTCGACCTACGGCGGCCCGGGCGGTGGCGCGGAGCTCGCCGCTCGTGGCGTGCTGAGCTGCGGATACCTGCGATCCGGGCAGGCCCGGGTCCTCCTGGCCGCGCTTCTGTCCACCGCGAGCAGTGCAGTCGGCGCCGACGGCGACGGTGCGGCCGCAGAGGTGCGCCGACAGTGGGGGCGCTACCACCTCTACAGCTGACGAGCAGACGTCGCCGGTTGCGGGGCCGGCGG
>NZ_JABFAN010000043.1:0-424 GCF_017168155.1 Dietzia sp. KRD202 | reverse complement strand
GCCCCACCCAGTGCGGTATTTTGCGGGGGGTGACCATAACGTCGATAGTAGTCGAAGTAGTCATCATAATCAGCTTGGGTATAAATCCCTTTTTCCAGCGCCATTCTAGCGTGCGCTGGGGTTGGGTAATCAATGCCTATGAAGGTACGCCACTGGCTTTCGTAATTAAAACGGTTGACATGAAACTCCCCCATGGGAGTCACATTATCGCCGCGAACCCGTTGGGTTTTAGCCCCAGCACGGCCAAGTGATATGGGCGCAAACCGCTCCAGCAGCGCGTTACCCCGAAACACGCTAAGGGTGGCCTCTTTATCGTCCACCAGCACCCACAGTTCGTTGCTATGACGCGGCACATGAGCGCGACTCAGTATCGTTTCTACGAGATCAGTGGCGGTATCCTGACTGGGCGCAGTAACAGCAGCAC
>NZ_JABFAN010000042.1:0-432 GCF_017168155.1 Dietzia sp. KRD202 | reverse complement strand
CTATTAATGAATTTACATACTCTTAAGTGGGATGCTGATTTACTTAACTTATTTGATATAGATGAAGATAAATTATGTACTTTGGGTGGACAAGGTTCCATTGTGGGATATACAACTGATGATTTTTCAAAACTATCTGGATTAAAAACAGGGATTCCTGTAATTTCAGCTGGTGGTGATCAGCAATGTAGTGCAATGGGAAATGGTGTGATTAATGAAGGTGATACTCAAGTGACCACAGGAACAGGATCATTTGTTATTACTTCTTCTGACAAGATTCATATTGATCCAGTTAGTAAAGTTATTTGTAGTGTTTCTGCGGTTCCTAATAAATATATTCTTGAAGCTAGCATATTAACATCGGGAACTATTTATAATTGGTTTAATAATAATTTTTATTGTAGTGATGAAACTGCTGAATATAACTATGAT
>NZ_JABFAN010000041.1:0-413 GCF_017168155.1 Dietzia sp. KRD202 | reverse complement strand
CGTTTATCTCCGCGGCGCTAAGGCTGCGCTCACCAAAGGAACTGAGGGTAAGAAACGCCACACCGGTGTTGGAGGTGTTGGTGAACTGCAGCGCGTTCAGGCCGGGAAAGGCAATGGCGTGCTCCACGCCCTCGGTCTCCATGGCAATATCCACAACATCCTGAAGCATCTGGTCGGTTCTCTCCAGAGACGCGCCTTCCGGCAGGATGACGCCCGCAATCAGGTACAGCTTGTCCTGCACCGGGATAAACCCGGGCGGCACTGCCTTGAACATCACGCCGGTACCAAGCAGCAACAGCGCGTAGACCACAAACACCGCGCCACGATGCTTCAGGGAACGAGCCACGCCGCCCTGGTACTTGTTGGAGCTGGCGTTAAAGAAACGGTTGAAGGGTCGGAAAATCCAGCCGAAC
>NZ_JABFAN010000040.1:0-383 GCF_017168155.1 Dietzia sp. KRD202 | reverse complement strand
GGGGCAACTCTTGGACTTTGTATATATATGGCTTTGAGAGCTAAGAGTAAGCAATATAAAACTCTTGGAAAATTAGCAGTATTATCTAATATCTGTGGAATAAATGAACCAATTGTATTTGCGACCCCTATGGTGCTTAATCCTTACATGGCAATTCCGTGGATATGTACACCATTAATAGCAAGTGTAATAGGATATATATTAACATACATTAAAGTAGTACCAAGGTTAACAACAATAGTTCCTCTTGGAACTCCAGTATTAATGTCAGGATTCTTAGCAGGTGGTGTAGATGGCTGGAGAGTTGCGTTAGTGCAAGTGTTAATAATTGCTTTAAGTGCTTTAATATACTTACCATTCTTTAGTGTAATAGATAAGAAGAG
>NZ_JABFAN010000039.1:0-1002 GCF_017168155.1 Dietzia sp. KRD202 | reverse complement strand
GAGGAGTTGGTCATGGGTCGACCATATGTTCTAGGTGCGACAAGGCGGTCGCGTCGAACTGATCGAAAGTGCGGTCGGAGTTGGACGGCGTGGGAAAAGGGCGCCGAGCTCGTCGTCGTCGTCCTCGTCTCCTGGCCCCGGTGCCCACTGACCTGCGGCGCCCTGCGCACCCTTGGCAGGGCGCCGCTGGTGGGAGGCCTGGGCGAGCCGCGGTCGGGTTGGTCGGAGGAGGGCGGGATCGGGGTCCGCGCCGGGCAGGCGATGCGGCGGCGTTGCCGGGTGGGCACACCGTCTGACCTGCGGTGCCCTGCTCGCCCTCTGCAGGGCGCCGCAGGTCAGGGCGGCGGGCCGGTATCAGCCTGGTCGGGCGACGATGAGGCATGCCTCGCCGCCGTCGGGGACGTACCAGCGATGGGGGAGGGCGCCGTTGTACCTCGCGACGTCGCCCGCCTCGAGTCGGGTGAGCGAATCGCCGACCTCGAGCAGGACGGTGCCCCGGGTGACGTAGAGCCATTCCTGGCCGGGGTGTTCGAAGAACCGGCCCGGGACGTGGTTGGTCTCCACGAACTCGAGGAACTGCGTGCCCCCCGGGCCTCCGGGCAGGAGTCGGGTGTGACCGCCGACCGTGCCCTCCGCCCGGGTCAGGGTGGCGCCCTCGGTGGAGCGCTGGACGTCGACCCGGTCGGAATGGGCCGGGTCCTGGCCGGAGCCGCCGGCGCCGCCGGGGTCGGAGGCCCCGCCTGTGTTGACCGCGTCGAGGAGGTGGGCCTGGGTCGTGCCCAGGGCGTGGGCGAGCCCCTCGAGCGTGGACATGCTCGGGGCCGCCTTGCCGCGCTCGATCTGGCTGAGGAAGGGCTGCGAGATCCCGGCCTGGTCGGCCACCTCGACGAGCGTCAGTCCGAGTTGGCGGCGGTGGTGCCGGATGCGCGCGCCGAGACGGTCCAGCGAGTCGCCTCGTGCGGTGGTCATGGGGCCTCCCGTGCGGTTGGGGCGGGTCGGGGT
>NZ_JABFAN010000038.1:0-391 GCF_017168155.1 Dietzia sp. KRD202 | reverse complement strand
CCCCGAGGCCCTGGACGGCCACCTCCGCCTGCTGCCCCGGGAGGGTGCCGAGGTCGGGGTCGCGGCGGACCAGGATCCCGCGGCGGTGCTTTTCGGCCTCGGCTACGGGCCGGTGCACGAGTCGCTGCCCTTCGCCGCCGCCGTACTGGAATCCGTACGCCGGACCGCGAGCGCGCCGGCCGTCCCGGCCCCGGTCCTGGTGAACGCCGGGCGGCGCGACCCGGCGGACATCGCCGAGCGGATACATCACCTCGGGGAGCTGCATCAGGCGGGGCTCGTGACGGACGACGAGTACAGCGCGAAGAAGGCGGAGCTGCTCGCGGAGCTGTGAGGCCCGTACGGGCCCGCTCGGCCGGTACCGGCCCGCTCAGCCACTGGCGGAGCGTGAGGT
>NZ_JABFAN010000037.1:0-386 GCF_017168155.1 Dietzia sp. KRD202 | reverse complement strand
GATCTACTGCGACAAATATGGCCGGGTCAAAGTACAGTTTCCTTGGGATCGCTACTCCGCCTCTAACGAAACCGCCAGCTGCTGGGTGCGCGTCGCCCAGGGCTGGGCGGGCGGCGGTTACGGCAGCATGGCTATCCCCAGGATCGGGCATGAGGTCATTTTGTCGTTCTTGGAGGGAGACCCAGATCAGCCGCTCATCACGGGGCGCACCTACCACGCGGTTAACCGGCCGCCCTACCCACTGCCAGCCTACAAAACCCGCACGGTCATCCGCACCCAAAGCCACAAGGCGGACGGCTTTAACGAGCTGCGCTTTGAAGACGAAGCGGGCGAAGAGCAAATCTGGGTGCACGCCCAAAAAGACCTCGACCTGCTGACCCTTAACG
>NZ_JABFAN010000004.1:39310-57905 GCF_017168155.1 Dietzia sp. KRD202 | reverse complement strand
CCCAGGAACCCCCGCGGCGGGGGAGGCTCCGGCAGCCGGCCGGAGACCCCCGCCACACCCGGCGCGACCTCCCCGCAGTTGGCCATACCCTGCCAGGATCCGCTCAGGTTCGCCCCACTAGCCTGGGTGCGACCGGCGCCGAGCCACGCCCCGAGCCGCCTCGGCGCGCCGCGACCCGCAGATGGACCCCATGCCCAGAACCGCTGCCGTCACCGCGTTCCTCCGCAACGCGTGGCGCACCCTCACCGCCATGCGCACGGCGCTGATCCTGCTGTTCCTGTTGGCCGTCGCCGCCATCCCGGGCGCGCTCCTGCCACAGCGCAGCCTCAACGAGGGCAACGTCAACGAGTACATCGCCGAGAACGGGTGGCTGGGCGAGACCTACGACAAGCTCCAACTGTTCGACGTTTTCAGCAGCTGGTGGTTCACCGCCATCTACGTCCTGCTGTTCGTCTCGCTGGTCGGCTGCCTCACCCCGCGCTGCTTCGAGCTGGTCCGCCAGCTGCGCACGCCCCCGCCGCTGACCCCGCGCAACCTGTCCCGCCTGCCGCACCACGCCGCATACCGGACCACGGCCACGCCGGAGCAGGCCGCGGACCAGATCCGCCGCGAGCTCAAGGGCCGGGTCCGCCGCAACGACGGCGACGGCCGCGTCCCCGGCACCATCGAGCTGTCCACCGAGCGCGGTTACTCGCGCGAGGTCGGCAACATCGTCTTCCACTTCGGCCTGCTCGCGCTGCTCGTCATGTTCGCGGCCGGCAAGTTCGTCTACGCCGAGGGCATGCGCGTCATCGTCGCCAATGAGGAGTCCCCGGCGTTCTGCAACACCACGCCCAGCGCGTACGACTCGTTCCGCGCCGGCCTGCTGGTGGACGGCACGGACCTCGAGCAGTTCTGCATCAAGGTCGAGGACTTCCGCGCCGACTATCTGCCCAACGGGCAGGCCGAGATGTTCACCTCCAACGTGCGGTACACGGAGGAGGTCACCACGACCGACCCGGACACGTGGGAGCCGTTCGAGATGCGGGTCAACCACCCGCTGCGCATCGGTTCCACGCGCGTCTATCTGCAGGGTCACGGCTTCGCGCCGACGTTCACGGTGACGTACCCGAACGGCGAGACCCGCACGGACACCCAGCACTGGACGCCGACCGAGCTGCAGACGTTCCTGTCCTCGGGCATCATGCGCTTCGACCCGCCCGCTGGCATGTACCCCGATCTGGCCGAGCGGCGGACGCAGCAGATCGCCATCCAGGGCCTGTTCGCGCCGACCGCGCAGTTCGAGGGCACCCTGCTGAGCTCGCGGTTCCCGCGCATGGACGACCCGGCGGTGGCGATCGACGTCTACCGCGGGGACGCCGGCCTGGACACGGGCCGCCCGCAGTCGGTCTTCTCGCTCGAGCCGGACCTCATCGAGACCGGCGCGCTCAACCGCGAGGCCCGCGTCAACCTCAAGCCCGGCGAATCCACGACCCTGCCCGACGGCACCGAGGTGCGGTTCGACGGCGCCGAGGAGTTCGTCAACATCCAGGTCTCCTCCGACCCCACGCAGATCTGGGTCGGAGTGTCCGCCGCCGTGATGATGGCGGGCCTGGTGCTCAGCCTGATGGTGCGGCGCCGGAGGATCTGGGCGCGGGTGAGTGTCGACGACGACGAGGTCACCCGTGTCGATCTGGGTGGCCTGGCCAAGACGGACCGATCGGGCTGGGGAAGCGAGTTCGACGAGCTCCGGGACCGGCTGGTCTCGGCGGCGACTGTCACACCCGTGTTGCCGGGTGAGGCCGACACGGGCCACACTTCAACTAGTCGCGGTACCGCCGCCGACGCTGCGCGGAAGGACGACACCCGGTGATCACTTCGACCCTCGCACAGGGCCTGCCCATCGACGAGACGCTGGCCACCTACTCGGACCTGGCGTTCCGGACGGCCTTCGGGATCTATGCACTGGCGCTGATCGCGTCGCTGATCTACTACGCGGGTTTCCGCGTGGCCAAGGTCTCGGAGAAGGAGCTGGTCACGGCCGGCGGGACCGGGCTGACCGAGTCGCGGTCCCTCACCGACACCGGCGACGAGGAGCGGGCCTCGGCCGGCAACGTGCGCTGGGCGCGGATCGCGCAGCTGTTCGTGGTGCTCGGGTTCGTGTTCCACGCCGCGTCCCTCGTCCTGCGGGGGCTGTCCACGGAGCGGTTCCCGTGGGGCAACATGTACGAGTTCATCCTGGGCAGCACGCTGTTGGCGGTGGCGGCGGGGCTGATCTGGCTGCGCAAGCCCGCACTGCAGGTGGTGTGGCCGTATCTGCTGGTGCCGATCCTGGTGCTGCTGTTCTTCGGCGGGACCCACCTGTACTCGGACGCCGCGCCCGTGGTGCCGGCGCTTCGCTCATACTGGCTGCCGATCCACGTGTCGATCATCGCGCTGGGCTCGGGCATCCTGCTCATCCCCGGTGTCGTGTCGATCATGTATCTCATCCGCGTGTGGCAGCCGCAGGGGCAGGAGCACGGGTGGGGCGCCCGCCTGGCCCGTCCACTGCCGGCCGCCGAGACCCTCGACCGCCTCGCGTACCGCACCACGGTCATCGGCTTCCCGGTGTTCGGCGTGGGCATCCTGCTCGGCGCCGTGTGGGCGGAGAGCGCGTGGGGCCGCTTCTGGGGCTGGGACCCCAAGGAGACGGTGTCGTTCATCTCCTGGGTGCTCTACGCGGGCTACCTGCACGCCCGTGCGACCAGCGGCTGGGGCCCCAAGAAGGCGGCGTGGATCAACATCGCCGGCTTCGCCGTGCTGGTGTTCAACCTGTTCTTCATCAACATCGTGGTCTCGGGCCTGCACTCCTACGCCGGGCTGAACTAGCTCCCGGCGGCGTCGCCCATCGTGTGGACGACGTCGGCCCAGTCGGCTGCGAGCCGCTGATCATGGGTGATCGCGAGAACCCCGAGCCCCCCGTCTGCGCGAGCCCGCAGGACGCCCGCGATCGCGTTCGTGCTCTCGGGGTCCAGATGCGCGGTGGGCTCGTCGGCGAGCAGGTAGCGCGGCCGCTGGGCCAGCGCCCGGGCGAGGCAGGAGCGCTGGAGCTGTCCGCCGGAGACCTGTCCGGGCCGACGGTCGAGTAGGCCGGGATCCACACCGACCTCGAGGGCGAGCGCGCCCACGTCCACCGGTATCCCGCGCAGCCGTCCGGGAAGCGCGATGATCTGCCGGAGCGTCATCCGGGGGTCCGCCGACGCCATCGGGTCCTGATTCAGCAGCGCCGTGTGCCCGGGCAGTCGGCCGCGCCGGCGCCGCACCGCCCGCACACCCGGGCCGTTGGTCGGCGTCCCGGGCTCGTCGGTCACCGTCACCGCCCCGGCTGTGGGCGTCAGCAACCCGGCGAGCAGATGCGCGAGGGTGGTCTTCCCACTTCCGGAGGGACCCACGAGCGCGGTGATCCGGCCCCCGCGCACGGTCAGATCGGTCGGGGGCAACGTGAATCCGTCGGCCCCGGCGTGCCGGAAGGCGACCCCGCGTGCCGACAGCGTCATGGCGACACCAGCTCCGCGATCGGCCGGAGCCTACCGCCACGCATCTCGAGGACCTCGTCGGCGACGCCACTCTCCGCGAGCGCGGCGTGGTCGTGGGTCACGAGCAGCACTGCGAGCCCGGTGTCGTCGGCCAGTCGGCGGAGCGTCGTCAGGACGGCCCGGGCCAGGTCGGCATCCAGGCCGGTGGTGGGTTCGTCGGCGAGCAGGACGGTGGGGTTCGTGCTCAGCGCGGCCGCGATCGCCATCCGGCGCAGCTGCCCGCCCGAGAGCTGGTGCGGGTACCGGTCAGCCAGGGCGGGGTCGACCCTCGCGAGCCGGCAGAGGACGTCGACGTCAGGGGCGCGGCGGTCGCCGCGGCCCCGGCGCCCGACGGCGAGTCCTTCCTCGAGCTGCCCCCGCAGGTGCCGGGTCGGGGTGAACGCGGCCGCCGCGGACTGGGGGACGTGTCCGGTCGACCCGCCGGGGCCCACGTCCACGCGGCCTGCGGTGATCGCGCCCGCCGGGGTCAGCCCGGCGCAGGCGTCGAGCAGACTGGACTTGCCGGCGCCCGACGGCCCGATGATCGCCACGACCCGGCCCGTCTCGATCCGCAGGGATGCCCCGTCGACCGCCCGCACCGAGCCCGGATCCCGGTGCGCCACCACGAGATCGTCCACCGTCAGGCCCGCCCGGCTGGCGCCCACCTCGTCGTCGTCGCGGTGGTGGTCGCCGGGGTTGTGGCCACCTACGGGGACCCCGCGTCGCACCGCCCCGCGTCGTGCCGCCCTGCGCCCCGGCGTCCCGGGCCCCAGCAGCGCCACCGCCACGGTCACCGCGATGAGCGCGGCGGTGGGGAAGGCCAGCGGCCACCACCGGCCGAGCAGGAGGCCGGGCTGGGACAGCGCGACGAGTGTGCCGAGGCTCGGCCGTTCGGGCGGCATGCCGATGCCGAGGAACGACAGGGTCGACTCGTGCCACACGGCGTGCGGGACCATGAGCACCGTCGCGAGGCCGGCCTGCCCGACCACGGCCGGCAGGACGTGCCACCGCGCGAGCTGCAGCGGGGACGCCCCGGCGACGCGGGACGCGGCGACGTACCGCGACGCCATGATCGTCTGCGCCTCGGCCCGCACCACCCGCGCGACGGCCGGCCAATGCGTCAGCGCCAGGGCCACCACGATGGCGGCGAGCGACCCCCGGAACAATGCCACCACCACGACCGTGGCGAGCAGGTGCGGCACGGCGGCGACCGCGTCGGTGCAGCGCATGAGTGCCGCGTCGACCCGGCCACCGCACGCCGCCGCTCCGGCGCCCACCGCCACCCCGAGCACCCCGGCGAGCACCGCGGCGCCCGCGGCGACCGCGAGCGACACCCGCAGCGCCTGCGCCACCCGGACGGACAGGTCGTGCCCCAGCCCGTCGGTGCCCATCGGGTGCGCCCACGTCGGCGGCAGGTCGGCCGACAGGTACCCCGACGACACCATGCCCGCGGGCGCGATCACGGGCCACACCAGGGCGAACGCCACCACGGCCACGAGCATCACCCCGCCCCACCGCCCGATCACGCATCGATCCGCACCCTCGGGTCGGCGACGAGCAGCAGGCAGTCGGCGAGCCACGTGCCGACCAGGACGGTGAGCGACGCCGCCACCGTCACCGCGGCGAGCAGCGCGAAGTCGGCCCCGAGCGCGGCGTCGACGGTCGCAGCCGCCACCCCGGGCCACGCGAAGACGGTCTCCACGACCAGCGATCCGACCATCACTTCGGGGACCCGCGAGCCGAGCAGCGCGATAAGCGGCGCCCACGCGACGGGTGCGACGTGCCTGCTCAGAACGGTCCATTCGCCCAGTCCACGGGCCCGCGCCTCGGCGACGGCCGGCGACGCCTCCGCGTCGAGCACCGCCCGCCGGAACGCGAGCAGCATCCACGGCACCTGCCCGGCGGCCAGCACGAGCGCGGGCAGAATGCCGTAGCGCACCACGCCGCCCACCGTGGCCGCCTGCCCGGGCGGGGCCGCGCCGGAGACGGGCAGCCACCCCAACGCCACCGAGAACACCGCCACCGAGCCCAGGGCCAGCGCGAACGTCGGGATCGAACTCAGCGTGACCGCCGCCCCGGCGAGCGCCCGGTCGACCGCGCCGTGGGGGCGCGCCGCCGCGATGAGGCCGGAGAGGACGACGACGACGAGGGCGATCCCCAGCCCCACCGCCGACAGTCCCACGGTCCACGGAAGCCGCTCGGTGAGCACGTCGAGCACCGGTTGGCGGAAGGTGGGGGAGTAGCCGATATCGCCGGTCGCCAGTCCCGCGATCCACTGTGTCCAGGCCTGCCACCAAGGCCGATCGGTGCCGAGGGCGGTGGCGGAGGCCGAGCGTTCGGCGGCGGTCAGGCGTTCGTAGCCGTCGCCGAGGTGGGCGGCCAGCGGGTCGAGCGGTGAGGCGTCGGCCATGATGAACGCCGCCAGCGTCACGGCGAGCACGACGATCGGCGCGGCGAGCGCCCGGCGGACCGTGACGCGCGCGAGTTCGGCTCGTCGTTCACGCAGTCGCCGGATCACGGGCGGGCCGTCCAGTGCGCGATCGCCCACCACGGCCCCCAGGTCGTGCCGTGGGAGTGCGGTTCGAGGATCGGGGCGGGGCCGGTGTGGCCGGTGTCGCGGACGAGATAGGTGTGTTCGAGCGTCACGAGGAACAGGTGCCCGGGGTCGCGGTGGTACGCCCGGAGGGCCTGCCGGTAGAAGTGGGTCCGTTCGGCCGGGTCGGAGGCCCGGCGGGCGGCGTCGAGGGCGCGGTCGACGTCCGCGTTGCCGTAGCCACCGGGGTTGTCCAGCGGCCCGGACAGCGGGGTCCGCGAATGCAGGGTGCGGTAGGCCTGGGTGTCGACGGTGTACGGGTTGTCGCCGCCGCCGAGCAGGACCGCCACCTCGCCGGCGCGGGCCTCGATCTCGTCCCACGTCCCGCCCCACAGTTCCACGGCCACGCCCACCTCGCGCAGTTGGTCGGCCACCGCCGAGGCGAGTTCGCGGCGCAGCGAGTCGGCGACGGGATAGGCCAGCACGAACTCTGCCCTGTCGGCGGAGCCCCCGCGGACCAGCACCCCGTCCGGCCCCGGCCGCCACCCGGCCTCCGCGAGCCGGCCCCGCGCGTCGGCCCGGCGCACGGCCGGGTCCGCGTCGGGCTGCACGCCGGCTACGCCCACCGGTTCGAACTCCGGGTAGGCGTCGGTGATCGGGGAGGTGGCGGGCCGGCCGTGCCCGGCGAGGACGTGCTCGACCAGCGACTCGCGGTCCACGGCCAGCGTCAGCGCGCGCCGGACCGCGGGGTCGCCGGTGAAGGGGTGCGCGGTGGGCAGGGCCACGGCCCGCCAGTCCGCGGTGTTGACCGACACCAGCTCCAGCCCGTCGCGGTCGGCCAGCCCGGCAGCCAGGGCGGGCGGCAGGACGGTGCCGTCGACCTCGCCGGTGACGATCATCTGGGCGCGGGCGTTCTCATCGGGCACCGACCGCAGGACAAGGGTGTCGACATCGGGGGCGCCGTCGCGGTGGTCGGGATCGCCCACCAGCACGGCCTCGCCGGGGGAGAGGCGCTGGAGCCGGTAGGGGCCGGTGCCGACGGGTGCGGTGTTGAGCGTCGATTCCGCGGCCGGCCCCGGCGCGAGCAGCTCGGACGGGGCGATGCCGAGCAGAAGTCGCGCGGGCATCCCCGGGTCCGCCGCGTCGAGCCCGAACTCCACGGTGAGCGGATCCGGCGTCCCGATCCGGGCGATCGACGTGTAGTCCGACGCGATCGGCGAGCCCGACACCGGATCGGCCACCGCCCGGTAGGTGGCCGCGACGTCCCCCGAATCCAGCGCGGTGCCGTCGTGGAACCGCACGCCCTCGCGCAGCCGAACGGTCCACGTGAGCCCGTCGTCGCTGACCTCCGGGTCGGCCGCGGCGAGCGCGGGCACGAGGTCGGGTAGCGACTCGTCGTCCGTGGCCGCCGGGCGCAGCAGCCCCTCGTACAGCGGCGAGACGCCGGTGGAGCCGTAGCCGGCGACCGGGTTGAACTCGCCCAGCGGCGCCGAGTCGGCCAGCACGACCCGGCCGCCGACGCTCCCGCCGCCGCTGCCACCACCCTCCCCGCCGTCACCAGCGGCGGACGGCATCGCGCATCCCGACGCGGCCAGGGCCACTGCGAGGCACACACCGGTGACGGCGTAGAACGGTCTCAAGTGCGTCTCCTACCCACGGGAGATACGTGTCCGGTCGGACACCTAGTGCGCCCGAGCGTAGAGGCGGAATGTGTCGCGGCTGTTACGGAGGAACCGATGGACGTGAACCGATGGACGTGAACCGATGGACGTGAACGACTGGGCCGCGCGCTTCGACCTCCTCGCCGACCCCACCCGCCTCGGCCTCCTGGCCCACATGCACCACGCCGGGCCGGGCGTCGCGACGGTCTCCGACCTGGCCGACGCCGTCGGCATCACCCGCAACGCGGCGTCCCAGGCGCTGCGGATCCTGCGCGACCAGGGCTGGGTCAGCGCGACGCGCGACGACGCCGACGGTCGCATCGTGCGCTACACCCTCGTCGACGACACCGTGCACCGGATCCTGCACCTCATGGGCGCGCGCCACGACTGAATCCCGGCGGTAACACCTCGGCAATGTGACCTCGCCATCCTGAGCGCATGGACATCCCCGTCGCCGAGACCCTGGCCCGCTGGCGCGCTGCCGGCGTCGCGTCTGCGCTGGCCCGGGTCGTCGCGACGGGCGGGTCGGCGCCTCTGGCCCCGGGCACCGCGATGGCGGTCTCCGCGACCGGCGAGGTGGTCGGTGGCGTCTCCGGCGGCTGCGTGGACGCGGCGGTGTACACGCTGTGCGAGCAGGTCATCGTCGACGGCGGCCCCGCCCTCGCGCGCTTCGGCCCCGACGGCGACGAACTCCCCGACCGACTCCTCGACGTGGGCCCGACCTGCGGCGGATCGCACGAGGTGTTCGTCGAACCCCTCGCCCCCGCGCCACCGCCGGGCCTCGCGCACCCCGTTGACCGACTGCTCGCCGCCGCGCGCGAGGGCCACGCCGTGGTCGCGGCCACCGTCCTTGACGGCCCGTGCGCCGGGCAGTGGATGGTGGCGGGGGGAGACGGCGGCACAGGGGTCGACGACGACGAGGCCCCGCCCTGGGCCGGCGGGCCGGTGGCCGCGGCGATCGCCGAGGGGCGCGGAACCGGCGTCGTCTTCGCCGCCCCTGCCGCCGACCCTGCCGCCGACAGCGCTGCAGACGGCGCCGCCCTGCCGGCCCGCGTCTTCCTGCACCGGCTCGACCCGCCGCGGTTGCTGGTGTTCGGCGCGACCGCGTTCGCCGAGGCCCTCGTACCGATGGGTGCGCAGCTCGGGTACCGGGTGACGGTGTGCGATGCCCGACCGGTGTTCGCGGCCGCCGAGCGCTTCCCGGCGGCCGCCGAGGTGGTGCGGCGGTGGCCGCACCAGTACCTCGCCGGGACCCGCGTCGACGCCTCCACCGCGATCTGCGTCCTCACCCACGATCCCAGGTTCGACATCCCGCTGCTGGTCGAGGCGCTGCGGACCCGCGCCGGGTACATCGGCGCGATGGGCAGCCGACGCACCCACACCCAGCGGATGACGGATCTGCGCGCGGAGGGGGTCCCCGAGGCGGGGCTGCAGCGCGTGCACTCGCCGATCGGGCTGGACCTGGGCGCGCGAACTGCCGCGGAGACCGCGCTGTCGATCGCGGCCGAGCTCGTCGCCCATCGCCGGGGCGGGACCGGGGCACCGCTGGTGGGGATGGATGCCGCGATCCACCGGTGAGCGCCGTCGGGCGCATCCATTCGCGGCGTAACACGGGGGACACGCGTGGGTGACCATGGCGGAACCGTGCGTCGATAGACAGGTGTAGCGGGCGGGTCGCGCCCACCCCCTCGTTCCCAGGAGTACGCGTGAACCCACTCCCCACACCGGACCCGGTCGTCGGCCCGGACACGGACGTCGTCCTCGCCGGCGTCGACGCCCGCCTCGCGGCCCACGACGCCGAGCAAGCCGAGCTGTTCCCCGGGCCGCCCACCGGTCGCCAACCCGTCCACACCCTGTACCTGCCCGCGGATCGCGTGCACGCCGGGCTCGTCAGCGACGTGGGCGCGGTCGCTCTCGCCGCGTTCGACGAACACCTGCCGGACCCCGCTGCCCTGCAGAGGGTGTTCAGGGCAGCCCAGGTCAGCGGTGATTCCGGCGGCGGCGATCTGGTGGCCCCGGCGGACGCCCCCGCGATTCACGCGTTGGTCCGGGCAAAGCTCGAGGTCGAGCCGGTCGAGGACCTGCGCATCGACTTCGAGGACGGCTTCACCCAGCGGGATGTGCCCCCCGGGAGGCGGGACCGCGACGAGGACGGGCACGTGGACCGGGTGCTGGCCGAGGTGATCACCCGCTGGTCAGGGCGGTCGTCGTCGCCGCCGTTCTGGGGCGTGCGGTTCGGGTCCCTCGACCCGGCCACCCGCCGCCGGGGTGTCCTCACGTTCACCCGCGTGGTCGCCGGGCTGGCCGCCGCACCGGATCGCGACGCGCTGTTGGCGGGGTTCCGGCCCACCCTGCCCAAGGTGACGTCCGTCGACCAGGTGCGCGCGATGGTCGGGATCTGCCGCGACCTCGAAGCGGCGTGCAGCCTGCCGGAGCGCGCCTTGCGGTTCGAGATCCAGATCGAGACCCCGCAGTCGATCTGCGCCCCCGACGGTTCGGCACTGGTCGCCCGGCTGATCCACGCCGCCGACGGGCGCTGCATCGGTGTGCACTACGGCACCTACGACTACTCGGCCGCCTGCGGGATCGCCGCCGAGTACCAGGCCATGGACCACCCGGCCGCCGACCACGCCAAAGCCGTCATGCAGGTCGCGGCCGCCGGCACCGGGGTGGCGCTGTCCGACGGCTCGACCAACCGGCTGCCCGTCGGCGACGCGGAGGCGGTGCGCGCGGGGTGGCGTCTGCACGCGCGGCTGATCGACCGGTCACTGCGCCGCGGCTTCTACCAGGGCTGGGACCTGCATCCCGCGCAGCTGGTGTCCCGGTACGTGGCCACCTACGCCTTCTACCGGCGTTCGGTGCCGGCCGCGTGCGCGAGGATCGCCGCCTACCTCGGCACGGGCCCGGACGCCGGATACCTCGACGAACCCGCCACCGCCCGCGCCCTGGCCGACTTCTGCCAGCGCGCCCTGGACTGCGGGGCCGTCACCGCGGACGAGATCACCTCCCGCGCCGGCGTCGATCGCGCCGACTTGGCCGCGCTGACACACCCGAGAACCGACCACGAGGAGAGCAGATGACCCACCCCGACCTGGTGATCCGGGCCCACCGGGCGATCGTCGATGGTGCCGAGCGGGAGGCCCTCGTCGTCGTCGTCGACGGCACCATCACCACCGTCGACGTGGCCCCGGGCGCACTCGACCGGGCACCCACCGGCGCCCCCACGGTGACCCTGGCGCGCGACGTGGTCCTGTTGCCCGGCCTGGTCGACACCCACGTGCACGTCAACGAACCCGGCCGTACCGACTGGGAGGGCTTCGCCAGCGCCACGCGCGCCGCGGCCCGCGGAGGGGTGACCACCCTGATCGACATGCCCCTCAACTCCAGTCCCGTCACCACCGGCCCCGCCGCGCTCGACGCCAAACTCGCCAGCACGGTGGGCAAACTGCACGTCGACGCCGGCTTCTGGGGCGGCGCGGTGCCGGAGAACCTCGGCCGGCTGCGTGAACTGTGGGACCGCGGCGTGTTCGGGTTCAAGTGCTTCCTGCCGCACTCCGGGATCGACGAGTTCCCGCCGCTGGACCCTACGCAGATGCTCGCGGCCATGGCGGAGATCGCGTCGTTCGACGGCCTGTTGATCGTCCACGCCGAGGACGCCGGGACCATCGACGCCCAGGCCCCGCCCGACGGGCCGGTGTACGCCGGGTTCCTCGACTCGCGGCCCGTGTCGGCGGAGGTCCGCGCGGTGGCGCAGGTGATCGACGGCGTCCGGCGCACCGGGTGCCGCGCGCACATCCTGCACCTGTCCGCCGCCGACGCACTGCCGCTGATCCGCGCCGCCAAGGCCGAGGGGTTGCCGATCACCGTGGAGACGTGCCCGCACTACCTGTCGCTCTTCGCCGAGGAGATCCAACCCGGTGCCACCCACTACAAGTGTTGCCCGCCGATCCGGGAGGCCGGCAACCGCGAGGGACTGTGGGAGGGGCTGCGCGACGGGACCATCGATCTGGTGGTCTCCGACCACTCCCCGTGCGTGCCCGAGCTCAAGCGATTCGACACCGGCGACTTCGGTGAGGCGTGGGGCGGGATCGCCTCCGTCCAACTGGGCCTGCCGGTCATGTGGTCCGAGGCCCGGCGCCGGGGGATGGGGCTGCCCGACGTGGTGCGGTGGATGGCCTCCGGGCCCGCCGCGTTCGTCGGCCTTCCCGACCGGGGGGCTATCCGTCCCGGCGCCCGCGCGGACCTGGTGGTCCTGGTCCCCGACGACGCCTTCGTGGTCCTGCCCGAGCGGCTGGAGCACAAGAACCCCGTGACCGCCTACGCCGAACGGGCCCTGGCCGGCGTCGTGCGCGAGGTCTACCTCGCCGGCCACCGCGTGGACCTGGACCGCCCGGCCGCGGGCCACCCGGTGCTCCGCCCCATCCCTTCCCTGGCCTCGTCCAGAACGGAGACCCCCGCATGACCGCGACCACGTCCACCACGCCCGACTTCCTCACGCTGCCCGACCTGGCCTCCCGCACCCTCGCCGGCGCGGTGGTCCACGCCGACGACGAGTTCTTCGCCGAGAAGGAGAACCTGCTCCTGCCCGGCGAACCGGCCTTCGACCCGGCCCTGTTCGGACACAAGGGCAAGGTCTACGACGGGTGGGAGACCCGTCGCCGTCGCACGCCGGGCGAGGACGCGGCGATCATCCGGCTCGGGGTGCCCGGGGTGATCCGCGGCGTGGTGGTGGACACCGCGTTCTTCCGCGGCAACTACCCGCCGGAGGTCGCCCTCGACGGCGCCTGGGTCGACGGCTACCCGGACGCGGGGCAGCTCGCGGCGGCATCGTGGCGGCCGCTGGTCCCGCCGTCTCCCGCGCAGGGCGACACCCGCAACGCCTACGCGGTGGCCGACGAGACGCCCGTGTCCCACGTGCGGCTGCGGATGATCCCCGACGGGGGCATCGCCAGGCTGCGGGTTCACGGCGAACCCGCGCCGGACCCCCGGTTCCTGGCGGGCACAGTCGACCTCGCGGCGGCGGAGAACGGCGGGCGGATCGTCGACTGCTCCGACCTGTTCTACTCGTCACCGGCCAACATCATCGCCCCCGGCCGCTCCCGCCACATGGGCGAGGGCTGGGAGAACGCCCGCCGCCGCGACGACGGCAACGACCACGTCACCATTGCCCTGGCCGGCCCGGGCACGGTCGATCACGTGGAGATCGACACCTCCTATTACGTCGGCAACGCCCCCGGATCGGCGTCCCTGCACGGCATCCGCAGGGCCGAGGACCTCGACCGCCCCGAGACCTGGGTCGAGTTGGTGCCCCGCACCCCGCTGCAGCCCGATTGCCGCCACCGGTTCCTCGTCGGGGCCGGCCCCGACCCCGTCCGGTTCGTCCGCATCGACGTCTTCCCCGACGGCGGCATCGCGCGACTCCGGGTGCACGGGCGGCTCACGGCGGACGCGCTCGAGGCGATGGCCGCCCGGCTCCCGCGGAGCTGACCGTTAATGCGGTGGTCACACGCGGGTGACGGCGACGGAACCCGCCCTCGGTAGACATGGTCGTGCACCGGCCCCCACCCCGCGTGGTGGGCGCCGCGGCCCGGCACACCGGCCCCCGTCACCTCGGCCGGCCACTCCGCCACAGGAGAAGCTCATGACCACTGATCACCCCGGTTTCCACGTCCCCACGGTGGACCTGTCTCCCTACGTCGTCGGCGGGTCCTCCGACGACCGCGCGCGGGTCGCCCGCGAGATCGACGAGGCCTGCTCGACCGTCGGGTTCATGCAGATCGTCGGACACGGCGTGGCACCCGCGGTCATCGACGGTCTGGCCGGCGCGATCGACGACTTCTTCGCACTGCCCCTCGAGGCCAAGAAGGCCTACCGCGTGGCCGATGCGAACCGCGGGTACAGCCCGCCCAGGAGCGAGTCGCTCAGTCTGAGCCTCGGGGTGGAGTCCGCGGGGCGGATGAACGACTTCTTCGAGGCGTTCAACGTGGGGGTCGAGGCACGCTCGTTCATCGGTCTGGACCTGTCGGAGGACGACTACGGGATCAACGTGTGGCCCGATCTCCCCGGTGGCCGGCGGCCCGGTTTCCGCGAGCGGGTCGATGCCTACTTCGCCGAGGCCTCCCGTGTCGCGCGCACGCTCACCCGCGTCTTCGCCGACGCCCTCGGCCAGCCCGCGGGGTATTTCGAGCAGCTCACCGACCACTCGATCGACGTTCTCCGCATGGTCAACTACGCCCTCGACGAGGGGCCCGTCTCGCTCGACGGCGAACTCAAAGGAATGGGCGAGCACACCGACTTCGGTCTGGTCACGGTCCTGTGGGCCGACCGGGTTGCCGGTCTCCAGGTCCTCGGCACCGACGGAGGCTGGCACGACGTCCAGCCCGTGGAGGACGGCCTGCTGGTCAACCTCGGCGACCTCACCGCGCGGCTGACCAACGACCGGTGGATGTCGACCCTGCACCGCGTGGCGCCACCGATCGTCGACGGCCGCATCGTCCGCCGCCGCTCGGCCGCGTTCTTTCACGACGGCAACGTCGGCGCCGTGGTGGCCACCCTGCCCGAGTTCGTGGGCACCGACGGCGACGCCTACGAGCCCGTCACCGTCCGCGAACACATCGCAGCCAAGCTCGCCGGGTCCCGGCACGGCAAGGCCAATACCGCGGCGGTTCGCGAGGCGGCCCGGGTCCTGGCGGCGTCGGCCCGGTAATGGAGGTCGACACCGTGACGGACGTGGTGTTGGTCCACGGCGCGTGGGCCGGCGGCTGGGTGTGGGACACCGTCACCGGTCCGCTCCGTGCTGCCGGCCTCCGCCCCCATGTGGTCGAGCTACCGGGCGTGGGTGGTGGCGACGACGACGAGGTGGTCGACCTCGACACCCTGGCCGACCATGTCTCAGCACTCGTGCGGCTTCTCGAACGACCTGCCGTTCTCGTGGGGCACTCCGGCGGCGGGGTCGTGGTGACCCGGGTCGCCGAACTGATTCCGGACCGGGTCGCCGGGGTCGCCTTCGTCGCCGGGATGATGTTGCCCTCGGGGGTGGACTTCGCCCAGCTCTGTGCGGGGATCGGCCTGCCTCCGGATGTGGGGATCTCCCGGTGGCTCGAGTCGAGCGCCGACGGCCGCGAGACCTCGGTCCCGCCCGAGGCCGCGGCGGCGGTGTTCTTCCACGACGCCCTGGAGGGGGACGCGATCGCTGCCGCGCGACGGTTGCGTCCGCAGCGGGAGAGCGCCCGGCTGATCTCCGCCGCCTGGACCCCTGCGCGCTTCGGCACCCTGCCGCGGTTGTACGTCGAGGCCACCGGGGATCGTACGGTCCCGATCATCGCGCAGCGCCGCATGCAGCAGCTCACTCCCGGTGCGCGGGTGGTCACGCTCCACACCGGCCACGCCCCGCAGCTGTCCGCCCCGGGCCACCTGTGCGCGGCATTGGTGGGCTTCACGCAGGAGGTGGCCGCCGACGCCGACGCCGCCGCCGCCGACGAGCGGGCGGCGCGCCACACCGCCCTCACGTCTGCGTAACACGGCGGAAAAGCGCTGGTGCCAGACTCGGAGGCGACACCGCGACGGTGCGGTCGGCCCAGCCGACCCGGCCGCCGGGCGACCGACGCCCCGGCGGCCGAGTCATCAGTCAGGCAGCGGCGCGGTGTCCGCCCGGGCACAGGACCCGGGTCCCGATGCCGCAGGAGACGTCCATGACCTCCGTGATGCCCGACGCGCCCACGCTGCCCACTCCGGGCGACACCAGCCCCGCCACCGCGGGCCGCAGCCCCCGTCGTCTCGCAGACGCCGACGCCAGGCTGGCCGCGCTGACCGCGCGCGTCCGCGAGGACATCGCCACCACGAGCCATGCTCGCGACTGGATTCCGCGCGAACCCGGCTCCGCGCAGCTCGATGTGCTCGTCATCGGGGGCGGTCAGGCCGGACTCGGCACCGCCTTCGCTCTCGGCCGTCAACGGATCGACCGGGTCCTGGTGGTGGATGACGGGCCCGCCGACCGGGTGGGCTGCTGGGACCGCTATGCACGCATGCACACCCTGCGCAGCCCCAAACACATGCGCGGCATCGAGTTCGACGTCCCGTCGCTGCACGTTCGCCGCTGGTTCGAGGCGGTCTACGGCGAGCAGGCGTGGCAGGAGATCGACCTCGTGCCGCGTCTGGACTGGAACGACTACCTGCGCTGGTACCGCGCGGCGGCGGGGATCGAGGTCCACCACGAGACGCGAGTGACGGCCGTGCACCGACCCGCCACGGCGGATGGGCCTTTCGTCGTGGAGGTGACCGCCGCCGACGGGGCCACACAGACACTGACCGCCCGGCGGATCGTGTTCGCTCTCGGCCTCAGCGGCGGCGGCGGGCAGCGGGTCCCGGAGATGGTCCGTGCACTGCCGCGCGAGCGCTGGTTCCACACCGAGGACCCGATCGACTTCGAGGCCCTGCGCGGCCGGCGGGTCGCCGTCCTGGGCGGCGGAGCCTCCGGGTTCGACAACGCCGCCACCGCCCTCGACCACGGCGCCGCGCGAGCGGAGGTGTTCATGCGGCGGGACACCGTCCCGGACTCCAACCCGCTGCGGTGGATGGAGTTCCCCGGCATGCAGGAACGCTTCTACGACCTCGACGATCGCGCGAAGTGGGACTTCACCCTCCTCAGCGGGGGCTTGCCGCAGCCGCCGACCCAGCACACGGTGTGGCGGTGCTTCGCCCATCCCGACTTCGCACTGCGCACAGGCTGTGCCTGGGACTCGGTCGCGGTGGTCGACGACGGCGCGGGCGGGACCGAGCTCGCCATCGTCACCCCCGCCGGCCGGTTCTACGCCGATGTGGTGATCGCCGCGACCGGGTACGAGGTCGACCTGCGACTGCGCCCGGAGCTCGCGGAGTTCGTCGACGACATCGCCCTGTGGGCCGACGTGCACGACTTCGCCGCCGGCCACCCGGCAGGACGCAACCCCTACCTCGGACCGGGTTTCGAGTTCACCGAACGCCGACCGGGCTCCGCGCCCTGGGTGACCAGGCTGCACCACTTCTCGACCGGCGCGCGCACGTCCATGGGCGTCACCGGAAACCAGCTGTCCGGCATCTACGGAGGTGTCGGTCGCATCGCGGGGGCGGTCACCACCGCGATCACTCGCGAGAACTGGGACCGCCTCGCGGACGACTTCGCGGGCTTCGAGTTCCGCGAGGTCCGGTCGATCGGCCCGCACCGCCCCGACGACGGCTGGTACCCGACGAGACCCCGCTACTGACGGCCCCGCCATCAGATCCCCGCCATCAGAACGGCGGCTCATCGTCGAACGCCGAGGACCGCGGCTGGTCCTGTTGGGGCCGGTCATCCTGCGGGGGAGCCGAGCGCTGCGGGCGCCCTGCCCCGGGGTCCTGTCGGCGGTGGTGCGCCTGGGCCCGCAGCCTGCTTCGTTCCGCCGCGCGGCGGTGGCGCAGGTGGGGGCGCCTCCTCGACGCCGGTGAGCCGCTGCCGGTCCTGCCGGCTTCGGCCGCGTCCTGCTGACGTTTGCTCGACTCGGGATGGCGTGGCGCGGCGAGCGCGGCCAGTGGGCCACCGGGGACCGTCGTGATGCGCGTTGCCGGACTGGCCTGCGGGTGATTGGGGCCGTGGAGCCAGACGTAGGTTCCGTCGATGTCCCGGTAGTAGGCCCAGATTCCCTCGGTCTTGAGTCGGTGGTGGAAGCGGCAGAGGGAGCCGAGATCATCGGACGTGGTGTGCCCGCCGCACTCCGGGTTCTCGTGGTCGAAGGGGATGATGTGGTCGAGGTCGGTTCTCTCGGCCGGCGTCTGGCAGCCGGGGAAGACGCAGGTGCCGTCGCGGCCCTTGCAGAAGCGTGACAACGCCTCGGAGGGCGTGTACCGCCTGGCGGCCTCGGAGTCGGGGTCCGCGAGGTCTGCCAGTGAGTCGATCCGGCGACGAGCGCTGCGCTCCAGCTGGTCGGCGGTGTGACCGCTGATCGGCCCGTACCCGGCCAGTGAGAGGCCCCGGTTGTCCGGACTGCCGTCGTCGTAGGCGTAGATGGTCACCCGCCGGGCGGCCGACTGCCCGTCCGGATCACCGGGGTGTTCGCCGTCGACGTCGGGCAGGCAGGTCCACCCGCGACTCAGTGCCAGTAGGCCCGCGGCACGCAATTCACCGAGGGAACGCGGGTCGTCCTCGGAGGCGGTGCGCGCGAGGGCCTCGATGCGGTCGGCGATCTCCACGGCGGTCTCTGCGGTGAGGTGCGCGGTGATGAGCGCCCTGTCGTCCGCGAGCGGCACCATCTCGACGTCCAGGTCCCGGCGCGCCTCTCTCGCCCTGGCGTCGGCCCCGACCGGGTCGCACGCCGAGACGGTTTTGATGAGCATTTTTCGTAGCGGGCCGAGTCTCGGTGGGTGGGTGCGACGTCTGGTGGGGGCCAGGGCTTCACTGATCCGCCTGTCGAGTTCGGGCATGAACTCGTCGGCGACCATCGCCGTCTCTTCGGCGATGGTGTGGGCGGCGAGGATGCCGATCCATCCGGTCGTGAGCAGGGCTGCGGTACGGGGGAGGCGCTCGGTCAGCTCGACCGCGGTGGTGACCAGTCGGGATGCGCCGCGCCGGGACAAGGCCATCGCGGCGCTGATCATCGAGGCGGCGGTCTCCCAGGGGTCCCGGTGGCGATCACGTTGTCCTGCGACCCGGACGCAGTCGTAGGCGAAGGCGACGGTGCGCCCCTCCGCCGCGTTGGTCACGCGTTGGGCGAGATATCCCCGCTGTTGATGCGGATCCCACCGGGCGTACGCCTCCGGAACGATCACGTCGACGGCGGGACCCGTGGCCGTCGTGAACCCCTTCGGCGGCATGAGCGGAGCAGTCGCGCCGGGGCTGGCGTGGTCTCCGGGGGCTG
>NZ_JABFAN010000004.1:36680-39210 GCF_017168155.1 Dietzia sp. KRD202 | reverse complement strand
GGTCTGCCGGGGTCAGTATTCGTGCAGGTAGTCGCGTCGGCGCGGAACTGGCGGACACCGGAACCACGCCGGAACAGCGGGGTAATGCCGCCGAAACACGGGGCCACCACACTCATCATTATTGATCCGATCAATACCCGGGGCCACTATCCCGCCCCGGGGTCGGATGCACAAGTGCCGCAGGCGATCAGGGAGACCGGGCCGGTGGGACGGAGCCGACAGCAGAGGAGGGGAACGATGGAACCACGACGAGCGACACAGCGCGATGCACAGCGCGGAGTCGGGGCCGAGCGAGCCGCGGCGCGCCACGTGGACCGCATCGCGGGGGCGCGACTGCAGGGCGGCCGGGTGGTCGACGTGGACATCGTCGACGGGGTGGTCGTGGCCGTGACGGATGCGGGGACCACCCCGACGCGCGGTGGTCCTACCGGGGGCGAATCGGTGATCGATGCCTGCGGCTACATGGTGCTCACCGCGCCCGCCGAGCCGCACGCCCACCTCGACAAGGCCCTGAGCTGGGGCGCCACGCGGCCGCCGGGCTGCGACCTGGGCGCGGCGATCGACGCGTGGCGGGCCTACGCCGCCACTGTCGACGAGGACGAGATCCACGCCCGCGCCCTCGCCGCCGCCCGCAAGCTCGTGGCCAACGGCACCACCGCGGTGCGCAGCCACGTGGACCTGCACGACGACCACGACCCGCTGCGCGGCGTCCGCGCTCTCGTCCGCGTCCGCGACGAGCTGGCCGGCGTGATGGACCTGCAGATCTCGGTGATGGTCAACGAGGTCGACCCGGCGGACCGGGCGCGCGCCGCGATCGCGGCCGGCGCCGACCTCATCGGCGGGGCCCCGCACATCTCCACCGACCCGGTCTCCGAGACGCACCGGCTGGTGGACCTCGCCGAGGAGCTGGGCACCGGCATCGACCTGCACGTGGACGAGTTCCTCGACGGCGACCACGCCATGCTCGAGGTGTTCACCGAGCGCGTCGCGTCCTGGCCCGCGGGGCAGATCCGCACGGCCGGGCACTGCTGCCGGATCGGCTCGCTCGACGCGGCGGGCCAATCCCGCGCGGCCGGCGCGCTGAGCAGGGCGGACGTCGGGGTGGTGACGCTGCCGATCACCAACCTGTACCTGCAGGGCCGCACCGGCTGCACCTCGGTCCCGCGCGGCCTGCCCCCGGTGCGGGCCCTGCTCGAGACCGACGTGACCGTCGCCGCCGGCGCCGACAACGTGCGCGACCCGTTCAACCCGGTCGGCCGCTCCGACGCCACCGAGACGGCGATGCTGCTGATCGTGGCCGCCCACCTCGACATGGACACCGCCTGGCAGCTCGTCACGGGCGGCGCCCGCGAGGTCATGGGTCTGCCGCCCGCCGGCCCCTCGCCCGGCCTCCGGGCCGACCTGCTGCTGGTCCGGGCGGGCGGGCTCGACGACGTGATCGCCGACGCGCCACCCGACCGGATCGTGTTGCGCGCGGGCTGCGTGGTGGCGGCGAGGGAGGTCCTCGTCGTCGTCGACCCCGGTGTCGCGCCGTGCGGCGTCACCTCGCCCCGTGCCCAGCCGCCCGACGACCGAACCCCCACCACCCACCGACCGACACCCACCTACGAGGAGACCCGATGACCACACCCACCGACATGCGGGCGGCGCAGGCCGCCCGGCCCGGCAGCGAGATCCTCGGATTCGACGGCGTCGGCGTGACCTACCCCAACGGTACCCGCGCTCTCGACGGCGTGGACCTGCGGATCCGCGCCGGCGAGTTCGTCAGCGTCGTGGGCCCGTCCGGCTGCGGCAAGTCCACGCTGCTCAGCCTCGCGTCCGGGCTCGCCACCCACACCGACGGCTACATGCAGACCGGCACCGACCGCATCGGCTACGTCTTCCAGGACGCCACCCTGCTGCCGTGGCGGACGGTCGAGCAGAACGTGGAGATGCTCGCCGAGCTCGACGGCATCGGCCGCACCGAACGCCGTGACCGCGCGGCGGCGGCGATCGAACTGGTGGGCCTGGCCGGGTTCGAGAAGTCGCTGCCGCGGGAGCTGTCGGGCGGCATGAAGATGCGTGTCTCGCTGGCCCGCTCGCTGACCCTCGACCCGGAGTTGTTCCTGTTCGACGAGCCGTTCGGCGCGCTGGACGAGATCACCCGGCAGCGCCTCGGCGACGAGCTGCTCGGGCTGTTCGCGGCCAAGCGGTTCGCCGGGCTGTTCATCACGCACTCGGTCGCCGAGGCGGTGTATCTGTCCACGCGCGTGGTGGTGATGTCCGGCCGGCCGGGGCGCATCACACATTCGGTGGACGTGCCGTTCGGTCCGGAGCGCGACCCCGAGATCCGCTACACGACGGACTACATGAACCTCGTCGGCGAGGTTTCCCAGGCACTCGAGGAGGCGCACTGATGAGAGGCACACTGATGAACGGAATCACCGCCCGCGCGACCGTGAAGAGCGACGACGACGACGACAAGGTCACCGCCGCCGACGTGGGCCGCGGCCCGGTGGCCGAACCGGCCGGGGGAGCCCCCGCCGCCGGC
>NZ_JABFAN010000004.1:0-36580 GCF_017168155.1 Dietzia sp. KRD202 | reverse complement strand
GCCGACGGGCCCGTGGTCCGCTACGGCGGCCCGTTGGCGGTCCTGGCCGCGGTGCTGGGCCTGTGGTACTTCGTGAGCTACGGGGTGCTCGAGCCGTCGCGGCGGTTCCTGCTGCCGGCGCCGCACGTGGTGGTCACCGACGGGCTGTTCGGGCCCAGTATCTCGGGCATGCTCGAGGCGCTCGGGCGCACCGCGACCGTCGCGCTGACGGGGTTGGCGATCGCGTTCGTGATCGGCGTCGCGTGGGCGATCATCATGAGCCAGGAGAAGTGGGCCGAGCGCTCGCTGTTCCCCTACGCGGTGGTGCTGCAGTGCATCCCGATCCTCGCGCTGGTGCCGCTGATCGGCTTCTGGTTCGGGTTCGGGTTCACCGCCCGGGTGTTCGTGTGCGTGTTGATCGCGCTGTTCCCGATCGTGTCCAACACGCTGTTCGGTCTCAAATCCGTGGACCCGGGCCTGCGCCGGCTGTTCAAGCTCCACCACGCCGGGCGTCTGACGGTGCTGCGCAAGCTCGAGGCCCCGGCGGCACTGCCCGCCCTGTTCGAGGGCCTGCGCGTGGCGGCCGGCCTGTCGGTGGTCGGTGCGATCGTCGGCGACTTCTTCTTCAAGCAGGGCGACCCGGGCATCGGCATCCTCATCGACACCTTCCGCGCCCGCCTGCAGTCGCCGGAACTGTTCGCCTCGATCATCCTGGCCTCCCTGCTCGGTGTGGCCGTGTTCCTGTTCTTCGGTCTGCTGTCCCGCCGGGTCGTGGGGCGCTGGTACAACCCGGACGCCGACCGCTAGTCGTAACGCCCGGCGACCAGCCGTAACGACTCCCGAGCGAACCCGCAACACCACTGAAACACGGCAGCGGTTCACTCTTCTTTATTGATCACATCAATACGGCAATTCAGTCTCACCGCACCTCACCTCTTCCCTTCCGTCACCCACACCCAGGAGTACCCATGCGACGCACCACCGCCCCCCGTACCGCCGTCTCCGTGGCCGCGCTCTGCACGCTAGGCGCCGTCACGCTCACCGCCTGCGGCGGCTCCGAGTCCGCGGAGGCCTCCTCCGGGTACAGCGGGGAGATCGGCGCGGTCGACCTCAGCGAGGTCTGCCCCGAGAAGGTCGTGGTCCAGACGGACTGGAACCCCGAGGCCGAGCACGGTCACGTCTACGAACTCCTCGGGCCGGATCCGACCATCGACGCCGGCGCCAAGTCGGTCTCCGGGCCGCTGTTCGCCTCCGGTGAGTACACCGGAGTGGACGTGGAGGTCCGGGCCGGCGGCCCCGCGATCGGGTTCCAGCAGGTCACCGCGCAGATGTACCAGGACACCGACATCATGCTCGGCTACGTGGACGCCGACCAGGCGGTCCAGAACTCGCTGAACAACCCCACCATCGGCGTCTTCGCACCGCTGGACATCAACCCGCAGATGATCATGTGGGACCCCGAGACCTACCCGGACGTCGAGACCGTCAGCGACCTCAAGGACGAGAACACGCGGGTCCTGTACTTCGAGGGCAACGCCTACATGGACTACCTCCTCGGCGAGGGCATCCTCGACCCCGCCCAGGTCGACGGCAGCTACGACGGTTCGCCCTCGAACTTCGTCGCCTCCGGCGGTGCGGTCGCCCAGCAGGGCTTCGCCAGCGCCGAGCCGTTCATCTACGAGAACGAGGTCGCCGAATGGGGCAAGCCGGTGAAGTACCAGCTGCTCCACGACCTGGGCTACCCGATCTACAAGTCGATGATGGCCGTGCGCAGCGCCGAGCTCGAGGACAGCGCGGCGTGCCTGGAGAAGCTGGTGCCCGTACTGCAGCAGGCCGAGGTCGAGTACTTCGAGGACCCGGCCCGCACCAACGCCGTGATCGTGGACGCCGTCGAGCAGTTCAACACCGGCTGGGTCTACAGCGCTGAGCTGGCCGACTTCGCCGTCGAGGCCATGCTCGAGCGCGAACTGGTGGGCAACGGACCCAACGCCACGATCGGTGACTTCGACGACGAGCGCCTCGCCGACATGGTGGCCAAGGTCAAGGGCGTCTACGAGGCCGCCGACGTCGCGATCGCCGAGGACGTCTCGCCCGAGACCGTCGCCACCAACCAGTTCATCGACCCGGCCATCGGGATGAACTGATCCGGCTCCTCTGCCCGGTTCACCCCTTCAGTTCCCGCCGCCCCCGCACCCGATCGGAGCCCCTCGTGACCGCGACCTCCACCGCACCCGCCACTCCCACCGGATCGCCCGGATCCACCGCAGACGTCGCCGGCCTGGTCGACGACCTGCTCGACCTGCTCGGTCCCGATGCCGTGCACACCGACGACCGCTCCCTGGACAAGGCATCGGTGGACGGGTCCTACCTCAGCCCGATCCTGCGGGCGCAGTGGCCGATCGGCCGGCCCGAGGTGGTGTGCCGGCCGACGGACGTGGAGCAGGTGCCCGCCGTGGTCCGCGCGGCCGTCCGCCGACGGGTGCCCATCACCTCCCGGGGCAAGGGCACCGGCAACTACGGCCAGGTGGTCCCGCTGCACGGCGGGCTGGTCCTGGACCTGACCGCGCTGCGAGGCGTCGACCACGTGGACACGGAGGCGGGCGTGGTCACCGCCGAGGCCGGGGTCCGCATGCTGACCCTCGAGAAGCGGCTGGCCTCCCACCACGGCAGTCAGCTGTGGATGTACCCGTCCACCGTGCAGTCGACCCTCGGCGGGTTCCTCGCCGGCGGGTCGGCGGGCACCGGCACGATCGTGCACGGCCGCAACCACCAGGGGTTCGTCGAGGCGCTCGACGTGGTCTTCGCCCACGAGGACGCCGAGATCGTGCACCTGGAGGGTGCCGACGCCCAGCCGTTCGTCCACACCTACGGGGTCGCCGGGATCATCGTGCGCGCCACGGTGCGGATCGAACCGCTGCAGGACTGGCGGTGCGTGTACGCCAGTTTCGACGACCACCACGACGCGTTCGCCGCGGTACGGCGGGTCCACCTCGTCGAGCCCGCGCCGCGCCTGTGCTCGGCGGACGGCGCCCACGTCTCCTCGTGCCTGCCCGCCGACGAGGCCATCCCCGCCGGCCGGGCGAGCCTGCGGGCGATCGTCGACGCCGCCGCGGTGGACGAGGTCCGGGCGATCATCGACGCCGCAGGGGGAGTGGTCGAGGCGGTCCGCACGGGCGTCAACGAGACGATCAAGGTCTCGACCCTGTCCTACAACCACCCCACCCACTGGCTGCAGAAGGCCGAGCCGGACACCTGGTTCCACATGGAGTGCCAGGGTGACGCCCTGGTGGAACGCCTCGACGAGGTGGAGGCCGTCTACCCGGGCGGGACCCTGCACCTGGAGGCGGGACACGGGCGGATGTTCGGGATGCTCAACGGTCACTACACCTCGCCCGAGGCCGCGTACGCGGGTGTGCCGGTGCTGGAGGAGCTGGGGGTGCGCGTGCACTCGCCGCATCAGTACCGCGTGGACCACGGCACCGAGGCCGTCCGCGCGCTGGCGGCCCGCACCGACCCGTTCGGCCTGCTCAACCCCGGGCGGTGGGAGGCGTGATCGGGCCGCAGCGGCGCTACGCCGAACTCACGACCGTCGAGGCGGGCCGGGTCGGATCCTGTGACCCCGTCGCCGTCATCCCGGCCGGGGCGATCGAACCCCACGGTCCGCACCTGCCGCTGGCAACCGACCTCCTGGTCGCCGAGCACGTGGCCGCCCATGCGGTGGCCGCCGCGGCGGAGGCGGACGTCGACGCCTGGCTCATGCCGGCGCTGGGATATACGAAGAGCGACGAACACGCCAACCTCGCCGGGGCGCTGTGGATCTCCGGGGAGACGCTGATGCGCGAGGTGATCGAGCTCGGCTCGGCACTGCGGGCCAGCGGGTTCACCCGGGTGCTGTTCGTCAACTGCCACGGCGGCAACTCGGCGCTGCTCGAGGTCGCGCTACGCGAACTGCGCCGCCGCTTCGGGCTGCGCACCTTCCTCTACGCCGGGCGTGCGGTCCCGGGCCCCACCGAACTGGGGATGGGCATCCACGCCGGGTGGGCGGAGACGTCGATGATGCTGCATCTGCACCCCGAGCTCGTCGACATGTCGGCAGCCGAGGCGCGGGTCCCGGCCGGGATCGCGGAGTGCCAGCACATCGGGTTCACCGGCCCCGTGAGGTTCGGCTGGCTGGCCGACGACCTGTCCGACACCGGGGTGATCGGCGACCCCACCGGGGCCGACCCCGAGACCGGGCGGCGGTTGGTGGCCGATCACGTGGACGCCGTGGCCGGGGCGCTGGCCGAGATCGCCGAGTTCGACCCGGCGCGCGGGGTGTCCGCCGCGGCCACCGTGACCGCCCCGGCCGCCCCGGCCGCCGCGGCAGGGGGTGCGCCGTGACCTCCACCGAGCTGCCCGTCGTCACCATGCCCGGCCCCGCCGATGACCCGCTGCAGGCGATGGTCGCGTGGCTGGCGATCGACCCGGCGGATCCGCCACTGGGGGTCCTGGCCACGGTCGGCCCGCACGGCACCCCGCACTGTCGGCACCTGCTGGTCTCCGGGGCCACCACCGAGGGCCCCACGTTCCACACCGACTCGCGGTCCCAGAAGGCACTGGACCTGGCCGCCGACCCCCGCGCGACGCTGGTCGTGGTCTCCGCGGACCGAACGCGGCAGCTCACGGTCACCGGGGTCGCGGAGCCCACCGATCCGGACGAGCACCTCGCGAGCTACCACCTGCGCAGCGAGTACCTCAAGCTCCTGGCCTGGACCAACGACCAAGCGACGGCGGAACTCGCCCCGCCGGGCAGACGCCGGGTGTGGGCCGCGGCGGTGGAGCGGTTCGGCCCGTCGCCGGCGCAGCCGCCCGAGACGTGGCTGGGCATGCGACTGCGGCCAGAGTCCGTGACGTTCTGGGCCGCCGGACGCGACGAGCCGTCCCATCGGCGCCGCTTCGTGACGGACGGGCAGCGGTGGCGGGCCGAGGAACTTCCGGGCTGACACACGAGAGAACGAGAGAACCCATGATCACCTTCACCGACGCGCTGGTCCTGCCCGTGTCCGCGGACCCGGCCGCGCCTGCCTGGTTCCACGGCTGGGTCCGCGTGGACGACGCCGGCATCATCGCTGGACTCGGCCCCGGCGACCCGCCGCCCGGCCTGCCGGGCACGGTCCACGACCTGGGCGGTGCGATCCTCGCCCCCGGATTCGTCTCCGCCCACAGCCACCTGTTCACCGCCGGGATGCGGGGCACCGCCCCCGACGACACGCTCTACGGCTGGGTCTCGACGATGGGCGAGATGATGGTCGGTGCGGAGGCCGAGGACCTGTACTGGTTCACCCTCGCCGGCTGCCTGGACTTCCTGCGCAACGGCGTGACCAGCGCCTACAACTTCACCCAGAGCCGGGTGGTGGCGGTGTTCGACCATCTCACCTCGACCCTGGTCGCCGAGCGGGTCCACGACATCGACTTCCTCACCCGGCAAGTCGACGCCCAGGCCGACTCCGGTCTCCGGTGCCTCACCTCCACCCGCCTCGACGACGAGCAGCTGCCCGAGGCCGAGTGCTTCGACGCGTTCGCCCACGTCACCGAGCACCGGCTGCGCACCGTCCCCCGGGAGCTGGACCTGGGCGGGTCGGTGTTCGGGTCGGTGCAGTGGTCGTCGTCGCCCGTCACCGCCGAGCGCGAGCGTCACGCCATGGCCACCCACGGCGTGGGCAACCAGGCGCACTTCGTCGAGACCGCCGAACACCTCGAGGTACAGCGGGCCAAGTTCGACTGGTACGACCGCGCCGGGGTCCTGGGCCCCGACTTCGCGTTCGGCCACTTCGTCCACCCCACCGACCACATGGTCCGCCGGGTCGCGGAGACCGACTCCGCCGTGATCTGGCAGGCCACCTCCAACGGCCGGCTGGGCTCCGGCATCGCCGACATCACCCGGTACCGGGACGCGGGCATCCGCGTGGGGATGGGCCTGGACGACCAGTCCTGCACCGACGTGTCCGACCCGTTCCAGAACATGCGGATCGGCCTGTACACCCAGCGCGCCGTCCACTCCGACGCCGCGGTGCTGGCCGCCCGCGAGGTCCTGCGGATGCACACCCTGGGGGCCGCGGAGGCCCTCGGCCTGTCCGGCAGGGTGGGCAGCGTGGAGGTGGGGAAGCATGCGGACCTCGTCGTCGTCGACCCCACCAGGCCTGCGACCGGGCCGATCTGGGACCCCGTCGCCACGTACGTGCTGGCGTGCTCGCTGCGCAATCTCACCCACGTCTACGTGGGCGGCCGGCTGGTCGCGGAGGGCGCGCGCAGCCTGCACCCGCTCGCCGACGAGGCCGACGCCCAGCTCACCGAGCGCATGATCCGCTCGGCCCGGGCGCGGGGGTTCACCCCGGCGTTCGCACCGGGCCTGGTGCGGTCGTGAGCTCCGGAGCCGCGGTGGTGCTCGTCGAGAACTGCGCGGTCGCGACCATGGACGGGGCCGGGGTTGGGGACGGGAACGGCGCCGAGTACTCCTCCGGTCACGTGCTGCTCGAGGGCGGCCGGATCACCGCGGTGGGGGCGGGGCCGTGCGATCCGGCGCGGATCCCCGACAGGGCGGAGCGTGTCGATGGCACGGGTTGTCTGGCCACCCCGGGCCTGGTCAACACCCATCACCACCTGTACCAGTGGCTCACGCGGGGGCTCGCGGCCGACGCGACGCTCTTCGAGTGGCTCACCGCCTCGTACCCGGTGTGGGCGGGCATCGACGCCGACGACGTCCACACCGCCGCCCTCGGCGGGCTCGCGCACCTGGCGCTGGGCGGCTGCACCACCACCACGGACCACCACTACGTCGTTCCCGCGGATGCCGGGGACGTGTTCGCCGCCGAGATCGACGCTGCCGCGGCAGTGGGGCTGCGGTTCCACCCCGCCCGCGGCTCGATGGACCTGGGCCGCAGCTCGGGCGGCCTGCCGCCGGACTCGGTGGTGGAGGGCATCGACGCGATCCTCGCCGGCACCGCCGACGTCATCGACCGCTTCCACGACGCCGGGCCCGACTCGATGTGCCGCATCGCCGTGGCACCGTGCTCCCCGTTCTCCGTGACCGGCGACCTGCTGCGCACCAGCGCCGAGCTCGCCCGCGAGCGGGGCGTGCGCCTGCACACCCATCTGGCCGAGACCGACGACGAAGAGGAGTTCTGCCGCGAACGCTTCGGCAGCACGCCGATGGAGTACATGGAGTCGGTGGGCTGGGTGGGCCCGGACGTGTGGTTCGCCCACACCGTGCACCTCGACGACCCGGCGATCGCCGCGATGGCCGCCGGCGGGATGGCGGCCGCCCACTGCCCCGTCTCCAACGGTCGTCTGGGCGCCGGCATCGCCCGCGTGCCCGACATGCTCGCCGCGGGGATCCCGGTCGGGCTGGGCGTGGACGGTTCGGCGAGCAACGAGTCGGGCGTGCTGTGGGAGGAGATGCACACCGCGCTCCTGCTGGCCCGCGCCACCCGCGGGCCCCGGGCGATGGACGTGCGCACGGCGCTGCGGATGGCCACCGTGGACGGCGCCCGTGCGCTCGGGCGGGAGGGCGAGATCGGGCGGCTGGCTGTCGGATACCAGGCCGATGTCGCACTGTGGCGCCTGGACACCCCGGCCCACGCGGGGATCGACGACCCGGTGGCTGCGCTCGTCCTGGGGTCCCGCCCGCCGATGGCCGGGGTGTGGGTGCAGGGGCGCCGGGTAGTGGTCGACGGGCAGGTCCTCACCGTGGACACCGACGCCGTGGCTCGCGACGTGGTGGCCGCCCGCCGGCGGCTGCTCGCCAGGGCAGGGTGAGGGCGGTGGACCTGGTCAGCGTCACCGAACTGCACCGACCGCGCAGCCGGGACGAGGCGCACGCGGCCCTGCTCGCCGGCGCCACGGCCCTGGCCGGCGGGACCGCCCTGCACGGGGAGGCGCACCTGCACCCGGCCGGCGCCGCGGCCCCGCCGGGGGAGACCACACCGGTCACCGCGCTCGTGGACCTGCTCGACCTGCGATGGCCCGACGTCGAACCGCTGCCCGACGGTGGCCTGCGGGTGGCAGCGACCGCCTCGCTGCGCACAGTGTTGGACCACCCGCTCACCGCGCCCCTGCGCCCGTTCCTCCACGACGCCTTCTCCTGCCTGCTCGCCTCGTGGAAGATCTGGGGCCGCGGCACCTGGGGAGGCAACCTCTGCGCCGCCCTGCCCGCCGGCGCCGGGACCGCCGCCGCCTGCACGCTCGGCGCGACCGCCGAGATCTGGACCCCGGCCGGCGGCACCCGCACGGTCCCCGCCGCGGAGGTGGTGCTGGGCCCGGGCCGCACCTGTCTGGCCCCGGGCGAGATCCTGCGCGCGCTCGTCATCCCCGCGTCGGCGAGCCGGGCGCGCTACGCGGTCCGGCGGCACTCGCTGGTGCCCAGCGGCCGCTCCGGCTCCCTGGTCACCGGGCGTCTGGACCCCGGCGGCCGTTGCACGCTCGTCGTGACCGCCGCAGTGCCCGCCCCGGAGGTGCTCACCTGGGACCGGCCCCCCACGGCCGACGTGGCCGCGGCCGCCGTGCGCGACCTGCCCCGCTGGCACGACGACCCCCAGGGCGATCCGAGCTGGCGGCGTCACGTGGCGGGGATCGCGGCCCTCGCCGTCGTCGCCGAACTCACCCACCCCACGTACCGGGAGGCACCATGCTGATCACCGTCGACGGACGCTCCCACGACCTGGACCCGCGCCCCGGGCAGTGCCTGCGGACGCTGCTGCGCGAGTCGGGGGTGCACGCGGTGAAGAAGGGCTGCGACACCGGCGACTGCGGTGCGTGTTCCGTGCTGGTCGACGGCGTGCCCACCCATTCCTGTGTGCTGCCCGCGCACCGCGCCGAGGGCGCCGACGTCCGCACCGCCGCCGGGGTGCCCGACGAGGTGCCGGCCGCGTTCGCCCGCGCCGCCGGGTTCCAGTGCGGGTTCTGCACGGCTGGGATGGTCACCACGGTCACCGGGCTGGGGCACGCGCCGTGCGCCCGGGACGGCGGGCCGGCGCCGAGGATCGCCGCGATGAAGGGCAACCTGTGCCGCTGCACGGGCTACCGGGCGGTCGAGGACGCCCTCGACGGCGCCCGGAACGCGTGCGCCGCCGGGGGGATCGGCAGCCCGGTCGCCGCCCCGGCCACCGAGCGCGTGGTGCGCGGCGCCGAACCCTTCACCCTGGACGCCGACCTGACGGGCTGCGCGCATCTCGCGGTGCTCCGCTCCCCGCACGCGCACGCCCGCATCGTGTCGATCGACGCCTCCCGCGCCCTCGCGATGGACGGGGTGGTCGCCGTGCTCACCCACCACGACGACCCCGACGTCCTGTTCTCCACCGCCCGCCACCAGCGACGTACCGACGATCCCGACGACACCCGCGTGCTCGACCCGATCGTGCGCTACCACGGTCAGCGTGTGGCGGCGGTGGTGGCCGAGTCGGAGGCACTAGCCCGGCGGGCCTGCCAGGCAATCGAGGTGCGCTACGAGGTGTTGCCGTCGGTCCTCGATCCCGAGGCCGCGCGTGCCCCCGGAGCGCCAGCGATCCACGGCGACAAGGGACCGGACTCCCGGATCGCCGACCCCGCCCGCAACGTGGTGGCCGACTGGCGCGGTGAGGTGGGCGACGTCGACGCAGGGATCGCCCGCGCCGCGCACACGGTGACGGGCACCTGGAGCACCTCGCGAGTCCAGCACACGCACCTGGAGACCCACGCGGTGATCGTGCGGCACGTCGACGGCGGGCCCCGGGTCGGTGGGTCGCTCGACATCCGCTCCTCCACCCAGGTGCCGTTTCTCGTGCGCGACGAGTTGGCGTGGATCTTCGGCCTCGACCGCGATGAGCTGCGTGTCCACGCCGCGCGCGTGGGTGGCGGGTTCGGGGCCAAGCAGGAGATGATCGTCGAGGACCTGGCCGTGCTCGCGGCCCTGCGCACGGGCCGCGACGTGGTGTGGGAGTACTCGCGCGCGGAGCAGTTCACCTCCGCCACCGTGCGCCACCCGTACCGCACCACCGTCACCGTGGCCTGCGACGACGACGGCCGGCTCACCGCCCTCGAGCTGGACGTGCTGTCCGACGCCGGCGCCTACGGGGGCCACTCCGCGGGCGTGATGTTCCACTCCATCACCGAGTCCGTGGAGCTGTACCGCTGCCCGGCCAAACGCGTGACCGCCGAGGCCGTCTACACGACCACCGTGCCGTCGGGGGCCTTCCGCGGGTACGGGCTGGGGGAGGTGGGGTTCGCCCTGGAGAGCGCGCTGGACGAACTCGCCGACGCCGCCGGGCTGGACCCCGTGGAGCTGCGGCGGCGCAACGTGGTGCGCCCGGGTGACGCGTTGGTGAGCTCCGCGGGCGACGACGACGAGCTGGCCCTGTCCTCCTACGGACTCGACCACTGCCTGGACCTGGTGGCAGGGGCCCTGGCCTCCGGTCGCGGGGAGACCGCGCCGCCCGGGTGGGCGGAGGGGACCGGGATCGCGCTGTGCATGATCGCCACCAATCCGCCCGGGGGCCACCACGGTTCGGCCCGCGTCGAGATCACCGCCGACGGCACCGTGCACGCCTACGTGGGCACGGCCGAATTCGGCAACGGCACAGCGACCGTGCACACCCAGATCGTCGCCGAGGCGCTGGGCGTGCCGTCCGACTCGGTGGTCCTGCACGCGTCCGACACCGCCCTGCTCACCCACGACACGGGCGCGTTCGGCTCCGCCGGCACCGTGGTCGGTGGGCGCGCCCTGCACCGCGCGGCGACCCGGGTCGCCGAGCTGCTCCGCGCCGGAGCCCACCTGCCTGTGTCCGCCGAGGGGTGCGCCGACGGGCTGGGTCGGCAGGCCGCGTTCACCGTGCAGGGCGTGCGGGTGGCCGTGTGCCCCGACACCGGGACGGTGAAGGTCCTGCACAGCGTCCACGCCGTCGACGCCGGGCGGGTCCTCAACCCGCAGCAACTGCGGGGACAGGTGGAGGGCGGCGTCGCCCAGGCCCTCGGGGCGGCGCTGTACGAGCAGGTGATGCTCGACGAGACCGGCGCGGTCACCAACGCGACCCTGCGGCACTACCACCCACCCCGCATGGGCGACGTCCCGCGCACCGAGGTGTTCTTCGCCGACACCGTCGAGCCCGAGGGCGTCCTGGGCGCCAAGTCCATGTCCGAGGCCCCGTACTGCCCGGTCGCCGCGGCCGTGGGGATCGCGGTCCGGCGGGCCACCGGAGTCCGGCAGGACCTCATCCCCCTGACCCCGGACCTGGTGTGGATGAGGTCGTTCGCGCCGCGCGACGGCGGGTCTCCCGCGGCGGCGGGCCGGACCCCGTCCGCCGCCGTGTCGACCGGCGGCCGCGCGTGAGCGCGCGGGTGTTGCGGGTGACCGGTGCCTCGGCGGTCTGGTCGCCGGGGCTCGAGTCGGCGGACGCCTCCACGGTGGAGTGCGTGGACGGGCGGATCGCCGCCGCGCCGGACGATGCTGCCGCCGCGCCCGACGGCGCTGCCGTGGTCGAGACCCTCGACGCTGGCGGCGGCGTCGTCACCCCGGGCCTGGTCAACGCCCACCATCACCTGCTGCAGAGCGCGTTCCGCACCCTGCCCGGTACCCGCGGCGTGGAGATGGCCGTGTGGCTGGCCCGGATGCGCGAGGCCTACGTCGCCGCGCGGGTCGACGATGAGCTGGTCGAACTGTCCGCCCGCGTGGCGCTGGCCGAGTCACTGCTGTGCGGCGTCACCACCGTGGCCGACCACCACCTCACCTGGCCGGCGGGCGCGGACCCCATGCAGATCGCCGGTGCTGCGTACGCCGGCGCGCAGGCGCTGGGATCGCGACTGGCCTTCGTCCGCGGCACCGCCGGAGACGACCCGGATGCCGCAGCGGCGTCGGTCGAGGCGATCCACGCTGCGCACCTGCCCGGCGCGACCGGCGGGGTCACCGGCGACGGTATGCGCCAGTTGGCCGTGGGGCCGTCGGGAGTGCACGCGGACGGGCCCGCCACCTTCGCCGCCATGGGGGAGGTCGCGCGCCGGCTCGGTCTGCGGCGGCGCACCCAGGCCAATGAGCAGGTCGACGTGGCCCGGGCCGCCGAACTGTACGGACGTCGCCCCCTGGACCTGCTGGAGGAGTGGGGTTGGCTCGCCCCCGACGTCACCCTCGCCCACCTCTGCGACATCACCGACCCCGAGATCGCGTCGATCGCCGGGAGCGGGGTCACCGCGACCCATGCCCCGGCCTGCGATCTTCCGATGGGGTGGGGCGTGGCGCCGGTGGCCCGACTACGCGACGCCGGGGTGACAGTGGGACTCGGGACCTCGGGCGGTGGCAGCAACGACGCCGGACACCTCCTGGCCGACGCGCGACTGGCGATGCAGGTCGCCCCGCTCGCCGGGCGGCCACTGGACGCGCTCGAGGTGCTGGAGATGATCACCGCCGGCGGCGCCGACGGGCTGGGCCGCCCCGAACTGGGTCGGCTCACGCCGGGGTCGGCGGCGGATCTGGTGGTGTGGGACGTCAGCGGGGTCGCGGACGCCGGCGTCGCGGATCCGATCCGAGGGCTGCTGTGGGCCTCGCCCGGACGCCGGCCCCGCCACGTGGTGGTGGGCGGCCGCGTGGTGGTGCGGGACTTCGAACTCGTCACCGCCGACGAGCAGACCCTGGCCGCGGAGTTGCGCGAGCAGTGCGCCCGGCGGGGCATCGGACGCTGACCTGGGGTGCCCTGCTGGGCCGGTGCAGGGCACCCCAGGTCAGAGCGTCGGGAAGGCCCGCGGTTCAGGATCCGCGGTAGGTGCTGTACCCGAACGGCGACAGGATCAGCGGCACGTGGTGGTGCGCGGCCGGGTCCGTCACCTCGAAGCACACCACCGCCTCCGGGTAGAAGCCGGTCACCCCGGCGGCCCGGTGATAACCGCCGGTGTCGAAGGCCAAGCGGTACACCCCGGCCCCGAGCTCGAGCTGCGCAAGATCGGGGCCCCGGCCGTCGGCGTCGGTGACCCCGGACGCCAGTTCCGCGCCGGCGGAGTCGGTGAGCCGGTAGCCCAGGCCGACCGCCGGTGTGCCGGCGGCGGTGTCCAGGGCGTGGGTGCTCAGCGACATCAGAGGGCTCCGGTCTCGAGCAGTCGGTCCAGCCGCAGGGCGTTGATGGCGGCCAGGTGCTCGCGGGTGGTCGCGAGTTCCTCCGCGGCGGTGAGGTCGATCCTCCGGTCGAGTTCGGACACGATGTCCCGCGCCGACAGCCCGGTCGCGCACACGAGGAACGCGTGGCCGAAGTGCTCGGCGTGCCGACGTTGCCCCTCGGCGAGCCGGCGCGCGAGTTCGGCGTCCGCGGTGGCGGCTGCGCTCTGCTCCCGAGCCGAGGCCTGCCCGACCTCCCGGGGCGCGCCCGTGGCTGCGCTGCCGCCCGCGCCGATCGGCGGATGCGCGTCGACCGCGGCCAGTACCTCGGCGTCGCTCTGCTCGGCGAGCACTCGCCGGGCCCGTGCGTGCAGCGCGTCGCGGGAACGGTACGGCCGCCCCTCCAGCACCGCGCGGGCCCAGGCCTGCGACCCGGAGAGTTCGGTCAGGACCGGCATCAGTTCCGCTGCGCGCGCGGCATCGAATCCACTGACGGCGGGATCGACGGTCTCGGAGGAACCAGAGGAACCAGAGGAAACGGGGGGTGTGGTGGTCTCGGGCACGCGCTCATCATCGCAGCGGCAGGGGCCCGGAACACCGCCGACGCGGCAGTCGTAACACGGCGTAACAATCGGCCCCGGCCCCCTGACCTGCGGTGCCCTGCACGCCGCCCGCAGGGCACCGCAGGTCAGGGGCTCGCGCGGCGAGGGCGCGGCGAGGGCGCGGCGAGGGTGCGGCGGGAGGAAGGGCCGGACCGGAGGCAAGTAACACTGCCGACACACAACGTCGCTAGCGTTCAGAAGCGTCGACGCGCGCAGACGCGCATGCCGGCCCCCGGACGCGCCGTCGCCCGAGCACGAGAGGACCCCAGGATGAAGCTCACCCCCCGCGAGTTGGACAAGCTCACCCTGTTCACCGCGGCCGAGGTCGCGCGCCGCAGGCTCGAGCGCGGGGTGCTGCTCAACGTCCCCGAGGCCACCGCGCTCATCTCGTGGGAGATCGTCGAGCACGCCCGCGACGGCCGCACGGTCGCCGAGTGCATGGACCTCGGTCGGCAGGTGCTCGACGCCGGCCGGGTGATGGACGGCGTGGTCGAGCGGCTGGCGATGATCCAGGTCGAGGCCACGTTCCCCGACGGGACCAAGCTCGTCACCGTGCACGACCCCATCGGGCCGGTGGAGCAGAGCGCGTGAGCGGGCACGGCCACGAGCACGGCCACACCCACGAGCACGGCCACAGCCACACCCACACCGACCCGGCCACCGCCCGGATCGTCCTCGCGTTGGGCCCGGAGTCCGAGCAGATGCCGGACCTGGACATCCCCGCCGCACGGCCGGGCCGCGACCTGGCCGACCTGGTGGAGGAGCAGGCGCGAAGGCCCGGGGGACCGGATTCGGCGGGAGAGGGTGCCGGTGTCGTCGTCGTCGTCCCCATGACGTTCGGCCGCGCGCCCGCGATGGTCGCCGACTGCTCCCGGACGTTGCGCGACGTCCGGGGCAGCACCGACCGCGCACGGCTCGCCCCGGGCTCCGCTGGTTCCATGGGCCCGGTGGCATTGGCGGCGCCGCTCGGCGACGCGACCATGCTCGTCACCCGCCTGCGCGCGGTGATCCGGCGGCACGGCGCGGTGTGCTCGGCGCTTCTGGTGAGCCGCGCGATCGACCCGTTCGCCGACGCCGAGCTGTACCGCCTCGCCCGGCTCGCGCGGCAGTACGGGCAGCCCGGCCTGGTCGAGGTGGCGTTCCACGGCGGCGACGAACCCGATCCCGACCTCGCCGAGGGGCTCGAGCGCGTCCGCGCCCTCGGCGGCCGACGGCCGGTACTGGTCTCGGCGACCCTCGCCCCCGCGCCGGTCACCGGACTCGAGCTGCCCGGCGAGGGCGAGCACCTGTTCGGCCCGGCCGTGCTGCGCAGCGTGATCGACACCCGCGTCCGCGAGGCCGTGCACCGGCTCGACCACGGCGACGACGGCATCGACGCCGCCCTCGACGCCGAGGACGGCCACGGGTACGCCCACTCGCACGTCGCCGCCGACGGCTCCGTCTACACCCACTCCCACTAGCCACCCCAGCCACCCCGACTCACCCCACCCCGACGACCCCAGGAGCCACACATGTCCGGTTCGGTGCACTACCTCTACGGCGACGGGGACATCGAGCTGGGCGCCGGCCGCGCGACCATCGAGGTGCGCGTGACCAACACCGGCGACCGCGCCGTCCAGGTGGGTTCGCACTATCACTTCTTCGAGGCCAACCGGGAGCTGCGCTTCGACCGGATCGCGGCGTACGGGCGGCACCTGGCGATCGGCGCGGGCCTGGCGGTGCGCTTCGAACCGGGCCAGACGCGGACGGTGCGACTGGTCGACTTCGCGGGCGAGCGCGTGTGCCACGGGTTCTCCGGGTTGGTCGACGGCCCGCTCGACGACCCGGCCGTGCGCGAGCGCGCGCTGGAGCGGATGGTCGCCGGGGGGTTCCTGCACAGCGGCGGGGGCGGCGACAGCCCTGACAACAACGACGACGACGAGGTCGCGCCCGCCCCGGACGCTGTGCCCGCAGCCGAGGGCCCGCCGGCCGTGCTCCCGCGCGCCACCTATACCGATATCTACGGACCCACGGTCGGCGACCGACTTCAGTTGGCCGACACCGACCTGGTGATCGAGATCGCCACCGACCACAACGCGGTGACCACCGACGGCAGCAGCGGCTACGGCGACGAGGCCGTCTACGGCGGCGGCAAGGCGATCCGCGACGGGATGGCGCAGGACCCGGCGGGCACGCGGGCGTCGGGCGCGTTGGACCTGGTGATCACGGGCGCGATCATCGTCGACGCGGTGCTCGGTGTGGTCAAGGGCGACATCGGTGTGCGCGACGGGCGGATCGTGGCCGTGGGCAAGGCAGGCAACCCGCACCTGCAGGACGGGGTGCATCCGGAGCTGGTGATCGGGCCCGGCACCGAGGTGGTGGCGGGTGAGCACAAGATCGTCACCGCCGGCGGCGTGGACACCCACATCCACTACATCGCGCCACAGCAGGTCGAGGAAGCCTTGAGCAACGGCGTGACCACCCTGTTCGGCGGCGGCACCGGCCCGGCCGAGGGCACCAAGGGCACCACCTGCACCCCGGGCGCGTGGAACATCGGGCGGATGCTGCAGGCCGCCGACGGGCTCCCGGTGAACATCGGGGTGCTCGGCAAGGGCAACACGTCGCAGCCGGAGTCGGCGGTCGAGCAGATCGTCGCCGGCGCGGCGGGGTTGAAGATCCACGAGGACTGGGGGACCACGCCCGCGGCGATCCGCTGCGTGCAGGAGGTCGCGGACGAGTACGACGTGCAGGTCGCGATTCACACCGACACCCTCAACGAGTCGGGCTTCTACGAGGACACGCGCGCCGCGTTCGGCGATTCCACCATCCACACGTTCCACTCCGAGGGCGCCGGCGGCGGCCACGCGCCCGACATCCTGCGGGTGTGCGGCGAGCCCAACGTCCTGCCCGCCTCCACCAACCCGACGCTGCCGTACACCGTGAACTCGGTGGACGAACTGCTGGACATGGTCATGGTGTGCCACCACCTGTCGCACGACATCCCGGAGGACGTGAGCTTCGCCGACTCCCGCGTGCGCGCCGAGACGATCGCCGCCGAGACGGTGCTGCACGACGAGGGGATCATCTCCATTTTCTCCTCGGACTCGCAGGCCATGGGCCGGATCGGGGAATCGTGGCAGCGCGCGTTCCAGACCGCCCACCACTGCCGCGTCGAGCGGGGCCCGCTGCCGGAGGACAGCGACCGCAACGACAACGAGCGCGTCCTGCGCTACGTCGCCAAGATGACCATCAACCCCGCCATCGCCGCGGGCATCGCCGACCACCTCGGCTCGATCGAACCCGGCAAGCTCGCCGATCTCGTGTTGTGGCCGGTCGACTCCTTTGCCGCTAAGCCCTCGCTGATCATCAAGGGCGGGATGATCGTGTGGGCGCCGATGGGCGATCCCAACGCGTCGCTGCCCACGCCGCAGCCGGTGATCTACCGCCCGATGTTCGGCGCGTACGGCGGGGCGCTGCAGTCCACGCGGGTGACGTTCCTGTCCGCCGCCGCGATCGAGGCCGGCGTGCCCGAGGAGCTGGGCCTGACCTCGCCGTGCCTGCCCGTGCGTGGCTGCCGGGGGATCGGCAAGAAGGACATGGTCCGCAACGACCGCTGCCCGACGATCGAGGTGGATCCCGAGACCTACGTGGTGACCGTCGACGGCGAGCCCGCCACCATCGCCCCCGCCACCACGTTGCCGCTGGCCCAGCTGCACTACCTCGCGTGATGACCGACCACGACGACCACGACGACCACGACGACCACGACGACGAGGGCCGCCGCGTCCCGGATGGTGTGCCGGATGCGGGTCGTGCCGAACTGGCGACTCTGCTGTTAGCGCTGCAGTTCACCGACTCCTCGTTCCCCTCGGGCATGTACACGCTCTCGCACGGGCTCGAGGGGCTCCGGCAGTTGGGCGCTGTGGAGGGCGGCGCTGTCAAGGGCGGCGCCGGGGCCGGGGCGCGGTCCGTGGCCGAGGCCGTGCACGGGATCCTGCGGTATTCCGCTGGCCCGGCCGAGGCGACCGCGCTGGCCCTCGCCTGGGCGGCGACCCACGAGCTCGCCCCGCCGCCGGCCGCCAATCCTGCTTGCACTGACACTGCTGCTCTGCTCGCCGCGCTGACCCGCATCGACCGGCGGCTGCACGCCACCCGCTTGACCCGCGAGTTCCGCGACGGCGCCACCCGGACCGGCAAACAGGTGCTCGACCTGGCCGCCGAGCTACTCGACGACCCGGTGGTGTCCGCATGGAACGACCACGTCCGGGCCCGCCGGTCGCCGGGGTCGCAGTCGGTGGTCATGGGCGTGGTCTACGCCCGCGGCGGGCTGAGCCGGCGGGAGGCCGTGGCCGCAGACCTCACAGCGTTGGTCATCAGCCTGTCCGGCGCCGCGCTGCGACTGCGACTGGCCGATCACCGCACCGCGCAGGCGCTGGTGCGCGGGGCGGCTCCGGTGATCGCCGAGGTCGCCGACGCCGCGGTGGGCCGGTCGCTGGAGGAACTCGGCGGGTTCGCGCCAGTGCTGGACCTGGCGTCCTGCCACCACGAACGCGCCGACGCCCGGCTGTTCGCCTCGTGACCCGGCCTCCACCCTCCTGACCGGAGTACCTGCGTACGAGGTAGCGCTCTGACCTGGGGTGCCCTGAAAGACGGGTGCAGGGCATCGCAGGTCAGGGCCGTGCCGGCCGGGGTGGGGCAGTTGCCGCCGCCGTCGCCGTCGCTGCCGCCGTCGCCGTCGCTGCCGCCGACGCCGCCGCGGCAGCACTGCACGGGCTTCCTGCTGGTGATGCTCCGATTCATGGGCCCGGTCCTGAAATCGCCCTCTGACCTGGAGTGCCCTGAACGTGCGCTGCAGGGCACCCCAGGTCAGGGCGGATCCCGCCGAGGGCAGGGCCGCGCTGCGTACGCCGCGCAACACTGCCGAAACACGGCTGCACTAGCGTTCGTTGCATGGCAGAGGCACAGCAGGTGTTGCGGATCGGGATCGGTGGGCCGGTGGGCTCAGGCAAGACCGCTCTCATCGAGGCGCTGGTCCCAGAGTTGATCGCCCGGGGACGCACCCCGGCCGTCATCACCAACGACATCTACACGCAGGAGGACGCCGAGCACGTCCGCCGCACCCTGGCCGGAGTCCTCGATCCCGCCCGGGTGGTGGGCGTGGAGACAGGCTCGTGCCCGCACACCGCCGTGCGCGACGACCCCACCATGAACCTCGCGGTGGGGGCGGAGATGCTCGAGGACCACCCGGACGTCGACACCCTCATCTACGAGTCCGGCGGCGACAATCTCACCCTGACGTTCTCGCCGGCACTGGTCGACCTGTTCGTCTTCGTCCTGGACACCGCCGAAGGCGAGAAGATGCCCCGCAAGCGCGGGCCCGGCATCACCGAGTGCGACCTGCTGGTGATCAACAAGATCGACATCGCCCAGTACGTGCGCTGCGATCTGGGAATCATGTCCTCGGACGCTGACCGCGTCCGCTCGGGCAAGCCCGTCGCGCTCACCGACTGTCTCTCCGGGACCGGCATCGCCGAGGTGCTCGACTACTTCGAGTCCCGCCGGGTGGAACTGCTGCCCGCACGGTGAGCGACCGGCTGACCCGGGCCGCCGACCCGGGGTTCGTGTGGCCCGCCGTCGCCGCCGGACCGCAGTCCGGGCCCGGCGCGCTGCCCGTCGGCTCGCCCGGCAAGGTCGGCGTGCTGGACCTGGCCTTCCGCCGGGACGGCCGCGGCCGCACGGTACTGGCCGAACGGTTCCAGAAGTCGCCGCTGCAGGTGATGCGGTCGCTGTACATCGACCCGGTCCTCCGCGAGATGCCGACGGTGTACGTGATGTCGACCGGCGGCGGGATCGTCGGCGGCGACCGGCTGGACATGGAGGTCCGTCTAGCCGAGGGCGCGCAGGCGCTGGTCACCACGCAGGCCGCGAACCGGGTGCACCGGATGGACGTCGGTTACGCCACGCAGACCGTCTCCCTGACGCTGGGCGAGGGCGCGGTGTGCGAGTGGCTGCCGGACCCGCTCATTCCGTACGGCGGCAGCAGGTTCCAGCAGCAGCTGCGGGCCGAGGTGCCCGAGGACGCCGTGCTCATCGCCGGCGACGTCCTCACCGCCGGACGCGTGGCCCGCGGGGAGAGCTGGGACGTGGACGCCTACGTCTCGGCCGTGGAGATCTCCCGCCCCGACGGCACCCTGCTCGCCGTGGACACCACCCACATCACCCGCGACGAGGCCGGCCACCCGCTGGTCACAGGAGACGCCGACGCGATCGGGACCCTGTTCGTCGTGGCGCCCGGCCCGGCGGAGGAGCTCGCGGCGGTCATGCGCGACGCGGCCGAGGCGATCGGGTCCGCGACCCCGAACTCGGATGGCCTTGATGCGGCGGTGCGGTGCGGGGTGAGCACCCTGCCCGACGGCTGCGGCGCCTGGCTGCGGGTGCTCGGCCGCGGGCAGGAGAACGTGGAGGCAGCGGTGCGCGCGGTCTGGTCCGCCGCGCGAGTCCATCTCCTCGGTGCGCCGGCGCCGGACCTGCGCAAGAGCTGAGAGCCGGGCCGGCCCCGAGAGACGACGGCCACCGCCCAGCCCGCCGACGCCCAGGTATGCGCCCTCTATGGACCGTTCCGCCAGCACATCCCGCGCGTACGCGTACATAGAGGCATCACAAGCCGAAGGGGACGCGTAACCCCGCGCAGGAGCGGCGTGCGGGCTCAGCCGGCCGCGCCCGCGCACTTGTATCGCGGGGTGGACGAGAAACACAGCGTTCACACAACGCCGGTAGAGGCAACGGTGGCGAAACACCGGCGACTCAGCTGACTCACATCATGTCCTTACCTTTATCCACATCGCGCTTCGAGCCCCGCAGCCCGCGGGAGCACTCGACAGCCGGTCAGTGAAGGTCAGGTCAACCACGTGAACTCCACCTCCATCTCCTCTGGGAAGACAGCTCGCGCGAGCCAGACGCCGCGCTCGATCCGCACCCGGCGTGCACTGGCCACCGCCGGCCTCGTGATCCTGGGTGCGGGTGCGCTCACCGCCTGCGGAAGCCGGACCGGCGACACCGCCGCGGCCGCCGCCGAGTCCTGCGTGGACACCTCCGGCGACACGATCAAGGTGGGCTCGTTGCATTCGCTGTCGGGCACCATGGCCATCTCCGAGAAGACCGTGCGTGACTCGGTGGCGCTGGCGATCGAGCAGATCAACGCCGAGGGCGGGGTGCTGGGCAAGCAGATCGAACCCGTGGTGGAGGACGGCGCCTCCGACCCGGCCGTGTTCGCGGAGAAGGCGCAGAAGCTCATCACCAGTGACTGCGTGGCCGCGATCTTCGGCGGCTGGACCTCGTCCTCCCGCAAGGCGATGCTGCCCGTGGTCGAGGACGCCAACGCGTTGCTCTACTACCCGGTGCAGTACGAGGGCCTCGAGGCGTCGGAGAACATCTTCTACACCGGCGCCACCACCAACCAGCAGATCGTCCCCGCCCTGGAGTACCTCAAGGAGCAGGGCGTGGAGTCCATGTACCTCGTGGGCTCGGACTACGTCTTCCCGCAGACCGCCAATCGCGTCATCAAGGCGTGGGCCGAGGCCAACGAGGTCGAGATCCTCGGCGAAGACTACACCCCGCTCGGCTCGACCGACTTCTCCACCATCGTCAACAAGGTGCGCACCGCCAACCCGGACGCCGTGTTCAACACGCTCAACGGCGACTCCAACGTGGCGTTCTTCCGCGAGTACTCCAACGCCGGCCTGTCCGCCGAGGACACCCCGGTGGTGAGCGTGTCGATCGCCGAGGAGGAGGTCCAGGGCATCGGCGCCGCGAATATTGACGGCCAGCTGACCTCGTGGAACTACTACCAGACGATCGACTCGCCGGAGAACACCGCGTTCGTCGACGCGTTCAAGGCGAAGTACGGCGCGAACCGCGTCACCTCCGATCCGATGGAAGCCGCGTACACGTCGGTCTACCTGTGGAAGAACACGGTCGAGAAGGCGGACTCCTTCGCCGTCGACGCCATCCAGGACGCCGCCGACGGCGTCAGCTTCGACGCCCCCGAGGGCACCGTCACCATCAACGGCGAGAACAACCACATCTCCAAGACCGCGATCGTCGGCGAGATCCGCCCCGACGGCCTGATCTACGAGGTGTGGAGCTCCGGCGAGGCGATCGAGCCCGACCCGTTCCTCGAGTCCTACGACTGGGCCGGCGACCTGTCCGGGAACTGACGCCCGACCGTCAGCCCGGATCACCCAGCCCGGAGAAAGGAGCCGATGTGGACATCCTCATCGGACAACTCGCGACCGGATTGAGCATCGGCTCCATCCTCCTGCTCGCCGCCCTCGGCCTGAGCCTGACGTTCGGCCAGATGGGCGTCATCAACATGGCCCACGGCGAGTTCATCATGGCCGGCTGCTACACCGCCTACGTCGTCCAGCAGATCACCGCCGCCTCTGGGATGAGCCTGCTGTTGTCCCTGGCCCTGGGTTTCGTCGTCGGCGGCCTGCTCGGCGTGCTGCTCGAGGTGACGCTCATCCGGCGCCTCTACGCCCGTCCACTGGACACCCTGCTCGTCACGTTCGGTGTGGGCCTGGTCCTGCAGCAGATCGCCCGAGACATCTGGGGCGCGCCGGCCGTCAACGTGGCGGTGCCGGAGTTCCTGCGCGGCAGCGTCGAACTGCTCGGTGCGTCGGTGCCTCTGACTCGCGTGTTCATCTTCGTCCTGGCGATCACCTGCGTCGCCGCGGTCATGGCCGCGATGAAGTTCACGCCCATGGGCCGCCGCATCCGGGCGGTCACGCTCAACCGTGACCTCGCCGAGTCGTCGGGCATCAGCTCCCGCCGCACCGACATCACCACGTTCTTCATCGGCTCCGGCCTGGCCGGCGTCGCCGGGGTGGCGCTCACGCTCATCGGCTCGACGAGCCCCACGATCGGCCAGTCGTACCTCATCGACGCGTTCCTCGTGGTGGTCGTGGGTGGCCTCGGCCAGCTGCGGGGCGCCGTGATCGCGGCGTTCGCGCTCGGGGTCCTGCACTCGTTCTTCGAGTACTCCACCACCGCGTCGGTGGCCAAGGTGCTCGTCTTTGTCGCCATCATCATCTTCCTGCAGGTGCGCCCGCAGGGCCTGTTCGCCGTCAAGACCAGGAGCCTGGCATGACCAAGACCATCTCCGTCACCCGAGCGGCTGGCGGCGCCGACTCCGCTGCCACCACTGCCCCCGATCCCGCCGCCGCGCCACCTCGGCGCACCCGCGCCCGGCGCCTGCTGACCGGCGACGCCGAGCGGCCCCGGTGGATGTTCTGGGCCGCGCTCGCGGTGGCCGCGCTGATCATCTTCGGTCTCGCGCCCGCGCTGCTGAGCGACTTCCGGCTGAGCCTGCTGGCCAAGTTCTTCTGCTACGCGATCGTCGCCAGTGGCATCGGTCTGGCGTGGGGGCGCGGCGGCATGCTGACCCTCGGCCAGGGCGTGTACTTCGGCGTGGGCGCCTACGCGATGGCGATGTTCCTCAAGATCTCCGACGCCCGCGACCGCGGAGGCGCCGACGCGCTGCCCGACTTCATGCAGATCGCCGGGATGCGCGAGATGCCCGGGTACTGGGTGCCGTTCGCCTCGCCCGGGTTCACGCTCGCGGTGATCCTGCTGGTCCCGCCGCTGCTGGCGTTCGGGTTCGGCTACCTGGTATTCAACCGCAAGGTCAAGGGCGCCTACTTCGCGATCCTCTCGCAGGCCCTGGCCGCGGCCGCCGCGATCTTCCTCGTGAGCCGGCCGGAGCTGGGCGGGTCCAACGGGCTTAACCGCTTCACCGGGTTCTTCGGGTTCGCGCTGTCCGACCCGGCCAACCGGCGGATGCTGTACTTCCTCGCCGGCGGCGCGCTGCTCCTCGTGGTGCTGCTGGTGCGCCAGCTCATGAATTCCCGCTTCGGCGAGTTGCTCGTGGCCGTCCGTGACCAGGAGGAGCGCGTGCGGTTCCTCGGCTACGACCCGGCGATGGTCAAGTCGTTCGCCTACGCCGTGGCCGCGTTCGCCGCGGGGCTCGCCGGGGCACTGTTCGTGCCGATCGTGGGGATCATCTCGCCGTCGGCGATCGGTATCGCGCCCTCGATCGCGTTCCTCATCGGCGTCGCGATCGGCGGCCGCGCGACCCTGCTCGGCCCGGTGCTCGGCGCGATCGGTGTGGCCTGGGCGCAGACCGCGTTCTCCGAGGCGTACCCGTCGCAGTGGACCTACCTGCAGGGCATCTTGTTCATCGTGGTGGTGGGGTTCCTGCCCGGCGGCCTGGCGTCGCTGTTCGTGATGCGGCGTCGGCGGGCGAAGGGCCAGGAGCCGACCGCGCCGACCACGACGACCACGACGACCACGACGACGACGACGAGCTCCGCCACCTCCGACCGGCCCGCCACCACCGGCATCGCCGAACCTGATCCCGATTCGACGGCGTCAGGCGCCGCTTCCCCCGAGGAGTCCCGATGACCCCGTCCACCGCCTTCGGCATCGGTGCCGCGCTGTCGGCCGGCACCCTGACCGGCGCCGAGATCGGCCTGCCCGGCTCCGGCGCCCGCAGGAACGCCCGGACTCGCTCCGGTGAGGGAGGCGCCGGCACCTACCTCGAGGTCCGCGACCTGACGGTGACGTTCGACGGCTTCAAGGCCGTGGACGGCGTCGACCTCACCCTGATCCAGGGCGACCTGCGGTTCCTCATCGGCCCCAACGGCGCCGGAAAGACGACCGTCGTCGACGCGATCACCGGGCTCGTGCCCGCCACCGGCACCGTCGACAAGTCCGGCCAGCCGGTGCTGGGGCTCAAGACGCACAAGATCGCCAAGATGGGCATCGGCCGCACGTTCCAGACGGCGTCGGTGTTCGAGGACCTCACCGTGGAGCAGAACCTCGACATCGCCGCCGGTGCCCGCCGCGGCCCGCTCACCCTGCTGCGGCGTCGCCACGGCCGGGAGGACAAGGTGACCGAGGCGCTGGAGACCATCGGGCTCGAGCACCTGGCCGGCACCAAGGCCGGGGTGTTGGCGCACGGGCAGAAGCAGTGGCTGGAGATCGGCATGCTGCTGGTGCAGGACTCCGACGTCATGCTGCTCGACGAGCCCGTCGCCGGCATGGGCGCCGAGGAGCGGCAGGCCACAGGGGAGCTGCTGCAGCGGATCGCCGCCGACCGCACCGTCGTGGTGGTGGAGCACGACATGGATTTCATGCGGGCCTTCGCCACCACCGTCACCGTCCTGGCCGCGGGCAAGGTGCTCGCCGAGGGCACCGTCGCCGAGATCCAGGCCGACCCCAAGGTGCAGCAGGTCTACCTGGGCACCGCCGCCGCGACCGGCACCGAGCTGGCAGACGAGACCGAGGAGACCCCACGATGACCGCACTGCTCAAGATGACCGGCGTCCGCGCGGGCTACGGCGGCTCGGAGGTCGTCCACGGTGTCGACCTCGAGGTCCCGGCCGGGGGAGTGGCCGCGATCCTCGGTCACAACGGCGCCGGCAAGACGACGCTGCTGCGGACCGCGGTGGGGCTGTTGCCATGCAAGGGCGGCACGATTGAGTTCGACGGCGAGGACATCACCTCCCTGCGTCCGCACGCGCGGGTGGCCCGCGGGATCGGCTACGTCCCGCAGGGACAGCAGTCGTTCACCCAGCTCACCACGGCCGAGAACCTGCAGCTCGTCGCCGATGGGCGCAAGCGCGGCAAGGCGCTGATCGACGAGTCGCTGGACCTTTTCCCGGCGCTGAAGGAGCTGCTCGACCGCAAGGCCGGCCTGCTCTCCGGCGGCCAGCGGCAGCAGTTGGCGATCGCCCGGACGCTCATCACCGAACCCCGGATGCTGGTGCTGGACGAACCCACCGAGGGCATCCAGCCCAACGTCGTCGCCGAGATCGAGCGCATCATCGTGGACCTGGCCTCCCGCGGCGACCTGTCGGTCCTGCTCGTCGAACAGCACGTGGGTTTCTCGCTGCGGGCCTCGGACGTCTATTACGTCATGGAGTCCGGGCGGATCTCGCACTCAGGCGCCTCTGATGCGACCGCCGCCCACGAGGTGTCGGCGGCGCTGGCGATCTGAGTCCGCGCCGACCGACCGCGCCGCCCGACAGCGCCTCCGCCTGCACCCGGGCCGCCGCCCGCCGAAACCGCCGCTGACCTGGGGTGCCCTGGACGACCCGTGCAGGGCGCCCCAGGTCAGAGGGCTCGGGCCGGCCACGCCGCGGGCGCGCGTCCCGCACCGAATAGTCGACACCGTTAACTGCTCGGGGCAAAGAGTGTTTATTCTCTTTCCCAGTGCCGAGACTTCCTCCCCGGCGCACGGGCTCACTTAGCGGCCGCAGTGAGAGCGAACCGTCCCCCTCAGGCCTGTCCGAAAGGCGCCCCCTCATGGCGATTGCCCAACCCAAGCGTGTCAAGGAGATCACCAAGTCGATCTCTGAAGGCGATATGGAGACGGCGGCCACGGCCACCATCAACTTCATCCTCGATTCGGGAGTGAACGGTTTCGGACCGGTCAAGGGTGCCGAGACCATCGCCGCCGAGGCACTCAAGCACTCCGGTGGCGACGCCGAAAAGGCCATCAAGCGGATCATCGCCACGCACACCAGGGTCGTGGGCGCGTCGGGGTTCGTGTCCGGACTCGGTGGGCTGGCCACGATGGCGGTGGCCATTCCCACGGATGTCACCGTCTTCTACACGCGAGCCACCCGCATGATCGCGGCGGTCGCACACCTGCGCGGATATGACGTTCACAGCGAGGAGGTCCGCAGTGTCATCGCGGTGTCGCTGATCGGATCCGCCGGTGTCGAGGCGATGTCCAAGGCCGGCGTCGAGATCGGCACCAAGACGGCCGTCGCGGCCCTGAAAAGGGTTCCGGGCACTGTCCTGACCAAGATCAACAAGGCGGTGGGCTTCCGTCTGGTCACCAAGTTCGGCACCACGGGGTCCATCAATCTGGTCAAGGTCGTGCCCGTGGCGGGCGCAGCCGTGGGCGGGACGATCAACATCGCGGGCATCCGATCGATCGCCGGCTACGCGAAGAGCAACTTCCCGGCAGTCGACCCAGTGGTCGTGCCGGGCACCGTCGTCTGAGCCTGCCGCCGGACAGCCGGCCCCTGCCGCATTGCGTCGAAACCGCCGCTGACCTGGGGTGCCCTGCACGGCCCGTTCAGGGCACCCCAGGTCTGGGTCGGGCCCCCGCACCTCACGCCCCCCGCAACTCCGCCAACCGCAGCGCCAGCCGCAGCTCCAGCGCGCGGTCGCCGCGTCGCCAGCCGGTGCCCAGCACCTGCTCCAGCCGGTCGAGCCGCTGGTACACGGTGTTGACGTGCACGAACAGCCGCTCGGCGGTGGCGGAGGGGCTGCCGTCGGCGCCGAACCACGCCTCGAGTGTCTCGAGTAGCGCGGTGCCGCGGGTGCGGTCGAAGTCGCGCACCGGGCCGAGGTTGCGCTCGATGAACTGCGTGACGAACTCGCGGTCGACCTCGCTGAACAGCAGCCCGTACAGCCCGAGTTCCTCGGTGGCGGCACCGTCGCCGGCCCGGTCGAGCGCGATGAGCAGCCGTGCGGCGCGTCCGGCCCGCTCGACGTGGTCGCCCACTCCCGCGAGCCCGGCGATGCCGGCGATCGGTCCGGCGGCCCCGACGGTCGCCCGGTGCGCGGCCAGTCGGGCGGCGACGTCGCGGGCGGTGGCACCGGCGTCGGTGCCGGGGAGCAGCATCACGCCGCGGTCGCCGTAGGTGGTGACCAGCCCGTCGTCGGCGCGGGCGAGGGAGCGGCACTCGGTCTCCAGCGCGCGCGTCATCCGGGCCTCGGCGGGCGTGATCACCAGCGCCACGAGGTCGGCGTCCACGTCCACCCCGAGCAGGGCGGCTCGTCGGGCGATGGCGTCGAGGTCGTGGTCGCCGGGGGCCAGGACCTCGGCCAGTAGCTCGCCGCGGACGCGGTTGTCGGCCTCGTCGCGCGCGCGGTGCCCCAGCAGGATCAGCGCGATCACCGAGCTCACGCGCGCCAGGACGGGCCGGATGGCGGGCACGGAGCCGCGGCTGGCGAACGTGACGTACCCGAGGTGGTCGGGTCCGGTGACGACAGGGGTGACGACGACGAGGTGGCCGTCCACAGACCGGGTGACCGCACTGGTCGATCGCTCGGAATCCGTGCCGACCTCGGCCAACACCTGCCGCAGCAGGTCGGCGGGCGGTCCCTCGGGGGAGCGGGCAGAGCCGATATCCCGGTGAGCGAGGTCGAACACGGCGGCGGTGCCGCCCTCGAGGTCCACCACGAGGTCGACGATCTCGGGGACGGTGGTGCCGGCGATGACCAGCCGGGTGAGCCGTTCGTGCAGGTCGACGGTGGCGGACAGGCGCGCGGTCTCGGCGTGGGCGATGTCGAGGGCGTCGCGGGTGGAGTCGAGGTCGCGTTGGCGGCGGGAGGCGCGCTCGGCGGCGGTGAGGGCGGCGGAGACCTGGTCGGCCAGCAGGGCGACGAGGGTGATCTCGTCCTGGGAGAAGGCGCGTTCGCGCCGGTCGGAGGTGAACAGTGTCCCGGTGAGCCGGCCGTGGGTGCGCACGGGGACGCCGAGGATCGCCTTGACGCCCTCGTCGCGGATGATCGGGTCGATGACGTGGGTGTACTGCTCGTCGGCCAGGTAGTTGCGGGTCCAGCGGGGTGCCATGGCCTCGGCGACCTGCCCGCCCAGGCCGAGGCCCATGCCCAGGCGGATGGTGTCGAACCGGGGACTGGTGGCGCCCTCGGCCATCCGCATGTAGGTGTCGCCGCGCTCGGGGTCGAGCAGCATGACGTACGCCAGGTCGGTGCCCACGAGTTGGCGGGCCCGGCGGATGGCGATGTGCAGCACGGCGTCCTCGTCCTCCGCCGAGGCGAGCTCGGCGGAGGCGTCGAGGATGTCGCGCAGCCCGAGGGCGAGGTCGACGGCCATGGCTCGAGCGGGGTTCAGCGGCCGGTGAACTGCGCCTTGCCGGGGCCCGAGTCCATGAACGACTGCATGCCGATCTCGCGGTCTTCGGTGGCAAAGAGTCCGGCGAACAGGGCGCGCTCGATGGCCAGGCCGGTGTCGAGGTCCACCTCGATACCGCGGTCGACGGCCTCCTTGACGGCTCGCAGCGCGATGCGGGGTCCGCCGACGAATTGCCGGGCCCACTCAAGGGCGCGGGCGGTGGCCTGCCCGTCCGGCACGACCTCCTCGACCGTGCGCAGCTCGAGGGCCTCGGCGGCGGTGAGCGTGCGGCCGGTGAGGCACAGGTCCTTGGCCACGGCCGGGCCGACGAGCCGGGTGAGGCGCTGCGTGCCGCCGGCGCCGGGGATGATGCCGAGCAGGATCTCGGGCTGGCCGAGCTTGGCCTTGTCCTCGGCGATGCGCCGGTCGCAGCACAGGGCCAGTTCCATGCCACCGCCCAGGGCCGCGCCGGTGATGGCGGCGACGGTGGGCTGGGGGATCGCCGCGACGGCCGTGAACGCGGACTGCAGCTCGCGGGCCTCGGCGACCATCCGGGCATACGGCATGTTCCGCATCTCCTTGATATCGGCACCGGCGGCGAAGACGCGCTCGCTGCCGGTGAACACCACGGCGTCGACGTCGTCGCGGCCGGAGACTTCGCCGGCCACCGCGCGGAGTTCCTCCTGCATCGCGCGGGACAGGGCGTTGACCGGCGGTCGGCCCAGGGTGACCAGCGCGATGCCGTCGGTGACGTCGAGGGTCAGGAACTCGTAGGTGGTGGAGGGGGATGGAGATTCAGACATGGGCACACTCCGAAGCTAGGGGGAATCTCCATTGTATGTGGTCCACACCACTTCTACGGTCATGGGGTGCCTGTGACGTGAGCATGCTCACAATCGCGAGACGAGGGCGGCAGCCATCACGAACGAAGGAGCGAGACCCATGCCATCCCACGCCGAGGCGACTCCCTGGAGTCCGCCACTGCGGCCCGAGGGCTTTCACTGGGAGATCCCGGAACGATTCAACATCGGCGCCGCGTGCATGGACGCACATCTCCAGGACGCACCCGCGATCGTGGTGGACCGCGGGGACGACCCACCGGAGATCACCACGTTCGGTGAACTCGGTGAGCGCGCCCGCCGGCTCATCACGTTCCTGCGGGAGCGCGGGGTCGGCGAGGGTGACCGCGTCGCCGTGATGTGCGCGCAGTCCGCCGAGACCGCCGTGGCGCACATGGCCGCGTACCTCATGGGCGCCATCGCGGTGCCGCTGTCGGTGAAGTTCGGTCCCGAGGCGGCGCTGTTCCGCATGGGCGACTCCGGCGCGGTCGCGGCCGTGTTCGACGCCGACTGCTACGCCCGCCTGGCTGACGAACTCGCCGAGCTGCCCGAGCTGCGCACCGTGCTCGTCACCGGCGATGCGGTTCCGGCCGCGACGTCGCCGGTGGCCGGGGCGATGCACGCGGCGGGTACGGCCCCGGCGGTCGACGAGTCAGCTGCGGCGGCCGCCGACGGAGCCGTGGCGGGCGCTGGCGCGGATGGCAGTCCAGCGGCGGATTCCGGCACGCTCACCGTGCTGCCGCTCGCGGTGGCGGAGGAGGCCGACGTTGCCGTCGTCGTCGCGGACACCGGACCCGACGACCCCGCGCTGCTCATCTACACCTCCGGGACCACCGGCCAGCCCAAGGGCGCGCTGCACGGGCACCGGGTCGTGTTGGGCCACATGCCCGGCGTGGTCCGCGCACTCGACGGGTTCCCGCGGCGCTCGACGGCCGGCGAGTCAGGCGAGCCCGGCGACGTGTTCTGGACGCCCGCGGACTGGGCGTGGGCCGGCGGGCTGCTCGACGTGCTGCTGCCCAGCCTCTACAGCGGGGTGCCCGTGGTCGCGTCGAACCGGCGGCCCAGCCCCGAGGCCGTCGAGCACATCCTGCGGAGGCACGGCGTGACCTGCTCGTTCCTGCCGCCGACCATCCTCAAGATGATGCGCGCGTCCGACGTCGACTACTCGCGCACCGGACTGCGGGCCGCGTTCTCCGGCGGTGAGGCGCTCGGCGAGGCAGTGGCCGAGTGGGCGCGCGAGGCACTGGGCGTGCGCGTCAACGAGATCTACGGCCAGACCGAGTGCAACCTCATCGTGGGCACCTGCCACGCCGAGTTCGCGACCCCGCCCGGATCGATGGGCCGCCCCACGCCCGGGTTCGACCTCGTGCTGCTCGATGAGACCGGCGAGCCGGTCGCGGCGGGGGAGGTCGGCGAGATCTGCGTGCGACTGCCCAGCCCGAACGCCTTCCTGCGCTACTGGAACGCGCCCGAGAAGACCGCGGAGAAGGCCGCCGACGGCGTCCTGCACACCGGTGACCTCGCGAAGGTCGACGACGAGGGGAACTTCTGGTTCTCCGGCCGCAACGACGACCTCATCTCGTCGGCCGGCTACCGCGTGGGCCCCGGCGAGATCGAGGACCAGATCCTGCGCCACCCGTCCGTCGAGATGGTGGCCGTGATCGGCGTGCCGGACGAGCTACGCGGAGAGGCGATCGTCGCGTACGTCGTCCCCGCGGAGGGAGTCGACCGCACCGCCGGGCACACCGCCGACCTCGCCGCCGAGATCCAGGCCTTCGTCAAACAGCGCCTGGCCTTCTACCAGTACCCGCGGGAGGTCGTCTTCCTCGACGAACTCCCCACCACCAACACCGGCAAGATCCGCCGCGCGCAGCTGCGCGCTGATCATCCAGCGCAGCTGCATGCCACCCACTCAGAGGACACGAAATGAACAATCCCGTAGTGATAGGCGTGGTCATCGTCTATTTCGTGCTCATGTTCGCCATCGGCGCCTGGGCCAACACCAAGATGAAGTCGGCCAAGGAATTCCTCGTGGCGGGCCAGTCGCTGGGCTTCTTCGTGATGGCCATCGCCAGCTTCTCGTCCATCCAGTCCGGCTGGGGCATGGTAGGCGGCACCGGGCAGACGTACGCGTGGGGCTTCCAGGCACTCATCGCCGTCGGACTGTTCGCGCCGTTCGGCTTCGCCGTCGCCTGGTTCCTCCTCGGTAGCCGTCTGAACTGGATCGGCAAGAAACACAGCGTCTACTCGGTGCCCGACCTCATCCGCATCCGCTTCCAGGACCGCACCTCCCACGCCACCATGTCGGTCGCGGTGTTCATCGCCTCGGTCGCCTACATGACCGCGCAGGTCACCGCGATCGGCGTGATCATCTCCCTGCTGCTGGGCACGTCGGTGTCGACCAGCGCGTGGATCGGCTCGCTCGTCGTGGCCGCCTACACGATGGCCGGAGGCATGCTCGCGGCCGTGTGGACCGACCTCATCCAGGGCGTGCTCATGGTGGTCATGTCCGTCGGGCTGTTCTTCTTCGCCGTCCAGATGGCCGGTGGCTGGGTGCCCATGCTCGACACCATCTCCACCACCAGCGCCGAGATGCTGGCGATCGAGGGCGTGAAGTCGCCCACCTACATCTTCGCCTTCGGCCTGTTGATCTTCGTCGGCGCCGTGGGTCAGCCGCAGCTGCTCACCAAGTTCCTCATGCTCCGTGACATGACGCAGCTCAAGTGGGGCGCCGCGGTCGCTGGCATCGCCTACGCGGTGACCACCCTGTTCTCGGTGGGCATCGGCCTGGCCACCCGCTCGATGACCATCACCGGCGACGCTCCCGAGCTGGAGAACATCGACGACACCGCCATCTGGTTCCTCGACTCGGTCACGCACCCGATCGTCGGCGGCATCGCCCTCACCGGCCTGCTCGCCGCGATCATGTCCTCGGCGTCCAGCTTCATCACCATCGGCGCCTCGTCGATGATGCGCGACCTGCCCGCCGCGTTCGGCATCCGCGTGGTCCGCGAACTGCTGTGGAGCCGGATCGCCACGCTGACGCTGGTCGTGCTCTCGGTACTGCTCACCCTGTTCCTGTCGCAGGTGGTGTTCCTGCTCGGCGCGCTGGGCTGGGCCGCGTTCGCCGCGGCGATCGTCGGCCCGGTGGTCATGTCGATCTACTGGGAGCGCGCCACCGCGACGGCCGCCACCGTGACCGTCGTCTTTGCGATCCTCGGCAACCTCATCATCAGCTCCCTGGCCGCCCGCGACATCATCTCGCTGCCGGAGTACATGCAGGTCGGCGGCATCTCGCTGCTCGTGTCGATCCTGCTGTTCTACGTGGTCTCGCTGGTCACCTCCAACCGCCACCCCGACGCGACCCTGGCGTTCCTCTACGGCGGCCCGGGCACCGGCACCGACCGTCCGCTCGCCGGCTCGACCGCCGCCGCCCCCGCCTCCGCCGCGGCTCCCGCTTCCAGCTCGGCTGCCGCCTCCAGCTCGGCTCCCGCGACCACCGAAAGGCCCGACCATGTCTGATCTCGCCGCACTCGACCGCGCCGGCGTACCCATGCCCGAGCACAAGCGGGCCGGCACCCTGATCCACGTGTTCGTCGGCGTAGCCGCCTTCGCACTGCTCGGCATGATCTTCGACGTGTGGCAGATGGTGTTCCTCGCCGTCCCGCTGTTCGCCGTGACCACCATGCTGCTGGGCTCACTGCGCTCCAACGGCACCTGGGACAATGCCTCCTCGATGGCGATCGTGGCCTACTGCGCGGGACTGGCCGTGCTGGTCCTGTGGTCGGTGCTCTCCGAGGCCGGCGATTCCACCCTCTGGGGCCTGTCGATGGCGATGGGCGTGATCGTCTACTTCGTCTGGCCCTACACGGCCGTCGGCGCGGGGCTGCTGTACGCGTTCGTCTTCGACCGCACCATCGACGAGAAGCGGCTGGCGGCGGTCACCGGCTGACCGCCTCGCCCCCCATAACGAACGCTCGCCTCGCCACTCGCCGGGGCGAGCGTTCATGTGTGGGGGCGGGCACCTCACCGTGGGCTGCGCGAAGCCATCGGGGTAGTACGACGACGACAACGGCCGCCACCGCCCCCGCACGCAGTCGCTCGCTCCGGCCGAACCGGTAGCGTCGGCAGGCCACGGGAGTGAACGCGACCTCGCGCCCGGCGGCGCAGAGCGTTACCGTGAGTGCGGAATCGGAGGTGGGTATGGCGGCGGAAGAGCAAGAGATCATCGGCCAGGCTCGCCTGAAGGATCCCACAACACTCGTGGACCTACTGACCGATGACGACGGCGATGACACTGAGCTCGAGCCAGGCCGACTCGGCCTCACGAGGCGTACCGCTGACCTGTAGCAGCGGCACTCGTCACAGCCGTCCGAGCAGCTCCTTCCACACCGGCCGCCAGTATGCGATCGCCTCGGCCGAGTCGAGCTTGGTGTGCGCCAGCCCCACGCTGGCCTTGCTACCGGAGCTGCCGCCGGCCTTGTCGCTGAAGTTGATCGCCACGCGTGAGCCGTCGGCCAGCGGGACCCGCCAGTAGCGCCACTTCTCCGACCGCGTCACCGAAGCCTCGCCGTCCACCGGGATCCCGCCGAACTCCTCGCGCCCGGCGACGAGCTCGGTCCACGCCTGCAGTGCAGAGTCCTTGTCCCCGGCGACGGTCCGCGAGGTGGAGAGCTGGAAGTCGCCGTCGCAGGACTGCCCCGGAACGCGCAGGCCGGCGTGCTGTTCGTAGGCGATGGCCGTGCCCTGCGCCCACCATTCGGCCCGCTCCACCGACCCGGGCATGTGCTCAAGCGTCAGCTGGGCGATCGCGGTGTGGTTCTTCTCCCGCGCCCCGGCCTGCTCGAGCAGTTCGACCCACTCGTCCCACGGGCGGCCGGTGGCGGAGGCGATGGCGGCGGTGTTGGACGGCTTGACCATGCCCTCATCGTGCCGGACCTGCGGTGCCCTGTAACCCCTGTGCAGGGCACCGCAGGTCAGCGGCTCGGCGTGGGCGAATCGGCGGTTAGATCCCGCCGCCGCGGGGACCGGACGACCATGGAGTGCACGCGGCGAGAGGAGCGTCATGCACGTCGACGGAGTCGGGGAACCCAACGGGGCTGAGCGCAACGAAACCGAGGCGCAGCGCATCGACCGAAACTGGATCGAGCTGCTGCAGGAACTGCGCATCGTCCAGACCGGCGGCCAGGTGCTCACCGGCTTCCTGCTGGTGGTGCCGTTCCAGGGCCGATTCGTGGAGATCAGCGGTGGCGCGCGTGCCCTCTACCTGGTGGTCTTGTCGCTCGCGCTGACCTCGTCGGTCATCTTGTTGGCCCCGGTGATGATCCACCGTGCGGTGTTCCGGTCGCATCGCAAGGACCGGGTGCTCCGGCTGTCCGCGACGCTCGCCCGTGTCGGTCTGGCGATTCTGGCGGTGGCGATGGTCGGCCTGGTCGCGCTCGTCTTCACGCTGGTGCTGGGTGCGGTGTGGGGTGCCGTCGCGGCGGCGGTGATGGCGGTGCTCGTCGTCGTCATGTTCTTCGTGGTCCCCGCCCGCCTCCGCCACCAGGCCGCGACGAACCCGTACGTCTCCGGCTGAACGCCGGGCCTGGCCGGGCTGGGCCTCGGGGCCGAAGCGCACGACGGCACCCACGCTGACCTGCGGCGCCCTGCAGGGCCCGTTCAGGGCACCCCAGGTCAGCGGTGTGATCGTGGGTCAGGCGGCTCGACCCGGAGGGCGGCTCGCGCGCCTGGGAGATGTGGGCGTTCTTCTCTCGCGAGGGCAGCGGGGGCACAGCTGAGGTAGGAGATCCTCGGACTCTGCTATCGGACTATCAGGCCGCCACGGGGGCGATTCCCAGGATGTCGGAACACACTTGGTCCAGCGGGCCGGAGGCCGTCTGGCTCACCGAGCAGGAGGTAGGGCCATGTCCGAGATGGTGTTCTGGTGGTGGGATCGGGTGCTCTGGGAGATCAGTAGGTTCGTGCGCGGTTCGCTCGGGTATCCCGAGTCGGGCTCGGTGGGTCCCCGCGTCATCACCCTCTGATGTGAAGCGCGTGATGTGAAGCGCGCCGGTTCCGCACGCGGGTGGGACTGACAGAGACTGTGACGACGACGAGGTCAGCTCCAGCCACCGCCAGCGTCCCACCCGGTGTGCGGAACCGGCGGGCCCGAGCGGTCCCGACCACGATCCCCTGTGGCCGGGGCCGCTTCCCGTGCGACGGTTCCTACGCCTCGGCGACGTCGGTGGTCGTCAGCTCGGTGCCGGTGCCGGTACTCATGCCGGGGGCCTGCTCGGTGGTGGGGGCCGCGGCGGCCGACGGGCTGGTCGTCGCCGTCACTCGAGGCAATGCGGGTAGGTCGAAGATCCACCCGGCGGTGCCGTCGGGCCGGAGCATGGCCTGCTGCGCGGAGTCGTCGAGTTGGAAGGCGATGACGATCTCGTAGTCCCGCCCCGGCGACAGGGGAGTGGTCGTCGAGTGAGCGGCCTGCTCGCAGTCCGAGTTGAGCGTGGTGGCCTCGCGGGTGGACCCGCCGGAGCGGACCTCGGCGAAGTCGCCCGGGGCGACGGACGCCCACCTGTCGGGGCCCGCTTCGGCGGAGGTGGTGATGCTCAGCGTGAGCTCGACTCCGCAGCCGGGCGTCCGCACGATGTCCTCGACCTTCGCGGTGCCCAGTTCGACGCCGTCGCGGTTCACGATTGCGAACTCCCGCCCCACGCGCACAGACTCGGGATCCTGCGGTCCCTCGGCCACGGCGGTCTGCTCGGTGGTCTCGGGCGTTGCTTCCTCGGTCGGGACGGAGGACTCACTGCTGGCCGGCTCGGAGGTCCCGGGCACGGTCGTGCTCGATTCGGAGGACTCCTGCGTCGAGGTGGTCGACGTCGCGGCAGCTGTGGTCGTCGCGGGAGTAGAGGTCGTCGGCGACGGTGTTGCACTCGTCGTGGTGGTGGCCGCGGAGTTGTCGGCGGTCTCGCGGTCGCTCTCGTCGTTCGCGGCGTCGTCGAGCGTGGGCAGCTCGGATTCAGGCGTGTCGCCGTCGATCGCACTGCTGTCCTCGGTGGGAAGCACCGTGGTGGGCTCGACTGTCGGCTCCATTTCCGGGGTCATCCGCAGAGCAGTCCTGCTCGCGAAGGTTGCCGTTGCCGGCTGGTTGGGGGCCACAGGGAGGGCTTCTGGC
>NZ_JABFAN010000036.1:0-1722 GCF_017168155.1 Dietzia sp. KRD202 | reverse complement strand
GGCGACATCTGCGCGGGCGGCTGCGGGTCCGGAGCCCGGCGCCGGGCAGGCGGTCCTGGCCACGTGGCGGATGCTGCTCGACGCCGGACGTATGCAGGACGGGGAACCGCACCTCGCCGGCACCGCCCGCCGCCCCGTGGTCCGCCTGTCGCCGACGACCGCCCGCGAACTCGGAGCCGCCGACGGCGACCCGGTGACCGTGTCCACCGACCGCGGGGCGATCACCCTGCCGCTGGCCATCACCGAGATGCCCGACCGCGTGGTCTGGGTGCCGCAGAACTCGCCAGGGTCCGCCGTGAACGCGACTCTCGCCGCCGGCGCGGGCGACGTGGTGTCCATCGCGGCCGGGGAGGTGGCGTCATGACCGGGGTCGCGATGAACGGGGCCGCGGTGAACGGACCCGCCGTCCTCGCCGCCGCGGACCTGTCGACCACCGGCGCCGACCTCACGGCCTTCGGTATGGACCCGTGGTGGCTGGTGTTGGCCAAGGTCCTCGCGGTCTTCGTGTTCCTGGTGGTCACCGTGCTCGCGGCCATCTACCTGGAGCGCAAGATCCTGGCGTGGATGCAGATGCGCATCGGCCCCAACCGCGTCGGCCCCGGCGGGATCCTGCAGAGCCTGGCCGACGGCGTGAAGATCGCCCTCAAGGAGGGATTCATCCCGGCCGGGGTCGACAAGCCGATCTTCCTGCTCGCACCGGTCATCGCGGTGATCCCGGCGTTCATGGCGTTCGCGGTGATCCCCTTCGGGCCCGCGGTCTCCGTCTTCGGCCACTCCACGCCGCTGCAGCTCACGGACCTGCACGTGGGAGTGCTCTACATCCTCGCCGTCACCTCGATCGGCGTGTACGGGATCGTGTTGGCGGGCTGGTCCTCCGGCTCGACCTACCCGCTGCTCGGCGGCCTGCGCTCCACGGCCCAGGTGATCAGCTACGAGATCGCGATGGCGCTGTCGTTCGTCGGGGTGTTCCTCTTCGCCGGCACCATGTCGACGTCGGGGATCGTCGCCGCCCAGTCGCAGGTGTGGTTCGTGTTCCTGCTGCTGCCCTCGTTCGTCATCTACGTCATCTCGATGGTCGGCGAGACCAACCGCGCCCCCTTCGATTTGCCCGAGGCCGAGGGCGAACTCGTGGGCGGATTCCACACCGAGTACTCCTCGCTGCGCTTCGCGATGTTCATGCTGGCCGAGTACGTCAACATGACCACCGTCTCCGCGCTCGCGGCCACTCTGTTCCTCGGCGGCTGGCAGGCCCCCCTGCCGTTCTCGCTGATCGACGGCGCGGATTCCGGGTGGTGGGCGCTGCTGTGGTTCGTGGCCAAGGTGTGGGCGTTCATGTTCCTGTTCATGTGGCTGCGGGCCACCCTCCCGCGACTGCGCTACGACCAGTTCATGACCTTCGGCTGGAAGGTGCTCATCCCCGTCTCGCTGGCCTGGGTCATGGCGGTGGCGACCATCCGGGTGGTCGTGGGCCCCGGGTCCGCGCTCCTCACGCCCTCCATGGTGATCGCGGGCCTGGTGGCGGTGGCGGTCATCGTCGTCGTCCATCGGTCCCGCTCCCGGCGCAGCGGCCGGGCCACGCCCACCGGCGGCAACTCCCCACCCGCGTCCGTCACGCGGGGCGCGCCCGTAGGCCCCACGTCCGGCGAGCGTGCGCCCTCCGACTCCGCTTCCTTCACCCCCGCGCCCTTCGACCCCGCGCCCTTCGACCCCACGGCCGGAGGG
>NZ_JABFAN010000035.1:0-1107 GCF_017168155.1 Dietzia sp. KRD202 | reverse complement strand
CGAAGGTAATGGACCCCGGCGAGATCGGCCCCAGGAACGCGGAGCTGACGAGGGCGGGCTCCCGTGCACAGCGCGAGCTTGTCGTATGTCAGTGTGTCGCCGGTGCTCATAACGATGTGCCCAGCCGAGCGGTCGATCGCCTCCACGTGCGCGTTGAGAAGCTGGATTCGCTGCTTGGAGTAGAAGTCCGAACTGCGGATGGTGATCTCGTCGAGGGTGGTTTTCCCGGCGAGATACGCCTTCGACAGTGGCGGGCGCTGGTAGGGCACCGTGGGCTCCTCGCCGATGAGGACGATCTCACCGCTCCACCCGTCCTGCCGTAGGCTCGCCGCGAGTTGGGCTCCGGCATGGCTGGCACCGATGATGAGGGCTCGCTGCGATGTCATGTGCCGGATTTCGGGGTGAGGCGCACCATCATCTTGCTGATACCCCGCACGAAGTTGGACTGCACGTACTCGGGTTCGCCGACGACCTCGATGTTCTCGAAGCGGGGGAGCAGCTCTTCCCAGAGGATCCGCAGCTGCATTTCGGCCAGTCGGTTGCCCATGCACCGGTGTACGCCGAACCCGAAGGAGATGTGGTTGCGGACGTTGGCCCGGTCGATGATGAAGTCATCGGGCCGCTCGAACACACGCTCGTCGCGGTTGCCTGAGGCGTACCACATCACGACCTTGTCACCCTTACGGATGAACTGACCGTTCAAGATAGTGTCAGTCTTGGCGATTCGGCGCATGTAGGCCAGCGGCGTTTGCCACCGGATTATCTCGGAGACCATGTTGGGGATCAGGTCAGGGTTGGACTTGAGCTTTTCGAACTGGTCTGGGAACCGGTTCAGCGCCAGAACGCCACCACTCATCGAGTTCCGGGTCGTGTCGTTCCCTCCGACGATCAACAGCACAAAGTTGCCCAGGAATTCCATCGGGCGGTCGATCAGATCCTTGGTGCTCTCGTTGCTCTGCAGCATGGTGACCAGGTCGAAACCGGGTTCCTCCCCCTCTGCTAACCGAGCCTTCTTGTCGTACCACAGAGAACTCAGACCGCTCGCCATCTCGCGCATTCCGTCGAACGTCTCGTCGAGGTCCGCAGGACCACCGTTCGCTTCCTCGA
>NZ_JABFAN010000034.1:0-469 GCF_017168155.1 Dietzia sp. KRD202 | reverse complement strand
GATAGTAGCGAGCACTTTGTGGCAAGCGCTGAGGCTTTTATTGGCGCTTCCACTCAGCGGGGTAACACCTTGCTTATGCGCTTTGAGCAGGTTTCATCGCTACTTTTTTGGGGAGTGATTACAGCGCTTGGCGCTGCGCTGTTGGTAGTGACGGTAGTGGTATGGGGCGTGCGTAAAAATGTGCTTCGCCCATTGAAGAAAATCACTGGGCACTTCCAGCGCATTGCTAACGGTGACCTGTCGGCGCCAGTAACGGCGCACTCAAGTAACGAAATTGGTCAGCTATTTAGTGAGCTGGATAAGATGCAGCACTCGCTGACGGCCACGGTTAATCGTCTTAATACGAGCAGCCAGCAGGTATATAGCAATAGTCAGGAGATGACTGAGCAGAACCAGCTTTTGGCGAGCCAAACCGACACTCAAGTGTCAGCTTTGCAGCAAATGGCAGCGAGCTTGGAACAGCTAACCG
>NZ_JABFAN010000033.1:0-316 GCF_017168155.1 Dietzia sp. KRD202 | reverse complement strand
TTACGGCGGCCATAGCGGCAGGGAAACGCCCGGTCCCATTCCGAACCCGGAAGCTAAGCCTGCCAGCGCCGATGGTACTGCACTCGTGAGGGTGTGGGAGAGTAGGTCACCGCCGAACACAACTTCACACGAGAGCCCCGAATCACCCTCACCGGTGACTCGGGGCTCTCGTCATTCCACCCACAACACCCCGACCACCAGCCCGGCCCTCACCCCACCCGACCGCCGGCAGCACCCATCACCCGACGCGCCAACAACGAACCCCGCAACTGCTCCACACCCACCACCTCACCACCGGGACCCGACAACGGCACCC
>NZ_JABFAN010000032.1:0-427 GCF_017168155.1 Dietzia sp. KRD202 | reverse complement strand
CCCCAGGCGCTTCCATGTCGACAACGTCCAGCTTGTCCAAACCGCCGGGCTGATTCAGCTTGATCGCTTTCATCGTTACCTCAGTATGTACAGTTCGAATATGTACATTGATGTATGTATCTACTGTTGGTTGGGGCCGTTGCCGTCGATATCAAGGCCCAGGAAACCACCTGACTGGCGCTGCCACAGGCTGGCATAAATGCCGTTGCGTGCAAGCAGCTCCTGATGCGTGCCACTTTCCACCATGCGCCCTTCATCCACCACAATTAACCGGTCGAGCATGGCAATGGTCGACAGCCGATGCGCGATGGCAATCACCGTTTTGCCTTCCATCAGCGTATCCAGCTGCTCTTGAATGGCGGCCTCCACTTCCGAGTCCAGCGCCGAGGTGGCCTCGTCCAGAACCAGAATAGGGGCATTTTTGAGC
>NZ_JABFAN010000031.1:0-393 GCF_017168155.1 Dietzia sp. KRD202 | reverse complement strand
GATAAATACGGCGTTTCCTGGCAGCTGAACCTTGCCAACTAGCACGTTAACATTCTTTTAGCTTGGCAAAGGAAAAATACAAGAGAGCGCTTATGTTTGAGTATACATTGCTGCACTGGATGACTTTTTTATCAGCGGCCGTGCTTTTGAACCTATCGCCGGGGCCAGATATTGCCTACATACTGGGGCAAACATTACGTAGCGGGCGACGACAAGGGTTTGCCGCTATGTTTGGGATTTGGACAGGAGCGGAGCTCCATGTAGTAATGGCTGCAGTTGGTCTTTCGGCTATTTTAGCCACCTCTGCATTGGCGTTTTCGATTGTTAAATGGGTAGGGGCCGCCTACCTGATATGGCTCGGTATTAAAATGTTGCTGTCTCAAGGGGATCAGT
>NZ_JABFAN010000030.1:0-695 GCF_017168155.1 Dietzia sp. KRD202 | reverse complement strand
ACCTGTAGCTATAACGAGGGGCCATCGATGAGAATGCAAAGGAAACTCGTCGTCGTCGGGCAGGGTGCGTCGGTTTTCCGGTAGCCACGCGAGCGGTGCAGCAGGGCTTCAACGTCGCGGGTTGCGACCTCGACTCGTGCAGGGTCGCGGCGCTCTCTCATGGTAGGTTGTGCGTCCACGACACTAGCGACGCCGAACTGTGCGACGCGAGTAGGAGCGGACGCTACGAAGCGAAGGATGACTACGACCTAGGGTGTGCCTTCCATACGTGAGCCGTTTCACGCGCGATTCCGCCGGGATGACTGCTGCGGTTTCGATGCTCGTTCTCGTCGATCGAGAGTGATGCGCAGTGGGCGCGGATCGCGCCGCTACTGCCATCGAACGTGGGTCGGCGTGGTCGCCTGTCCCGGGACGATCCGATCTGGACAGCCGATCTGGCCTAGGGCGGTCAGTGAACGCTTTCGAGACAACCGCGCACGCTCAAACGGCCCCGCGAGTCACAGAATGCCCGAAGAGCCTCTCAAGGTCGGGGAACACGATATACTAATGGCTGAGACATGGACCTCAATGACGGAGAGACCACTACTGTGAAGAGATCTCGCACTCGACTTGTCTACCTGCACCAGTACTACCTTGGACCGGAATCCGGAGGAGGTACTCGAACCCACGAATTCGCCAAGCGGCTGGCGCAATCC
>NZ_JABFAN010000029.1:0-392 GCF_017168155.1 Dietzia sp. KRD202 | reverse complement strand
ATATATATATTCGCCTGTTTAAGATCTTTCTCATTATTTGTGAAGGTAATTTTTTGCATTGTTTCCAAATCTTCAGGGGCTACCTCACCCGTTTCATCCAATCCTTTTTTTAGCCCCTCAATTTTAGAGGTATTGATGTCGAAACCTATGACCTCAAAACCTTTTTTCACAAATTCGACCGCCAATGGTATTCCTACGTACCCAAGGCCGATTATAGCAAGCTTGTTATCTTTCATTTTTTTCATTATCAATGGTAATAATTCTTTTTATCAAAAAATTGTGGCAAAAGTACAATTAAACCCTAAACTTTATCCATCTTCAAAACCTAGACCTATTCAACGAAACCAATTAAAAAGTATTGCAAATAGCAAGTAAAGGGCCAAAAATACAGT
>NZ_JABFAN010000028.1:0-384 GCF_017168155.1 Dietzia sp. KRD202 | reverse complement strand
TCCCAATAAGTGTTGTTAATGCTGCACCCATATGAGGCATTAAGATAATGTTAGCTGTTACAAAAGCCATGCCAAGTATACCGCCAGTAAAATAGATAGGTTTTAATCTACCGAATTTTAAATGACTTGTTTTTAGTTTTAAAGAACGATTAAAAATAGCGGTTAAAATCAACAGCGTTATTGACCCAATTGTAAATGAAACTAATGATGCAAAGGCTGGTGAATGAGTATGACTTGCTAAAGCACTATTAATTGTCGTTTGAATAGGTGGAAAGAAACCAAAAATAAATCCTAAGAGAAGCCAAAACAGTAAATACTTTTGATCAGTTAGTAATAAATTATTCTTGTTAAATTGATTCATTGTGATGATACCAACAATTAATA
>NZ_JABFAN010000027.1:0-387 GCF_017168155.1 Dietzia sp. KRD202 | reverse complement strand
TTCTTACACTACACTCAATCCTTTGCCGTGCGGCGGGCAACCAGCGACTCGCAACCTGCTTGAGGGAGAAATCCAGGGGGCTATGGTGCGCCACCATACGCTACCGCCTGCCGGGGAACGGGTACTGGCTGAGCAACAAGACAGATTGAGCATTCTGTTCCTGCTGGAAGGAGATCTAACCTGCCAGCAGGCTGATCAGGAGCAAATCACCGAGCGGGCTGCACTCGTGCCGATGCCAGGTACCGACATTTGTTTAGCGTCCCTTGATGGGGCTAGTTTCCTGGAAATCGTGCTGGAGCTAACGCCGCAGGAGTGGAAGGCTTTACAGCAGGATACTAACAGCTTTCCCTATTTACAGCGCTACCGCACTAGCGCTCGCTATCGCGA
>NZ_JABFAN010000003.1:0-3998 GCF_017168155.1 Dietzia sp. KRD202 | reverse complement strand
GGTGGGATCGTCAGTCGTGAGCCGTCGTTTGCCAGGTTGATCGTGACGGTGGTGTTCGGGGTGGGGATCTGGGGTCGTTTGCGGTAGCGGCCCGCGTGCTGGCGGTAGTGCTCATCGAGCCTGGTCTGCCGGGCGCGGGCCGCGTCGACCCAGGTGCCGTCGTGAACGGACGCCGGGGTGTAGCCGGCCAGTCCGCCGTGATGGTGTCGATGGTTGTAGTACTCAACCCATTCGGCGATCCACTCGGTGGCATGATCGAGGTCACGGAAGGCCCTCGGGTAGGCGTGCGCGCTCTTGACCGTGGCGAACCACGATTCGATGTAGGCGTTGTCGTTACTGACCCCGGGCCGGATGTACGAGCAGGTCACGCTTCTGTTCTCGAGTTCGCCGCGTACGTGCTTGGAGGTCATGGCCGAGCCGTTGTCGGAGTGAACGATTTCGACCCTGCCGCCTGAAGCATCGACGATGGTGGTCAGAAGTTCAGCGGCGACGTAGCGGTCTTCGCGGGTCTGGATCGTCCATCCGACGATCTTGCGGGAGTACAGGTCGATTACCGAGTACAGCGCAAAGCTCTGTCTGGTTGTGCGTCCGGGCAGGAACGAGATGTCCCAACACAACACCTGATCGGGCCGGCGGGCCTGCAGTGTGGGGCTATCCCGCGGCGCGTTGGGGCGTCGTCGTCGACGGACAGGGGTGGTGCGCACCTTGGCGGCCACCCGCTGAAAGGTCGCCTGACTGGCCAGCACCGGTCCGGTATCGATGTGCTCGTACCAGGCCTGCCGCACACTACGCCCCTTCGCCAGCGAGGCGTTGACCGTATCGGCGACCTGCGCTGACTCTGCCTCAGTCAACGCATGGGGCTGCTTGCGATCGGCGTGGGCGATCGGCTCCGCCACCCGGGCTCGGGGCTTGCGCCGAACATGAAACGAGCCCCGGGACAGGCCGATCATTGCCAGCGCCGACCGCTGACTTCGGCCTGCCGCCTTGAGTTCCTCCAGCAGGGCGTTCTCGGCCGCGATCAGCTCCTCGTGCTCTCGCCGCTGCTGCTCGGTCCAGTCGGGGGGACAGGCCGATCATTGCCAGCGCCGACCGCTGACTTCGGCCTGCCGCCTTGAGTTCCTCCAGCAGGGCGTTCTCGGCCGCGATCAGCTCCTCGTGCTCTCGCCGCTGCTGCTCGGTCCAGTCGGGCCCTCCCCGTCGTCGGCCACGCCAAGTGAGTGCATGACCGATATAGCTTTTCCCAGCGCATCAACGACCTTGCGCTCGGAATCCAACTCCGTTTCCAGCTTGGCGATTCGGGCGTTCAGACGCCTAACCTCAGCTGCATCTTCCCTGGTCATCTCCCCAGTCTGACGCGGGATGACGTTCCCGTCGAGGTCACCGTCAGCCAACGCGGCCACCCACCGCCGCATCTGCCACTCAGCAATCCGGTGCTCCTGCAGGAACGCGGCCTTGGTGCCATACCGGCACTCGACATACTCAAGCGCCAACCGCCGCCTCTCCCCAACGCTGCGCTCGCGCGATGGAACAACCACCGTCATCTCGACACCCTCCCGCCAGCGCCCATCGCCGACTCACAACCAGCCTGAGTCACAGGGCGGATCCGGAATGCGAATAGCGAATTTCGTTGGGCTGGCGGGCGGGAGTCCGAGTCAGGGGTCGGTGCCCGCAGCCGCCGCCTCGATGGCCGACACGTCCAGCTTCACCATGTCCATCATCACCGCGAACGCGCGCGCCGCCGCCTCCCGATCCTTTCCCCGCCACAGGTCGTGGAGGGACTGCGGCGCGACCTGCCAGCGCACACCGTAGCGGTCGATCAGCCACCCGCACCGGACCTAACGGCCCCCTCCCGCGAGCAGACCGTTCCAGTAGTAGTCGATCTCCGCCTGGTCGGCGCACCGGATCTCCAGGGAGACCGCGTCGGTGTACTCGGGGTCCGAGCCTCCGTTGAGGGCGATGAAGGGCCGCCCGTCGAGCTCGAACTCCACGGTGAGCACGTCCCCCGCCTTCGGTCCCGGGGTGTCGACCGGACTGGTGTCCACGGCGACCACCCTCGAGTCGGGGAACACCGAGCAGTAGAACTCCGCGGCCTGCTCCGCTTGGGTGGCGAACCACAGGCACGTGGTCATCTCGGCCATCACGACCCCCTCCCCGCGGCCCACGGAACCGCCCGGGCCGCCCGTCTCCACAGTGTTCTCCGGCCCGTCGCTCCAGGGAAGGCCGTGGGCGTCACGGTTCGGCCACGACGGCCGCGACGGGCGGGCGGTTAGAATCTCCCGCATGGACAGGATCACGCGTGTCCTCGCCCCCCTCGCCCTCGCCGCCGCTCTCGGCGCCGGTCTGGTCGCCTGCTCCGCAGACGACGGTGGCGGTGCCGGTGAGCCCACCCCTCCGGTGTCGTCGACAGAGATGGCGACGACGACGAGGTCGACACCCGTCCCCGGGCCCGCGGACTCGGGCGTCGACATCCCCGTGTCCGTGGCGGACCGGTGGAACGAACTCGGCGGAGAACAGGGCGATCTCGGCCGGGTGACAGGGCCGCCGACGGCCGTGGAGGGCGGCTCGGTCACCGACTTCGAGCGGGGGGCGATCGTGCTCACGCCGTCCGGGAACGCGTTCGTGGTCCAGGGCGAGATCCTCGCCGCCTATCGCGAGGCGGGCGGCCCCGCCGGTGAGCTGGGCTTCCCCGTCTCCGACGAGACGACGACCGACGGCGGGTGGATCTCGGCGTTCGAGAACGGCACGATCGCCTTCCTGGACGGTCGGCCGGTCGTCGAGGTGCGGTGACGACCACCGCGCCGGGCGAGTAGCACCCGTGGAGACCATCGCGATCTACCTCGTCGTGGTGTTCGGGTGCGGGTTCGTCGCCCGGCTGATGCACCTGCCCACCCTCATCGGCTATCTCGCCTCGGGGTTCATCCTGCACGCGCCCGGCATCGAGGCCCTGCCGGTGGTGGACTCACTCGCCGACCTCGGCGTGACGATCCTGCTCTTCACCATCGGGCTCAAACTGGACGTGCGGATGCTTCTGCGTCGCGAGGTGCTGGCCACGACGGCCGCCAACCTCCTGGCCGTCGCGGGACTGACCGCCGGCTTCCTGGGGATGCTGTCCATCATCGGGGTGCGGTTGCTGGCCGGGGCGGACTGGCAGGTGGTGGCCCTGCTGGGCTTCGCGCTGTCGTTCTCCAGCACCGTCTTCGTCGTCCAGGTGCTCGACGTGCGGTCCGACTCCCACACCCTCTACGGTCGGGTCGCGATCGGTATCCTCGTCCTGCAGGACGTGGTGGCGGTCGCGTTCCTCACCGCGATGACGGGCGCCCCGCCGAGCCCATGGGCGTTGGCGTTGCCACTGTTGCTCCCCGCGGTGTGGCTCGTCCGCCGGGCCTGGAGCAGGCTGGGTCACGGCGAACTGCAGGCGTTGTTCGGGATCACCATGGCGCTGGTGCCGGGGTACTGGCTGTTCGAGAGCGTCGGCATCAAGGGTGACTTCGGGGCAATGGTGGTGGGAGTCCTCCTCGCCTCGCACCCGCGTGCCGCCGAGTTGTCCCGGACCCTCTTCGGTCTGCGTGAACTCCTGCTCGTGGGTTTCTTCGTCTCGATCGGCCTCCACGTCACGCCCACCCCGGAGACCCTGTTGCTGGGCCTCCTGCTCGTGGTGTTGCTCCCCCTGGAGGCCGCCGTGTTCACCCTCGTGCTGGCAGCGTTCGGGCTGCGCAAACGGACCTCGATCCTGGCGGGCCTCGCGCTGGCCAACTTCTCGGAGTTCGGGCTCATCGTCACCGCGACCGGGGTCGATGCGGGGCTCCTCGAGCAGGACTGGCTCGTGGTGGTGTCGGTCGCGGTCGCCGCGAGCTTCGTGATCTCGACGCTGGTCAACCACCGCGGGACGCGGCTCGTGGCGCGGTTGTCCTCGCTCGTACCCACCCTGCGGGACGAGCGCACCCACCCGGAGGACGCCCCGCTGGACATCGGTCACGCCCGGGTGCTGGTCCTGGGGG
>NZ_JABFAN010000026.1:0-561 GCF_017168155.1 Dietzia sp. KRD202 | reverse complement strand
CGATCCGGCTCACCGGGAACGCGGCAGACCCCGACCTGGACTGTCTCGCCGTCACCTACTGCGGACTCGCCCTCATGCGGTTGGTCGACCGACTGGTCGACGACGCGTCGGAGGTGACCATGCATAGCCGCTGGCCGGAGCCGAGCAGCGGGGCTCGAGCAGCCTGGCCGGGGGCGCGGCTCATCTTCAACGCCCCCCTGTCCTACGTGCACATCCCTGAACGGACGCTACACGCGGCCTGCCGCTTCCCCGACCCAGTCGCCTACGACGTCGCCGTCACCAGCCTCCATCAGGCGCTCGAACGTCAGGCCGGCAGCCCGGAGTTCACCCGCAGAGTGCGGGCGTTGCTCGAGGACGGGTCCGGGGTGAGGACCCTCCAGTCGGTCGCGAATGAGTTCTCGATCTCCTCGAGCACCCTGAAACGCCGCCTCGCAGCGGAGGGAACCAGCTTCCGCGAACTCCTCCAGGAGTCACTGCTCGACCGCGCCCGGATACGGCTGCTCGACCGCTCCACGTCTGTCAGTGAGGTCGCCGCCGAACTGGGCTACAGCGACCTCACGA
>NZ_JABFAN010000025.1:0-254 GCF_017168155.1 Dietzia sp. KRD202 | reverse complement strand
ATTGAACGTAATCGGGTGGCAAGTGTGAACTCGGTATTGAGCGGGACCTGTGCGACGAGGGCATCGGCAGTGAACATTTCGGTCTGCTCGAGGACATCGCCATTCGCCGCGATAATCGCGCTGACACAGTAGTGCCCCATAGAGTGGTGTAACTCGGTGGCCGAGATCGTCTGCGATTCCGTGTTGTGTACGGATGTAGAGCGGCCACCGTGTGATCCTTCGAGTCAACCTTCTACCGAATCCTCGAACGGAGT
>NZ_JABFAN010000024.1:0-524 GCF_017168155.1 Dietzia sp. KRD202 | reverse complement strand
TGGATTGACAATGTAGATATAATGCTTGGCATTCATGCCTACCCATCTTTGCCATCGGGAACGGTAGGTATAATTAACAACCACGTAACTGCTTCAGCCGATACCTTCAGCATTATATTTTCAGGACAAAGCGCTCATGGTGCATTCCCTCATGAAGGAACCGACACCATTTTTATAGCCTCAGCCTGTATCCAACTCCTTCAAGGGTTAGTGACTAGGCAAACTGATGCTAATGAAAACTCAATTGTTAGTATCGGAGTAATTTCCGGAGGTACAGCTGAGAATATTGTATGTGATCGTACAGAAATCAAAGGAACTATACGTACCCACTCAACTCAAGGAAGGTATAGATTACAAAATAAAATTAAAAACTTAGCTAACGATTTAGCAAAATCACACGGTGCTAAGTCAACATTTACATTACTCGAGGGTGAACCTGCGGTTTTTAATGATCCAAAATTGTTAGAGAGTTTCAAAAAAAGTACAGAGAAAATTATTGGAAAAAATAACGTTAAGCAATTACC
>NZ_JABFAN010000023.1:0-254 GCF_017168155.1 Dietzia sp. KRD202 | reverse complement strand
GCGGGTCCTGGGGATGCGAAGTGCTGGTGTAGGAACTTGCATCTTCACACGCCCCAGGACCCCTACATCTTGTGCCTCACCGCATCACCGGCGAACCCCAGCTATGCACTCCGGATCCGGAAGGGCCCGTTTATCGCGTTCCCCGACGATGTGTGGCGGCAGATCTGGTCCAACAACCCCACCGAGCGGCTCAACCGGGAGATCCGACGCCGCACCGACGTGGTCGGGATCTTCCCGAACCGGGATGCCATCGT
>NZ_JABFAN010000022.1:0-448 GCF_017168155.1 Dietzia sp. KRD202 | reverse complement strand
GTAACATGGGTGAATATAATTAAAATGATAATCATGTAAATGAACACTATATTCCTTTCAATCTTGAAATCTGAAAGAAATAACACATTCAGATATAAAAATAACATCAAGAGACATTCAGAGTGGCAACTAAAAAACAGGGCAGACTATCTGCCCTGTTTGTTAATTTAAAAGAATATCTACAAACGATTTCGTTCATGACGAATAATTGAAAAACACAAACTCTCGAGACATATCACGTTAAATGAACTTTAAAAAATCGTTATCTTTATAAAGGTGAAATAAAATACTTAATTTAGTTCCTAGTAAAAAAACTCAGCTCTACATCTTTCGATGCAGAGCCTACAAACGTATAGTTTATTTCCTTATCTATAATAGTAGTGTATCTTTTAATAATTTTCAAGTATTTGCTTGAAAAAGTTATAAACTGACACGAACCTTTCATCAT
>NZ_JABFAN010000021.1:0-404 GCF_017168155.1 Dietzia sp. KRD202 | reverse complement strand
GGGATGTCGACCAGGGCGCGCACCGGCTCGCGCAGCACGCGGCCGAGCGCGAGCGCGACCGGCAGCGTCTCCGTCGGCAGCGCGCGCACGCGTGCGAGCACGGTCGCGAGCTGCGCCTCGACCTCGATCGGCGCGCCGGTCACGCCCGGGCGCCCTGCCGCCGGGCGTCCCACGCGAGCATCCCGCCCGCGAGCACCGCGGCGTCGACGCCCACCGCCTGCGGCGCCGCGGCGGCGGCGTGCGCGCGCGGGCCCGTGCGGCACACGACGACCGTCTGCTCGCCGTCGCCGGCGGCCGCGCGCGGGTCGGCGAGCAGCGCGGCGAGCGGCAGGTGCTGCGCGCCGGGGATCATGCCCGCTGCCACCTCGTCATGCTCGCGCACGTCGAGCACGCGCGCCCCGGCC
>NZ_JABFAN010000020.1:89213-110406 GCF_017168155.1 Dietzia sp. KRD202 | reverse complement strand
GCGGGTCCTGGGGTGTTCGATGCGTGGCGTGAGAACCTGCATCGTCACACGCCCCAGGACCCCTACATTTTGTGCCTCACCGCATCACCGGCGAACCCCAGCTACGCACTCCGGATCCGGAAGGGCCCTTAAAAGTTGTCTGTCCGGTCAACACGTTGGTAAGGCCCACCGAGTCCGGCATTGCCATGTAGTTGACTACTCGGGGACGCCTCATATCGGCTTCGACTAGGAGGACAGAGTTTCCCGCTTCAGCAAGAGCCAAGCAGAGATTGACCGCCGTTTCGGACTTTCCCTCATCACTAACCGACGATGTCATTACAAAGGTTCGCGGCGGGTTGTCAACGCCCAGGAACTGGAGATTAGTTCGCAGGCGGCGGAATGCTTCTGCCGTCGGCGAGTGCCCCTTCTTGAAGTCAACTTCGTGTTCTGATCCCCGCGCCCGATCTTCTTTGGTCCGGAATGGAATACTGCCGACGACGGAAGCGGCGGTTATCGATTCAACCTGTCCCCTCGTCTTCACTCGCCTGTCAAACGCGTTCGCTAGCAGCGAGACTCCGACTCCCACCAGTAGCCCCATCACCAGACCAAGAACTAGGTTTTGCTCGGTATTTGGCGATACCGGAGCTTCCGGCAGACCTGGGGGCTGAACAACGGTCAATTTCGCCTGCGCAGGGCCGCCTGACTCCGGCGTTTCGAGCTGCGCCACCACGTCGGGCAACACTGCACCGAAACCGTCCGCGAGCCGCTGCGCATGGTCTGGGTTCGGATCCGTCACGGAAACATTGAGTAAGACGGTTTCGGCAGCGCCCGCGGCCTCCGTTCGCGAGGCCAACACCTCCGGGGTCACCGTCGCTCCGACTTCGTCTACTACCTGGCGTGCGATTTCCTGGCTTTCAACCAGCTCGGCATAGGATTGAACCCGTTGCTGCGACGCAAGCGAGCCTTGGTATGCCGCCGCCGCAGAGTCCCCACCCAGCGACGTCACATAAAACTGAACGGTTGACGTGTACATGGGTGTACTTAAGAGACTCAATCCTAATGCGATGAGGCCTCCAAGGAGGGTAGTCGTCACAATGAGTAGTCGGCGAGTTCGGAGCACCGATAACAAGCCCTGTAGATCCACTCCACAACCTTCCGTTAGGGGGGTTCCCCAGTCCGACCTCAACGCTTCACCGGCACCCAGACGGGATGTCGGTGTTGACCGCTGCGAGCCTAGTCACAATGCGCCCGACTGACCCTACTGTGAGCCGAACGGGGGCAAAATCCATGGCTTCGCACGCTATAGATTCTTCTTACTTAAACACCGGTCTGTGGACCGATGTTCATCTAGGGCCGGGGCGCTTCCTTGGAACCAGCTTGATCGGCTCAGCAAGGAACACTCATCACCGCTGCTCCCCCGCGCGGCCGGTTCCGGTTGCCCCACACGAAAGAGGGACTGCTGCATGAACAGGTGACAGATGGGGTTAGGCCGCCTGGGTAGCGGCTGTGGTCATGATCAACTCGTATTCGACCGGGGTCAACCTGCCCAGACCTGACTGCCTGCGACGGCGGTGGTAAGTCGGCTCGGTCCAGGTGATGATCGCGATTCGCAACTCCTCACGGGTGGCCCAGGCGCGGCGGTCGAGGACTGCATCGCCCCGGGTTTGATGGAGACATCGATTACCCGGGAAGGGATTATCGAAGCTATGGGAGCACCTCGCAAGTACCCGGACGAGCTTCGTGAACGAGCCACGCGCATGGCGCTAGAAGCGCTGGCCGACCCTTATCGCTCGCACGGTGCGATCGTGCGGGTCGCCGAGCAACTCGGCGTACATCGCGAAGCGCTACGGACCTGGGTCCGTAAAGCCCAGGCCGAGGGCCAGGACGCCTCGTCGGTGTCCGCCGATCGCGACGCCCGACTGGCCCAGCTGGAGAAGGAGAACCGCGAGCTGCGGCGAGCTGATGCGCTTGTTCGCTTCGCGCAGGGCATCCGACTCGTTGGCTGCCCGCGCAGCTGGCGATGGATCGGCTGAATTCTTGTCGTCGATGGTGAGCCCTCGCTTGAGGCACGACGGCGAGATGCCGAAGTCCTTTGCGACCTGGGCCACGGACGCGTCGGAGTCGCGGAAGACCCGGATCACGTCCTCACGGAACTCCTTGGGAAACGCCTTCGGCATGGTGCACATCCTTCCAGCGTCGACACACGCCGACGCAGATCAGATGTCACCTATGGGTGCAGCAGTCCCGATGCCGTAGTGACGCTGACCCGGAGCGAAGGACGGCGGCATCACGTACTCGCCCATGGTGATGGTGCCGCCGATCCTGCCCTACGTACAGCGACCCGAGCAAGGCGCTTCAGAGGGGACTCCCGAACCCGAATAAGCGCACAGTCGACTGCGCATCGGACCCATAGCTCCGCCCGTGAAATCTCACCGAAGGAGTGTGCGGTGAATTACTTTGACGCTAGTCCAGATCGCGAATCGTGCGTCGTTCACCGAAATTCAGCCGACTCGATCTCGTGCGGCTGCTCCACCGGCAGGCTCGCCAGGTCCTCCTTGGTGAGGATGACCATCTCGCCCTCATCGGACTCGCACGCCTTGGCGATGTCGGAGAACTCGACCTCCTCGCCGTTGTCGTCCCGCACCTTCTTGTAGCAGATGCGCACGCCGTCGGACTTGTCGACCTGCCGCGCGTGACGGTCGTGGTCCTCCGTCGCCGAATTCACCTTGACCGGCACGTTCACCAGACCAAACGAGACCTCGCCCTTCCGGATGGATCGCATGGGTTGAGTACGCGACAGTCGGGGGCTCGGGGCAGCCGGACGCCGGTACCCCCCGGTTAAGCATGCCTCCGTAGCCTGGATCCGTGAGACCACGCTCCCGACGCTGCCGCAGCATCGTGGTGCTCGCCCTTGTCCTGGCGGTGGGTCTAGTGGTCACTGGACTGACCGCGGCGCGGGCCGTGCTGTTTCCGCAGGTCGACTCGCCGGTGCGGGTCGATGCGATTGTGGTGGTGGCAGGCGCCGACGACGATCGCTACGTCTACGCCCGCAGCCTGGCCGAAGAGGGCGTGGCCGACCACATCCTCGTCTCGCAGCCGCCCAGCGGCACCGGACGCTACGCCGCCGCAATCGACTCCTACTGCGCCTCCACCCCGGTGATCGCCCGCGACGGTCGTCGGATTGACGTGGAGTGCTTTGCCCCCGACGTGGACACCACCGAGGGTGAGACCACCGCCGCCACCCGCACCGCCCGCGAGCGCGGGTACAGCTCACTACTTGTGGTGACCTACTGGGGTCACGTGTCGCGAGTGCGGATGTACTTCGAGCAGTGCTTCGACGGACCCGTCTACGTGACCGACACGCCCCGGCCGCTGTCCAAGTCGAGGAAGGATGCCCTACTGCACGAGACCGGTGGCTATCTCAAGGCGTTCGTCAAGCCAGCCTGTTGAGGGTGCGTGCCTCGCGGAACGTCGCCGCCTGGAGTGGCGGACCGAAGGGGCGCGGGACAGAAAGCTGGTAGGCGGCTTGCCTCCGTGGGCGCTGGTTTCCCAGCCGATTCTCAAACACCACCGAGTCGACACCGAAAGACTAATGGGCTCAAGACGATTGAGTCGCCGGGGCCGCGGAGGGGGAGCCCGCAGCCGCCGACGACTCTGTCGCGCACGATGAAGGATCGCGACCAAAGGCGGTCAGCGTAGTCCGCATCGTTGCGGAGCCGGCGACACCTCGAGGGGGGATAAGGCTACGCCACCGACTGCCAGCGACATTATCCGCAGAGTGGCTACTACACAACTGTCAACTTTGTATGCATGCCTAACGAATCAAGGCCCGTCAGGGCGGGCCTCCGCCTCCCGCAGCGCGCACAGGCGGGCCCGGCCAACCTGTTGATTCATCAGCAGCGCGCGTCGATCGCGTCCTATCGTCAACTAACACCTCCGTATTCCCCTCACGAAGGACCGCCGTGACCACGCAGACCATCGACATCCCGCACCTGGGCGGCTCGACCATCGGCTACAAGTTCGGCCGCGACTACGACCCCTCGGAGAGGTGTATAAGAGACAGGCACCAGCCAGATCCGCTACTCTCCCTCCGGATCCGCTAGTCCAATCCGACCAGCGGATCCGTATTCGGGATCGCGGATTTTCGGGGGGTGGCGGAGAGCGTGGTGGTCGAGAGAGGTGGTCCGGCCCGGGGCTCGGTCGCGCCGGATGGGCGGACGCGTAGCGTGCTCCCGGCGACGGTTCTGACGGAGGTCTGCGCCCCGTGGGTGGTGCTCACCGTCGGGTCGGTGCACCTCGGCCGGGCGGTGGGGTCGACCGGGTGGGGGCTCGCGACCGCCGCCGGCCTGGGCATCGTTCCGCAGGCCGCGATCACCTGGCGGGTCCGACGCAAGGCGCTGTCCGACCACCACGTCACCCGGCGGGAGGACCGCCCCCTGGTGATCGTCGGCATCGCCGGGTCGGTGGCGACCCTGCTCGCGGCCCAACGGTGGGGCGACGCCCCGGACGAGTTGCAGCGGATGACGCGGGCCGCACTGGTGGCGCTGGGCGTGGCCGGGGCCGCGACGCTCCGGATCAAGGTCTCGTTCCACACCGCCGTGCTCGCCGGGGTCGCCACGGTCCTCGCCCGCGAACTCTCACCCCGCTACTGGCGACTGCTGGCCCTCGTACCGACGGTGGCGTGGGCGCGCGTGCGGATCAGCCACCACACCCCGACCGAGACCGCGCTCGGGGCGATGATCGGCGTGACCTGCGGCTCCCTGGGCGGCGGCCGGACACCGGTGGTCGGGTAGCCGCCGCCCCGGGGGCGGAGTCGAGTCAGATGCGGTCGACCAGCAGCTTGGCGAACGCGGCCGGGTCGGAAAGCGTGCCGCCCTCCGCGAGGACGGCCGCACCCGACAGCAGCCGGGCGGTGTCCGTAAGGCCGGGCGCCGACGGATCCGATGCGTACTGCTCGCGCAGTCGCTCGACCAGCGGATGCGTGGGGTTGAGCTCGAGGATCCGCTTGCTCGTGGGCAGCTCCATGCCCGAAGCGCGGTACATGGCCTCGAGCTGCGGGGTCATGTCGAACTCGTCGCCCACCATGCACGCGGCCGACTCGGTGAGCCGGTGCGACAGGCGGACCTGCTTGACCTCGTCCGACAGCTCCTCGCCCAGCCAGGTGAGCAGGTCGGCGAACTCGGCCGCGTCGGGCTCGTCCTCGCGATCCTCGCTCTCCGAGCCGATGCCGGACAGGTCCACGTCGCCCTTGGCCACCGACCGCAGGCGCTTGCCGTCGACCTCGCCGACCGCGTCCACCCACACCTCGTCGACCGGGTCGGTGAGGATGAGGACCTCGACGCCACGGGCACGGAACGCCTCCAGGTGCGGGGAGTTCTCCACCGCCGCGCGGGACGTCCCGGTGAGGTAGTAGATCTCCTCCTGCCCGTCGGCCATCCGGGAGACGTACTCGGCGATGGTGGTGCCCACCTCGTCGTCGTCACGCTCGTCGTCGCGCGGGGTCTCGTCCGATCCGGACGCGGCGTCCCCGACGCCGGCCTGGGCGGGACGCGTGGAGGCGAACGTGCTCACGGCCAGCAACTGCTCGCGGGCGTCAACGTCCGCGATCAGGCCCTCCTTGAGGACGGCACCGAAGTTGGCCCAGAAGCTGCGGAACTCCTCCGGCCGGTCGGTCTTGATCTGTTCGATCGTCTGCAGCACCCGCTTGACCAGGCGCTTGCGGATCGCCCGGATCTGGCGGTCCTGCTGGAGGATCTCGCGGGAGACGTTGAGCGACAGGTCCTGGGCGTCGACGATGCCCTTGACGAAGCGCAGGAACGGCGGGACCAGCTCCTCACAGTCGTCCATGATGAAGACACGACGGACGTAGAGCTGCACCCCGCGTTTGGTGTCCGGGGAGAACAGGTCGAACGGCACCTGCGTGGGAAGGAACAGCAGCGCCTGGTACTCGAACGTGCCCTCCGCCTTGAGCGTGATCGTCTCCAGCGGCTCGTCCCACGCGTGCGAGACGTGACGGTAGAACTCGGCGTACTCCTCGTCGGTGACCTCCGAGCGGGGCCGCGTCCACAGCGCCTTCTGGGAGTTCAGCGTCTCCGTCTCGGTGACCGTGCCGAGAGCCCCGGGCGCGGCGTCCTCGGCGGCATCGTCTGCGCCGTCTCCGTCCGCACCGGCCCCGTCCGTCGACTCCGGCGCCGGGCGCTCGACGTCCATGCGGATCGGCCAGGCGATGAAGTCCGAGTAGGTGCGCACCACCCGGCGCAGCGTGTGCTCCTCGGCGTAGTCCGGAAGCGCCGCGTCCCCACCGGCCGGCTTGAGCTGCAGGATCACCGAGGTGCCCTGGGGAGCGTCCGGGGCGTCCTCGATCGTGTACGTGTCCTCGCCGCTCGACGTCCAACGCGTCCCCACACTCTCGCCCGCCTTGCGGGTGACCAACGTGACGGTGTCGGCGACCATGAACGTCGAATAGAAGCCGATGCCGAACTGACCGATGAGGTCCGCGGTGGCCTGCTCCGAGACCTCACCGGACTCCTGCGCCGCCCGGGCCGCGGAGAGTGCCTCCCGCATCTGCCCGGTGCCCGACCTGGCGAGCGTGCCGATGAGGTCCACCACCTCGTCGCGGGACATGCCGATGCCGTTGTCGCGGATCGTCAGCGTCCGGGCGGCGGCATCCGGGATCAGCTCGATGTGCAGATCCGAGGTGTCCGCGCCGAGCGAGGAATCCTGCAGCGCGGCCAACCGGAGCTTGTCCAGCGCGTCCGAGGAGTTGGAGATGACCTCGCGCAGGAAGGTGTCCGGATTCGAATAGATCGAGTGGATCATCAGATCCAACAGCTGCCGGGTCTCGGCCTGGAACTCCCGGGTCTCTGCTGCACCGGAGGTCTGCGGGCTCATGGCGGGTATCGGTCCTTTCTCGTCACGGCTGAAGGGTTGGCGCGATCTGTTCACACCGTCCCAGTCAACCTAGTGTGAAGCCCAGACATTCCTGGAGGTGAGGTGCCCGTGACCCCGACCCCGCTGAGCCCGGAGGACCTCGCGGTCCTCGACCGGGCCACCACCCTGTTCGGCCGCGCGCTCGCCGGCGGACTCGACGGTGACTGCGAGGCCTGCCCGGGATGGACCCGCCGCGACTGCGCCAACCACGTCTTGGGCGGTGGACTGCGCTACGCCGCCTACTTCCCACGGCTGCCGGAGTCGGAGATCGAGTGGACCCGCACCGCCGACCACGCCGGTGAGAAGCCGATCCCCGCACTGCACCGCACGTCCGCGGGTCTGCGCAGGGAACTCGCGCGGGCCCGGGACGCGGACGCGATCGTCCAGCACCGGCTCGCCGAGATCCCGGTCCGCGACCTCCTCGCCCTGCGCGTCTTCGAACTCCTGGTCCACGCCCACGATCTCGACCCGCGGACGTGGGACTCGACGGAGGCGGAGGACCTCGCCGCCTGGACCCTCGACCACGCGCGGAGCGTGGTTGAGTTGATGCGGTCGTTCGACGTGCTCGCCGAGGCGAGCCCCGTGACGCTCGGCGCGGATTCGCGCGCCCGACTGCTCGCACTGTCCGGACGGCGCCCCTCCCCGGCCGGACCGGTCGGCGACGGCGACGGCGACGGCGACGGCGCCCAGAATTAACGTGACCGGCACCGCAGACGGGTCTAGCGTTGCGAATACCGGGTAGCACCGGCACGCGGTCGCCCACGACGAGAGGCTCCGACATGGCCATGACCTGCGTCCCCTACATCTCCTTCCCCGCCAATGCGGCGGAGGCGTTCCCCTACTACCAGGAACTCTTCGGCGGGAAGCTCGAGGTGATGACCTACGACCAGTTCCCCTCCACCGAGGACTTCCCGTTCGACCCACCGCACGGTTCGGTCGCCCACGCGACCCTCGAGGCCCCCGGGATCAGCCTGACCGGCGGTGACGCCATGGGCGAGAGCCTCCCGCAGCCGCGCAGCGACGTCTACTCGTTCCTGCTGGGATTCGACACCGAGGACGAGGCCCGTGCGTTCCTGGACAAGGTCACCGGCAGCGGGGGCGAGATGGCGATGCCGTTCGAGGTCGCCCCGTGGGGTGACCGGTACGGGCAAGTCCACGATCGGTTCGGCATCCGCTGGGACGTCGTCGTGCCGGGTACCGGCGACTGATTACGCACTGACCCGGCCAAGCCACCCTTATCCAGCGCCCGTGCTTGTTACCGTTCTGGCATGGAAATCTCTGGAGCAAGTGCCATCGTCACGGGCGGTGCGTCGGGAATCGGCGCCGCCGTCGTCCGTCAGCTCGCCGCCAAGGGCGCCAAGGTCGTCGTCGCCGATCTCAATGCCGAGAAGGGTGAGGCCCTGGCGAACGAGGTCGGGGGCGTGTTCGTCTCCGTCGACGTCACCAAGACCGACCAGAACGAGAAGGCCGTCGCCGCCGCTCTCGAGCTCGGTCCGCTGCGCTACCTCGTCAACTCGGCCGGCATCGGCTGGGCTCAGCGCACCATCGGCCGCGACGGCGAGTACTCGTCGGCCTTTGACATCGACTCGTTCCGCAAGGTCATCGACATCAACCTCATCGGCTCGTTCGACATGCTGCGGCTGGCCGCCACCAAGATGAGCACGCAGGAGGCCGACGAGGACGGCCAGAAGGGCGCCATCGTCAACATGGCCTCCGTCGCCGCGTTCGACGGCCAGATCGGCCAGGCCGCCTACTCCGCCTCGAAGGGTGGCATCGTCGGCCTGACCCTGCCCGTCGCGCGCGACCTATCGGCCGCCGGCATCCGCCTCAACACCGTGGCACCCGGCCTCATCGACACCCCGATCTACGGCGAGGGCCCGGACTCGGAGGCGTTCAAGGCCAACCTCGGCTCGAATGTCCTGTTCCCGAAGCGTCTCGGCTCGGGCGATGAGCTGGCGTCCATGGTCATGGAGCTGCTCACCAACCCGTACATGAACGCGGAGACCATCCGCGTCGACGGTGGCATCCGGATGCCACCGAAGTAGCACGCCCCCAGAATCGACCACGCCCCCGGGCATCGAAAAGGACGTTCCGCGCACTCCCCTTTCGGGCGATGTGCGCGGAACGTCCTTTTCGACGGTGCGGTTCTCGACGGTGCGGGCTTTCGACGGTGTGGGCGCGGGTCAGGCCTTCGCGCGCCGCTTCTTCATCCGGCCCTCGAGGTACACGGCGAACTTGGTGAGCGTGTAGTTGACGAGGATGAACAGGATGCCCGCCACGATGTAGGCGGGGACGGTGTTCGCGTACGCCGAGCCCAGGGTCTTGGACCAGTTGAGCAGCTCCAGGTAGGTGATGCCGTAGCCCAGTGCGGAGTCCTTGAGGACGACGACGAGTTGGCCGACGAGGGCCGGGAGCATCGCCGTGAGTGCCTGGGGGAGCTGGATCGAGCGCAGCACCTGCCCCGGGGTGAGGCCCACGGCCAGTCCCGCCTCGGACTGCCCCGCGGGCAGCCCGTGGACACCCGAGCGGACGAGCTCGGCGATGACCGCGCCGTTGTAGAGGGTGAGCGCGGTGACGACGGCGGCGAGCGGCGCGTGCTGGTTGGGCACGATGTTGGAGGTGGCGAAGTAGCCGAAGTAGGCGAAGACCATCATCAGCAGCACGGGCACGGAGCGGAAGAACTCGACGATGATGCTGCAGAACCAGCGCACCGGAGCGAACGGCGACAGCCGGCCCATGCCGAAGATCAGCCCGAAGACCACGGCGAGCACGATGGAGATCGCCGCCGCCGTGAACGTCCCCTTGAGGCCCGGGATGAGGTAGGACGTCCACACCTCGGGGTCCGTGACGAACGGCTCCCACATGAAGGCCTTGAGCTGGCCGGCCTTCTCGAACTGGAGATAGATGACGTAGGCGATGGCGACCACGAGGACCACGCCGATCGCGGTGAGGATCCTGTGCCGCAGCCGGGCCTTGGGGCCGGGTACGTCGAAAAGTACCGCCTGTGTGCTCATCGCTTCACCGACAGCTTCCGGGAGAGGGAGGTGGTCCACAGTCCGATCGGGAGGGTGAGGACCACGAAGACCATGGCGAAGAAGAAGAAGGTCAGCAGGCTCGCGCCCTCGTTCTCCGTGATGACCTGGAGCAGCCCGGCGGAGTCCCCGACGCCGATGACCGCCGCGACGGTGGAGTTCTTGATCAGTGCGATGACCACCGAACCCAGCGGGGCGATGGACCCGCGGAACGCCTGCGGGAGGATGACCTCGCGCATGGACTGGCCGAAGGCCAGACCGATCGAGCGGGCGGCCTCCGCCTGCCCCACCGGGACCGTGTTGACGCCGGAGCGCAGGGCCTCGCAGACATAGGCCGCGTGATAGACGGCCAACATTATCGCGGCCCACCAGAAAGCGTTGCGGGCGAAGTCGTCCGAGACCGACAGCTGGAGGATGAAGGACAACCCCAGGATGCTGAAGACCATCAGCAACGTCAGCGGGAGGTTCCGGAACGTGTTGACGTACGAGGTACCGAGGCCGCGCAGGACCGCCACCGGGGACACGCGCAGGACGGCGATGATCGTCCCCAGGACCATGGCCCCGATGGTGCCCAGGACCGACAGCTGGATCGTCACCCAGACCGCCCCGAGGACGTCGTAGTCGGCGAAGATGTCGCCCATGGTCCACCTTCCGTGGTGAGGTGTCCGCCCTCCTCCCTGCGCCGACGGGTCGGCGCGGGGAGGGAGGCGGTGGTCGGCCGGAGCGGGTGCCGATCCGGCCGGGACGGATCAGATCAGGCGCAGGCCTCCGGCTCGGGCGGGTTGCCCTCGCCCGGGGTGAAGCCGGCGGCGCCGAGGTTCTCCTCGACTGCGGTGTCCCAGCTGCCGTCGGAGATCATCTCGCGGATGGCCTCGTTGATCTGCTCGCACATCTCCGTGTCACCCTTGGCGATGCCGACGCCGTACCGCTCCTCGGAGAACGGCTCGCCGACCACCTCGAGCTGGCCCTGGTACTGGTCCTGGGCCGCGTATCCGGCGAGGATCGTGTCATCGGTGGTCAGGGCGTCGACCGCGCCGGACACAAGCGCCGAGACACACTCCGAGTACGTGCCGAACTCCTGCAGGTTCACACCCGGCACCTGCTCCTTGACCGTCTGGGCCGAGGTCGACCCGGTGACCGAGCACAGACGCTTGCCGTCGAGGGAATCGGGACCGGTGATCGAGTCGTCGTCGGAGCGGACCAGCAGGTCCTGGCCGGCGATGAAGTACGGGCCGGCGAATCCGACCTTCTCCTTGCGGGAGTCGGTGATGGAGTAGGTGGCCACGATCATGTCGACCTGACCGGTCTCCAGCAGCGTCTCGCGCTGGGCGCTGGGGGCCTGCACCCACTCGATCTCGTCCTCGGGGGTCCCGAGCTTGTCGGCGATGTAGCGCGCCACGTCGACGTCGAGGCCGGTGTAGTCGTTGCCCTCCTTCAGCCCGAGTCCCGGCTGGTCGAACTTGATGCCGACCTTGAGCTGGTCCTCGCCGCCGCCATCGTCGCTACCGCACGCGCTCACGCCGAGTGCCAAGGCGACGGCCGCCGTGGCCGCTCCGATCCGTCGGATGTTCATGGGTTCTCCTCGTGGGATGGGTGGATGGGTCTCGTTCGGGTCCGCGGACGGGCCCGACTAGTTGGTGAGGATCTTGGACAGGAAGTCCTTGGCCCGGGCGCTCTGCGGATTGGTGAAGAACTCCTCCGGGGTGGCCTGTTCGACCAGTTCCCCGTCCGCCATGAAGATCACGCGGTCGGCCGCCTTGCGGGCGAAGCCCATCTCGTGGGTCACCACGACCATGGTCATACCGGTCTTGGCCAGCCCCGTCATCACGTCGAGGACCTCGTTGATCATCTCCGGGTCCAGGGCGGACGTCGGCTCGTCGAAGAGCATGACCTTGGGGTCCATCGCCAGCGACCGGGCGATCGCCACCCGCTGCTGCTGGCCACCGGACAACTGCGCCGGGTACTTGGACGACTGCTCGTGCACACCGACCCGTTCGAGCAGTTCCATCGCGCGCTTCTCGGCCTCCGACTTGGACTGCTTGCGGACCTTGATGGGGCCCAGCGTCACGTTCTCGAGGATCGTCTTGTGCGCGAACAGGTTGAAGGACTGGAACACCATGCCGACGTCGGCCCGCAGTCTCGCCAGCGCCTTGCCCTCCTCGGGCAGCGGTTTGTCGTCGATGGTGATGGAGCCGGATTCGAAGGTCTCGAGCCGGTTGATCGTGCGGCACAGCGTCGACTTCCCGGAGCCCGAGGGCCCGATCACCACGACGACCTCCCCCTGCTCGATGGACAGGTTGATGTCCTTGAGCGCGTGGAAGTCACCGAAGTGCTTATTGACGCCTGAGATCTCGACGAGAGCCATGGTGGGATCATAAAGGTCCGGTGAACACTTACCGGCCAACTCGGCAGTAGTTGTTCGCGGTTCGGGTTTCCCGGAACGGTCGACATGACGCTGATCGCTACGTACCGTTCTTACATGGCGATATCTGATGTAAGGGAATACGCCCATCTCTCCGCCGAGGACGTCGATGCCATCGGTGAGGAACTGGACGCGATCCGCCAGGAGGTCGTCGACTCCCTCGGGGACGATGACCGCCGCTACGTGCAGAACACCATCCGCCTGCAGCGCGGACTGGTGACCGGCGGCCGGGTCGTCCTCCTCTTCTCCGGGTACCGACCCGCGTGGCTGGTGGGCACCGGACTACTGGCGGCCGGGAAGATCATCGAGAACATGGAGCTCGGGCACAACGTGATGCACGGGCAGTGGGACTGGATGAACGACCCGGTCATCCACTCCAGCTCCTGGGAGTGGGACATCGTCGGCACGTCCGAGCACTGGAAGGCCACCCACAACTACCACCACCACAAGTACACCAACATCGTCGGCATGGACGACGACGTCGGGTACGGCGTGGTGCGGGTGACCCGCGACCAACCGTGGCACCCGGCGAACTCGCTCAACCTGGTGTGGAACACGATCCTCGCCCTCGCCTTCCAGTGGGGCGTCGGCGTCCAGCACCTGGAGATCGCGCCGGCGACGATCAACTCCTCCGGGCGGGCCGAGCGCAAGAAGCGGATCGGCCAGTTCCTCCGCAAGGCCCGGCGCCAGGTGGGCAAGGACTACGTCTGGTTCCCGCTGCTGTCGGGGCCCAACTGGAAGTCCACCATGAGCGCCAACATGACCGCGAACATCATCCGCAACCTGTGGTCCAACGCCGTGATCTTCTGTGGCCACTTCCCGGACGGCGCCGACAAGTTCACGCTCGAGGATCTCGAGTCCGAGACGCAGGCGCAGTGGTACCTGCGCCAGATGCTCGGCTCCGCGAACTTCACCGGCAGCAAGCTCACGCACTTCATGTCCGGCAACCTGTCGTTCCAGATCGAGCACCACCTCTTCCCGACGCTCCCGTCGAACCGGTACGCGGAGCTCTCGGAGAAGGTCCAGGATGTCTGTCGGCGGTGGGACCTGCCGTACACCACCGGGCCGCTGTACAAGCAGTACTGGCAGTCCTGGCGGACCATCGCCAAGCTCTCGCTCCCGAACCGGTTCCTCAAGGCCACGACGGACGACGCGCCGGAGACCCGCTCGGAGAAGATGTTCGCCGGCGAGCCGAAGATCTACGACGACGGGATGGGTCCGCGTTCCGGCCTGGTCACCGCTCTCAAGCACCACACAGGCCCCGACCAGCTCCGCCGTCTGACCCGGACGGTGTGAGCGTGGCGGGCCCGGGAGCCGGCGACCGGACCCCGAGCGTCGACGAGACGCATCGCCGACCCGACGGCGCGACCGACGCCGAGATCGAGGCGGCCGGCACCGTCGGCGAGGCGATGGAGTACATCGAGCGCGCCCGCGGGCACCTGTACGACCTGCACCAGCTGATCGGCCGGGCGGACATCCTCTTCCAGGAGGCCGCCGACCAACTGGTGCAGGCCGGACGGTCCGAGCTCGCCGCACGCATCCGCGACGAGATGGTGGGGGTCAACGTCCTCCACGGCCGCTGGACGTTCCAGATCGTCGAGGAGTTCGACGACGGGTTCTGGAGCACGGCCCGCGCCCTGGACAGCGCGGTGCGCGACGAGCTCACCGGAGGACGACGGCATGTCCACGAGGCGGAGATGAAGGAGGCCAACCGGACCGGTGGCCGCCCGGGGCACGAGGCGACCCCGCAGGATCACAACGAGGACCCGGACCGCCGGCCCGCCACCTGAACCGCCAGCCGAGGCCCCGCCCGCCGCGAGATCAGCCCGTTCGGTGGCGGCCGGAGATCCTGTGTCTCTCGGCCTCGGTCAGCCCTCCCCACACTCCGTAGAGTTCACCGGAATTGAGGGCGAATTGCCGACAGGTATCGAAGACCGGGCACGTGGCGCAGACCGACTTGGCCTGTTCCTCCTTCTTGCGCCGCTCCCCCTTCGACTCCTCCTCCAGGCTGTAGAACAGGTCTTCGTGCCCGATGCACGCGGCGTTGTCACGCCAGGACCAGAAGTCCGAGGTGGGTTCGAGGTTCCTGTATCTCGGCATTCATCCTCCGTCCCTGCGCCTCGCGAAGTGCCCTACCTCGGGCCCTGGAAGTTCGTCGTCCGCAGTCGATGCCGCAATATTGTCAGGGTTACGGGCACGTCGCTCCCGCACTTCGGGGGTCGTGAGATCGAGTATCTCTCCGCGACGGTGGATATGCAGCATTTATCAGCCTTCGTGACGGCATCGTGAGAAAACGCCTACGCGTTTCCTGGGTGGCGCGGCTCACCCGGAAGGGCCTACTTCGTCGTCGTCGCCGTCGCACGGATGACCTCCGCGGCGCGGTGTGCCGCCCCGTCCACCCCCCACCACGATCTGATCCCGGCGGCCTCGCCGTCGAGGGCGCGGTCCACCTGTGCGCGCACCTCGTGCGCGACCGCCGTCGGACCGTCGCCGTAGCGCAGGACCGAGGCGCCGGGGATCGAGCCGAGCGCCTCGGCGGTGGCGTCGTGTTCGCCGTATTCGTGCTTCCCGGGGACGACGACCAGCGGCACATCGGCGCAGGCCGCGTCGGCGACGGACGCCTGCCCCGCGCCGGTGACCACGACGTCCGCGGAGCTCAGCGCGGGCCAGGGATCCTTGTGCCACTCGCCGTCGGGGCCGCCCAGCTCCACCCAGTCCGTCACACCCAGCTCCGCCACAGTGGTCCGCACGGCGCGCCAGAAGCGGTGGTCGCCGCGGGTGCCGGAGGCGTTGAGGTGGACGACACGGGGACGACGACGAGCCCGCTCCTCGCGCTCGCGTCGCTCGAACCGGGAGACGCCGCCGATCTCGCTCACCCGTTTCTCCGCCCGCGCCACGGTCTCGCGGTGCACGCCCGGCGGCCAGGCGGCGATGAGCCTCTCGGCCGCCCGGCACCGCAGCAGATGCGGTTCGTCGTCGCGCACCCCCGGGGGCAGGGTGCTCACCATGGGTGTACCGGTCATGCGGGCGGCCAGCGACATCGCCGGGGAGCCGTCGACCCACAGCGCGCGGGGGCGTTCACGGTCCAACCACGCCACGGCGGCACGACGGGCGGCGAGGGTGATCTCGTCCCGCGCCGGCGGTCCGGCCGCGTGCGCGGCGGCGGGCCCGGTCCGTGCGTCCGGCTCTGTCGGCAGGTGGATCACGCGGGTCCCGGGGGGACGCTGGGTGTCGTCGAAGGGGCCGGTGACGAGCATCGTGACCTCGTCGCCCCGGTCGCGGAGCGCGGCGACGACCGGCAGCACCCGGTGCAGGTGCCCCCGTCCACGGTTGTGGACGTACACGCCGATCATCGCCCGGTCGCCCCTAGGCCGACCCCCGGGCGGCGCCGACGAGCGCCTCGCAGAAGGCCGGGAGATCGTCGGGCCGGCGGCTCGTGAAGACCCCGTCGTCGCTGACGAGCTCGGAGTCGACCCACTCCGCGCCAGCGTTGACCAGGTCGGTCCGCAGGCTCGGGAAGGAGGTGACCTTCCGGCCGCGCACCACGTCCGCCTCGATGAGGACCCACGGCGCGTGGCAGATCGCGAACACCGGCTTGCCAGCCTCGACCATCTCGCGCACGAGGGTCACCGCGTGCTGGTCCCCGCGCAGGGCGTCCGGGTTCGCGACGCCGCCGGGCAGGACGAGCACGTCCACGTCGGCCGCGGAGATGTCCGCACTCGTGCGGTCCACGGGCCGGGTGCCGGCCGGGCTGAGGTGATCGACCAGCCCGACCTCGCCGTCCTCCGTGCTGACGAGGACCGGCCGGAAGCCGGCGTCGGAGACGGCGTCCCACGGTTCGGTGAGCTCGACGCGCTCGATCCCCTCGGAGGCCACGAGGAAGGCGACGGTACGGGTGTCAGTGAGTGCATCCTGTGTCTCGGTCATGATCCCGATCGTGAGGTCCTGCCCGCCGCGCCGCAACCGGTCCGGCGACGGTAGACCCGGGTGCTCCGGTCCGGCACGATACCCCCATGGGCAGACGAGATCGGATGGACCGCAGAGGGCGTCGCGACAATAGGCGCGGTGGGTGCGGGTGCGGGTGCTCGCTGGTCCTGCTGCTCCTGCTTCTGGCGGGTCTGGTGGTGGCCGCGGAGTTCGGCGCCCGCTGGTACCTGTCGGACCGGGCCGAGCGCGAGGCGTCGGCGGAGCTCGGGGCGCCGGTGTCCGTGGAGTTCGGGACCAGCCCCGTGTTGTGGGACCTGGCCACGCAGCAGGCCGTGGGCACGGTCCGCCTGACCTCCCCCGGTGACGCCACCGTGCCGCGGATCGACGTGACCGGCTACTCGGTCTCGCAGGTCGACGGCGGTATCCGCGCCGAGTCCGCGGACGGCACCGCCACACTCAGCGCCGACCAGCTCGCGGCGGCCGCCGCGGAGGGCAACCCGGCGGAGGGCTCGCCGATCGCGGGCATGACGGAGGTGCGCTCGGTGCGCCCCGACGCACCGGCCGGCCTGCTGCGCGCCGACATCGGCGGCATCGCGGAGATCGGGGTGCAGCCCGGGGTGAACGGCGGGCAGCTCACGCTCACGCCGCAGCAGACCTCGCTGCTGGGGTTCCCGCTGCCGGACGGGCTGTTCTCCGGCATCACCGGCACCGTCGACACGACGATGGCCTCGCTGCCCGAGGGCGTGGTGATCGAGGACGCGCGCGTGGTGGACGACGGCCTCGAGGTGATGCTCGGCGGGCGTGACGTGGTGCTGCGCTAGGGGTGGTCAGTCGGTCGCCGGCGCGCACAGCCGCGTGGGCTCGGTGCGGCCGCGCACGACCTCGGACCCGACCTGCTGCCAGCGGCCGCGCTCGGCCTCCGCGGCGGCGTCGGCCGCCACGCCGGAGGCCAGCACCAGTCCGGGCTGCTCCTTGGCCAGCTCGCACAGCCGCGAGGCCTCGTTCACCGCGTCGCCGATGACGGTGTACTCGAAGCGGTCGTCCGAGCCCACGTACCCGGCCACGACGTCCCCGTAGGACGCCCCGATGCCGGCGCGGCAGTCCGGCACCCGCGCGGGCAGGCGCTCGGCCAGCACCCGCGCGCAGGCCAGGGTCGCGGTCGCCGGGTCCGCCATCGACCGGGGCGCGCCGAACACGACGAGCGCGGCATCGCCGAGGAAGCTGTCGACGATGCCGTCGTATTCCTCCACGGTCTCCACCACCACGGAGAAGAACCGGTTGAGCACGTCCACCACCTCGCCGGCCTCGGACCGAACGGCCATCTCGGTGGAGCCGATGAGGTCGACGAACACCACGCCCACGCGCGAGTCGCGCCCGCCCAGCTCGGGATCGTCGAGCTCCGCGGCCTCCGCGACGTCGCGACCGACGTGACGGCCGAACAGGTCGCGCAGCCGTTCGCGCTCCTGCAGCCCGGCGGCCATCCGGTTGAAGCCACGCTGCAGTTCGCCGAGCTCGGTGGCGTCGTAGACCACCACCCGCCGTGACAGGGTGCCGTCGCTGATGTCCTGCATCGCCCACCGGACGCTGCGCAGTGGGGCGATCATCGAGCCCGTCGCCAGGGAGATGAGGAGGAAACCGGCCAGGAGGGACGTGGCGCCCAGGACGATGACGACGACGGCGAGGCGTTCCAGTGACAGGGCTCGGCCCGCGAGGGTGTAGATCGCGACGATGATCAGGCCCGTGATGGGCACCCCGCTACCCAGGGCCCACGCCACCCGGAGCCGCGTCATGGCGCCGAGGAGCCGGGTCCGCGGCGCGCGGCCCGTGGACAGTGCGACCGCCGCCACGGGCCGCAGGCCGAAGTCGGCGAGCAGGAACGCGGCGCCGCAGACGACCATCCCGGCGAAGACGATCGTGAACCCGACCACCGGGATCGAGGACGGGTCGACCACGCCGTACGCGGGGGTGACCACGGCCGCGCCGAGCAGCCACAGGAACGCCTGGATGACGGTGACGCGGCCGGGCAGGCGCAGCGTCGCGACCCGCTCGCGATCGGTGGGGTCCCGCCCGTCGAGGAACCACCGGACCCGGCGGTAGACGGCGCCGGTCACCCAGATCGTGCCCACGATGATCGCCATCGTCACGTAGACGGGCACCACGATCACCGAGGGGACGAGGAACTCCCGCGACAGCACCGCCGGGCCCGGTAGCACGAAGAAGACCAGCACCACGGCCACCGCGACGCCCACCAGGTTGGAGGCCAGCAGGGTCAGGAGCAGCAGGATCCGGACGCGCCACGCGCGCAGTCGGCCGGACTCCTCCTCCCGGCCGAGAAGCACCGACCCCAGTTCCGGTCGACGCAGCAGGGACAGGTCAATTCGCACGCCTCGTATCGTGCCACCACGGGCGACCGATGGTGATGCCCTCGTCACACCTGGGCCGCGGGGCTGGGGTGTGGGGCCCGCTACGCGTAGGGTGGTCCTCGGACGGCCCGCACCACTCTTGCCTCGGGCCGTGCGGTTGTCGACCTCCCCGTGGTCGCGCACCGGGCGCATCGCTCATCGAAGTGGATGCGACTCCCCGCGAGCGCGCCGGGCAAGACGCCATTCTCTATGTACGGAGCCTTCTCCCTTGTCACGTTCTTTCGCCGATCTCGGCGTGCCTTCCCCCCTGCTCGGTGTTCTCGACAGCGCGGGAATCACCACCCCCACCCCCATCCAGTCGGCCACGCTGCCGGACGCCCTGTCCGGCCGTGATGTGCTGGGCCGCGGCCGCACCGGCTCCGGCAAGACCTACGCGTTCTGCATCCCGCTGGTCGCCCGCCTCGCCGCCTCCGGCGGCCGCCGCGCCCGCAACTCTCCGCGCGGGCTGATCCTGGCCCCGACCCGTGAGCTCGCCCGGCAGATCAACGAGACCCTCGAGCCGCTGGCGAACTCCATGGGCCTGAAGACCACCGTCATCTTCGGCGGCGTCTCCCAGGGACGTCAGGTCGAGGCGCTCAATCGTGGCGTCGACATCGTGGTGGCCTGCCCGGGCCGTCTCGAGGACCTCATGGGACAGAAGCACTGCCGCATGGACTCGATCGAGATCAGCGTCCTGGACGAGGCCGACCACATGGCCGACCTGGGCTTCCTGCCCGGCGTCACCCGCATCCTGGCGGCGACCCCGTCCGGTGCGCAGCGACTGCTGTTCTCCGCGACCCTGGACTCCGGCGTGCAGAAGCTGGTGACCAAGTTCCTCACCAACCCCGTGGACCACTCGGTCGACGACGGCACCGCCACCTCCGGCCCGACCGCCCACCACGTGGTGCGCGTCGACGCCGACGACCGCGTCCGCGCCCTCGCCGACCTGGCCGTGGCGCACCCGCGGACCGTGATGTTCACCCGCACCAAGCACGGTGCCAAGCGTCTGGCCAAGCAGCTCACCGGCCGCGGCGTCGTGAGCGTGGACCTGCACGGCAACCTGTCGCAGAACGCCCGCGTGCGTAACCTCGACGCGTTCTCCTCCGGGCAGGCGACCGTGCTCGTGGCCACCGACATCGCCGCCCGCGGCATCCACGTCGACGACGTCGGGCTGGTCGTCCACGCCGACCCGCCGGCCGAGCACAAGGCCTACGTCCACCGTTCGGGCCGCACCGCCCGCGCCGGCGCCATCGGCACCGTCGTGACCGTCGCCACCTCCGACCAGGTGCGCGAGGTGCGGTCGCTGCTGCGCGCGGCCGGGGTCACCGCCGGCGAGATCGAGCTGCCCATCGGCGCCGATGCCGCCGTCGCGTTGGCCGACGCCCCAGAGCCGCCCGCGCACGTGCCGTCCGACGACGGTGTCGAGGGCCAGTCCGTCCGCGGGCAGGCCCGTCGCAGCCGTGGCCAGGGCCGTCAGAGCCAGAACCAGCAGCGTCAGGGCCGCGGTGGCGGTCAGGGCCGTGACGGCGAGCAGAGCCGCAGCGGCGGGCAGGGTCGCGACGGCGGGCAGGGTCGCGACGGCGGCCAGAGCCGGGACGGCGCCGGCCGCGGTGGTTCGGAGCGCGGTGGTTCGGAGCGCGGTGGCCGCGACCAGCAGGGCTCCGGCACCGGCGGCGCTCGTCGTCGTCGTCCCCAGACCGCCGACGCCCACGGTGCGCCCCGCCAGGGCTCCGCACGTCAGGGCTCCGGCACCCGGGGCTCGGGCGGTCAGCGCTCGGGCGGCCAGGGTTCCGCGACCCAGGGCTCCGGCGCGCGCCAGTCGGTGGGCCAGGCGGCCGGGCGGCCCCGCAGCGACCAGCGTCGCCGCTCCACCCGCACCGCCGGCTGACCTGAGGGGAGCCACCCCTCCCCTCCCGGAAATCCGCTACTCGGAATCCGGATCGGCTACTCCAATCGGACTAGCCCCCTGTGGCTCAGGCTGGTTGTGAGTCGGCGATGGGCGCTGGCGGGAGGGTGTCGAGATGACGGTGGTTGTTCCATCACGCGAGCGCAGCGTTGAGGAGAGGCGGCGGTTGGCGCTTGAGTATGTCGAGTGCCGGTATGGCACCAAGGCCGCGTTCCTGCAGGAGCACCGGATCGCTGAGTGGCAGATGCGGCGGTGGGTGGCCGCGTTGGCTGACGGTGACCTCGACGGGAACGTCATCCCGCGTCAGACTGGGGAGATGACCAGGGAAGATGCAGCTGAGGTTAGGCGTCTGAACGCCAGAATCGCCAAGCTGGAAACGGAGTTGGATTCCGAGCGCAAGGTCGTTGATGCGCTGGGAAAAGCTATATCGGTCATGCACTCACTTGGCGTGGCCGACGACGGGGAGGACCCGACTGGACCGAGCAGCAGCGGCGAGAGCACGAGGAGCTGATCGCGGCCGAGAACGCCCTGCTGGAGGAACTCAAGGCGGCAGGCCGAAGTCAGCGGTCGGCGCTGGCAATGATCGGCCTGTCCC
>NZ_JABFAN010000020.1:42844-89113 GCF_017168155.1 Dietzia sp. KRD202 | reverse complement strand
AGACCAGGCTCGATGAGCACTACCGCCAGCACGCGGGCCGCTACCGCAAACGACCCCAGATCCCCACCCCGAACACCACCGTCACGATCAACCTGGCAAACGACGGCTCACGACTGACGATCCCACCAATCGCCGCAACCCTCATCGCCGCCTGAATGACTCACAACAGGTTGACAATCACCGCCGATCCGGATTTCGAGTAGCGGATTTGGCGTTGGGGCGCCGGTCAGCCGAAGACTGTGATGGTCTGCCGGCTGATCGCCACCAGCTCACCGTCCGGCCGCCACAGCATCGCGTGGGTGTGCGCGTAGCCGTCGCGGGCGGCATCGGTGGCGGCGGCGTAGCCGAGGATCGACTCGGCCGGGAACGCCTCCGGGCGCACCTCGGCGATCAGCTCCAGCGTCCACGTCAGGCTGCTGCCGGGCGCGAAGCCGTCGAGCATCTGGATGGGAGCTGGCGGCCACGCGTCGGCCAACACCACCAGATGCTCTTCGTCGAACCGCTCCGGGGCCTCGCGCAGTGACGCCCACCCGGACAGGTCGGCCGTCTCGGAACCGGAGAACGGCAACTGGCCGCCGACCTGCCGCAGCTCGACGAACCGGTAGAACTCCGGCGTCAGCTTCTCGATGTAGGGGAACGCCTCGATCGCCGTCGGATCGCCCAGCGCCGGCATCGGATGGGCGGGCGCGACCGAGATCGACGACTGCCGGTGCTTGCCGAAGGCGGCCAGCGCGGTCGCGACGATCGCGCCCTCCTGCCGAACGGTCGCCTGGCACTGGACGACGTTGGAGCCCACGCGCAGGATCTCGGCGTCGACCTCAACGGGGCCGGTCGTCGCGGGGCCGATGAACGACACGGTGATCGACCGCAGCGGGTGGACGACGGGGGCCGAGCCGTCTCCGGTATCCCGACTACGCAGGCACCCCTTCATCGCGGCCAGCAGCAGGGCGCCGGTCAGGCCCCCGAAGATCGCCCTGCCCTGCGTCCAACCCTGCTCGACCTCGACGGTCCCGCCGCGCGCGGCGGCCTCCAACATGCTCGTCAGCGACATGCGGTCATTCTGTCACCGGGGGTCAGCGGCTCTGGTGGGCGCGTCCCTTCCGGACCCCGGCCAGCGCGGTGGCCAGACCGGGCATGCGCGGCCCGAGGGCGAACATCTTCTCGCTGCGGGTCTCCGGGGCGTTGTCGGCGGTGCGGCGGAGAAAACGGTCCGGCAGTGACAACCGCGCGATGGTTCGCCACGACTGCAGGTACTGCTTCCACAGCGGCCCGCTGACGTACGGCAGGTCGTATCGCTCGCACAGTTCGCGTACCTTGAGCGAGATCTCCGAGTACCGGTTGGACGGCAGGTCCGGGAACATGTGGTGCTCGATCTGGAACGACAGGTTGCCGGACATGAGGTTCATCGCCGGGCCGCCGTCGAGATTGGCACTGCCGAGCATCTGCCGCAGGTACCACTCCGCCTGCGTCTCGTTCTCGATGTCGTCCATGGTGAACTTCTCGGCACCGTCGGGGAAGTGCCCGCAGAAGATCACGGCGTTGGTCCAGATGTTGCGGATGATGTTGGCCGTGATCGTGGCGGTGAGGGCCTGGCGGCCGCTCGGTCCGGCGAGCACCGGGAAGAGGATGTAGTCCTTGAGGATCTGCTGGCCGGCCTTGCGCAGGAAGGCGCGGGCGCGGCGGCGGTCGGCCGGGGACGCGTCGCGGTCGAACGCGTCGGCCGTGTCGACTGCCTGGAGGCCGATCCCCCACTCGAAGCCGAGCATGAGGACCGCGTTGACGAGGACGTTCCCGGCGAACCGGGGCTCCCAGGGGATGTCCCGGGTCACGCGCAGGACGCCGAATCCCACGTCGTCGTCCACACCGACGATGTTGGTGTACTTGTGATGCAGGTAGTTGTGGGTGTGCTTCCAGTCGGCGGAGCTGCCGACGAGGTCCCATTCCCAGTTGGTCGAGTGGATCTCCGGATCGTTCATCCAGTCCCACTGGCCGTGCATGATGTTATGGCCGAGTTCCATATTCTCGAGGATCTTGGCCACGGCGAGGGTGCCGGTCCCGAGCGCCCAGACAGTGCGGTTGCGGGCGCCGAAGTACAGCAGCGCGCGGGCACCGAACTCCAGGCCTCGCTGGAGTTTGATGATGCTGTGGATGTAGCGGTAGTCGCGCTCCCCCCGGGAAGCGATGACCTCGGCGCGGACAGCGTCGAGCTCCCGCCCGAGCTCCTCTATCTGATCGGAGCTGAGGTGGGCGTATTCGCCGACATCGGAGATCGCCATGAGTTCAGGATAGGCCGGTTCGGGTGCCCGCGGCTACGGCTGCGGGTCCGGCCGCCCTGCTTTCGTGATCAAGGGCACCCGATCCGACCGGCGTCAGTCACTCCAGGCGCGGCGCAACACTTCCAGGGAGCCGTGGATCCGCTCGACCGTCGATCCCACCGGCGCGATCATCAGTTCGTCGGCCCCCGCCGTGCGCGCGAAGTCGGTGAGGTACTCGCGCACCGCCGGCCCGTCGCCGACCGCCGTGTAGTGGATCATGTGCAGGATCTGGCGACCGCCGGCGGACTCCATGATCATGTCGAGTTCCTCGTCGGAGAACTCGCGTCCGCGGCCGGCCATGAGCTTGACCCGCTGGCGGCGGTACCACTGCAGTTCGCGTTCGGCCCGCTCGGTGTCGTCGTCGGCCACCACGTTGACGGCGGCGATCATGTACGGCTCGGCCAGCTGCTCGCTGGGCTGGAAGCGCTCGCGGTAGACCTGCGAGGCCTGTTCGAGGGCGTCGGGCGCGAAGTGCGAGGCGAACGCGTACGGCAGCCCGTAGGCGGCGGCGAGCTGCGCGCCGAACAGGGACGAACCGAGGATGTACAGCGGCACCTTGGTGCCCCGCCCGGGGATGGCCGCGATCCCGCGCGTGCGGGCGAAGTCGGAGGGCGAGTCGCCGAGGAACGCCTGCAGCTCGCGGACGTCGTCGGGGAAGTTCTCGGCCGCCGACGGTTCGCGGCGCAGCGCACGCAGGGTCTGCGGGTCGGTGCCGGGGGCGCGCCCCAGGCCGAGGTCGATGCGTCCGGGGTGTAGCTCGGCGAGGGTGCCGAACTGCTCGGCGATCACGATCGGCGAGTGGTTGGGCAGCATCACGCCGCCGGAGCCGAGCCGGATCCGCTCCGTTTGCGAGGCGATGTGCGCCATGAGTACCGCCGGCGCCGAGGAGGCGATGGACGGCATGTTGTGGTGCTCGGAGTACCAGACCCGCTCGTAGCCCAGTTCCTCCGCCTTCTGCGCCAGCGCCACCGAATCCTGCAGTCCCTCCCCGATGCTCTGGCCGGGGCGGACGGTCGCGAAGTCGATGACGGACAGAGGCAGGGCGGCACTGGACTGGGGGGAGCTGGTCTCGGGGGAGGTCATGCCCCGTGCAACCCGGGCCCCCGGCAGGCTATTCCTGTTGGCGCCCGGGCGGGGGCGGCAGACTGGGGGGCATGTCCCCCGCTGCTGACCGCCCCGACAGCCCCGACAGCCCCGCCGGCCGTCCCGTCGACCTCGCCCGCCTCGTGACCGTCATGCGCGAGACCGGCCCGCTCGTGCACTGCCTGACCAACTCGGTGGTCCGGCAGATCACCGCGGACGTGCTGCTCGCCGCCGGGGCGGCGCCCGCGATGGTCGACCACCCCGACGAGGCCTCCGACTTCGCCGCCATCGCCGCCGGCGTGCTCATCAACGTCGGCAACCCGACGGCCGAGCAGGTCGAGGGCATGCACGCCGCGATCGCCTCCGCCCGCGCCGCCGGCACCCCGTGGGTGCTGGACCCGGTGGCGGTCGGCGGTCTGGTCCTGCGGACGGGGCTGGCCACCGACTGGCTGGAGGCCGGGCCCGCCGCGATCCGGGCGAACGCGTCGGAGACCATCGCGCTCGCCGGCACGGGGGCGGGCGGCCGGGGCGTGGATTCCACGGAGGATGTCCTCGCCGCCGAGTCCGCTGCCCGGGACCTCTCGGCCCGATCGGGGGCCGTGGTCGCCGTGACGGGGCCGCGGGACCTCGTCGTCACCCAGCGCCCCGGCCACCTCGGCGAGGCCGCGCCTCCCACCCGCACCACGTGGGTCGAGTCGGGTCACCCGCTGCTGCAGAAGGTCATCGGCACCGGCTGCGCCCTCGGGGCGCTCACGGCGGCCTATCTCGGGGCGGCGCGGTCGGCCGGGATCGCGGACCACGACGCGGTGGTCGCCGCTCACGCCCACGCCGGCGCCGCGGGGACGGTCGCCGGACGCACCGCGGCGGGTCCGGGCAGCTTCGCCGTGGCGTGGCTCGACGCCCTGTACACGCTGACCCCGGAGGAGATCGCGGGCCTGGTCACGGTGTCGGAGGCGTGAGCGGCGCCGGCGTCGACTGGCGCCTCTACCTGGTGACCGATCCCCACCTGGGCGGCGGGCGCGACGCGGTGCCGGGGATCGCCCACGAGGCGGTGCTGGGCGGGGTGGGTGTGGTCCAGGTGCGGGACAAGGAGTGCGACGACGACGAGTTCGCCACGCACGCCGCCGCCGTCGCGGAGTCCGTCGCGCGGGCGTGCGCCGAGACGGGCCGTGACGTGCCGGTGTTCGTCAACGATCGTCTCGACGTCGCGCGGGAGCTGGGACTGCACCTGCACATCGGCCAGCGGGACGTGCCGTTCGCGGCGGCCCGCGCGGCGCTGCCGGACGGGCTGATGCTGGGGTTGTCGATCGAGTCGGACGCGCAGTTGGCGGCGGCGACGACGGGGCCGGGACCGGCGCCGGACGTGATCGGGGTGAGCCCGGTGTGGTCGACGGCTACCAAGACAGACACCGCCGACGCGCTCGGTCCCGCCGGTGCGGACCGGTTGGCCCGGGCCGCGCACTCCTACCGCCGACCCGGGGGCGTCCCCGGCGATGCCGACGCGGGCATCCGCGCGGTGGGGATCGGCGGGGTCACGCCCCTGACCGTCGCGCGGTTGGCCGCGACCGAGCTGGACGGGGTCTGCGTGGTCTCGTCGATCATGGCCGCCGCGGACCCGCGGGCCGCGGCCGCCGACCTGCTCGCCCGCTGGGACGCCGCACGCCGCTGATCCGGGGCACGCGTGCAGGGGCCGGGCGCCCGGCGCTGGTTATCTCTTGCGCTCGGAGAAGTCGGCGAACCGCTCCAGGTCGCGGACGTGGCCGGACACGATGATGACGTCGTCCGCGCCGATGATGGTCTCCGGCTGGGCGTACTGGAACGGGGTGCCCGGTGCCTTGATGCCGACGATGTTGACCTTGTGACGCTTGCGTGGGTGGCAGTAGTCGATCGACTTGCCGATGACGTCCCGCGGTGGCCGCATCTTGACGATGGCGAAGTCCTCGTCGAACTCGATGAAGTCCATCATCTGGTTGGCCACCAGGTGGGCCACGCGGACGCCGGCGTCGTGCTCGGGGAACACCACGTGGTCGCATCCGATGCGGGTGAGGATCTTGCCGTGGGCCTGGTTGATCGCCTTGGCCCAGACCTGCTCGATCCCCAGGTCGACGAGATTCACCGCGACCAGCACGGACGACTCGATCGAGGTGCCCACGCCGACGACGGCGGTGGAGAAGTCCTGGGCCCCGAGCTGTTGGAGTGCCTCGAGGTCGGTGGCGTCGGCTTCGACCACGTGGGTCAGGGAGTCGGCGTATCTCTGGACGAGTCCGTGGTCGCGTTCGACCGCGAGGACCTCCCGGCCCTGTCCGACGAGTTGGGTGGCGAGGGAGACGCCGAACCGGCCCAGGCCGATGATGAGGACTGGGGACTGGCGGCGGGTGCGATCAGCCAATGATCGGCCTCTCTGTGGGTAGGCGATACCTGGTCCGCTTTGCTCGCATGGTCAGCGCGGTGGCGAAGGTGATGATGCCGACTCGTCCGGCGAACATCAGCCCGGACAGAAGGTACACCCCCGCCGGCTCGAGCTCAGCGCTGAGACCTGAGCTCAACCCGCAGGTGGCGAAAGCGGAGATGGACTCGAACAGGGGGCGTCCGAGATCCTCTCCGGTGAGGATCATCAGGGCCAGGGCGGAGCCGGCGACCAGCGTGAGACCCATCCCGGCCACGGACACCGCGACCCGGATCGACGAGGTGGGCAGCGCGCGGCCGTGTGCCGTGGCGTCCTCCCGGCCCCGGGCCTCGGCGAGGAAGGCCAGGAAGATGACGGCCAGGGTGGTGACCTTGACGCCGCCGGCGGTCGAGACCGAACCGCCCCCCACGAACATCAGGGCGTCGGTGATGAGCATGGTCGACGCGGTCGTGTCGACGGGGTCCATGATGGCGAAGCCCCCGGAGCGCATCATCACCGAGGCGAATACCGAGTGCTGCAGTTTGTCGACCACGCCCTCGCCACCGAGGGTGGCCCCGTTGCTCCACTCGAGCGCGGCGAAGCCGAGTGCGCCGACGAGCATGAGCAGCACGCTGACCTCGACCGTGAGGCGGGTGTGGAGGTTCCAGCGTCCCAGGTGCCACTGGTGCTTCCACAGCACCAACAGGACGGGGAAGCCCAGACTGCCCAGGAACACGGCGCAGATCAGCGCCCAGAACACGACCGGGTCGTCGGCGACCGAGGCCAGGCCGTCGGGGTGGAGGACGAACCCGGCGTTGTTGAACGCCGACACCGCGTAGAACACCGCGCGCCACAGCCCGTCCCCGAACGTGCCCTGCTGGGCGATGAACCGGGGCGCGAGGATGAGCGCGATGACGAGTTCCACCAGGGCGGACGAGACGACGATGGTCTTGATCAGCGATCGGACCTCGCCCAGCCCACCCGCCGACACGCCCGTCTGGGCGAGCAGCCGGGTACGCACCCCGAACTGCCGGGTCACCGAGAGCGCCAACAGGGAGGAGATCGTGACGATCCCCAGGCCACCGAGCTGGATGCCCGCGAGGATCACCACCTGCCCGGCCGTGGACCAGTGGGTCGCGGTGTCAACGGTGGTCAGGCCGGTCACCGACACGGCGGAGGTGGCGGTGAACACCGCGTCGTGCAGGTGCGCGTGCTCTCCCGAGGAGGTGGCCCAGGGCATCATCAGCAGCACCGTGAAGACCACGATCGCCGCGGCGAACGCCAGGAGCGCCGAGCGGGCCGGGGAACTGTAGGTGAACGCCCGGGCTGCCTGCGCGCCCGAGGACACGACCCCCGGAATCGTCGAGACCATGCCGAGAGGGTAATCCCGGCCGCCGCGTCGGCCACAGTTGGTGCGCGAAGTCGTTACTGAACGGCGTCAACACTCGTAACGTCGGCGGTATGCCACGGATCCCTCTCGAAATCACGCTGGTCGAGTTCCCCAGCACCTCGATGTCCGCCACGAGCGAGTTTCTCGCGACGGTCTGCGGCTGGGAACCCACCGTGTACGGGGGGTCGTACACCTGCTTGGCCGGCGGGGGCATCGACGTGGGCGTGCAGGGGGACGACGACGAGCAGTCCCCCGCCCCGCTCATGGTGATCCGCGTCCCCGACCTCGACGAGGCCCGCGAGCGGGTCGAGGCCGCCGGCGGCGTGGTGACGTTCGGGCCGTTCGACTTCCCCGGTGGCCGTCGTTTCCATTTCCGGGAGCCCGCCGGGAGCGAGATGGCGATGTGGGTGCCGGCGCCGGTCTAGGACCGTCCGGCCGGCGCGAACCCCTCGGGCAGTGCGAGCCGGGTGAGCTTGTCCGGGTTGCTGTGGAAGTAGAGGCGTGAGATCTGGCCGTCGACCACGCCGACCTGCGCCACCCGCAGGACCCCGCGGGCGAGGACCGCCAGCGCGAACTCGCCGTTGACCTCGACGGGCGCGATCATCCCGCCCGAGAGTTCCGTGGCCTTGATGAGGAAGTAGGCGCACTTGCGGGCCCCCACGATGTCGCGCCGGGCGGCGTTGACCTTGCCACCGCCGTCCGAGATCACGCGGGCGTCCGCGGTGAGGGCGGCGATCGTCTGCGGGAGATCGCCGGCCAGGACGGCCTCCACCAGGGTCGAGATCACCGCGTCCGAGGCGGGTTCGGGTGGACGCAGGTCGGACGCCAGGCGGTGCCGGGCCCGGCTCACCCACTGGCGGACGGTGGCCACGGCCGCGCCCAGGGTGTCGGCGATCTCCGCGTAGGGCAGCTCGTACGCCTCACGCAGGACGAAGGCCGCGCGCTCATCCGGGCCCAGCTGTTCGTAGGCCAGCAGCACGGCGATCCGCAGATCGTCGCGGCGCTCGGCCCAGTCCGCCGGCAGCAGGGCGGTGTCGACGGGCTCGGGCAGCCACTCGCCCACGTAGTCCTCCCGCTTGCGCCGGCGCAGCCGGTCCAGACACAGCCGGGTCGCGACGGTGGTCAGCCACGCGTCGACGTTCCGGGGCGCGGACGCCGGATCGAGCGCCACCCACCGCGCGAGCGCCTCGTCGGCGGCGTCCTCGGCGTCGGCCCAGGTCCCGGTGATGCGGTAGCCCACCCCGAGCAGTCGGCCCCGCACCCGCTCCAGCGCGGCGCGGTCCGCCAGCGCGGTGCCGGCCGCGGGGGGCGCGGGCGGGGCCACGGTCATGGCCGGGTCGCCGGTTCCAGGTCGCTCGGGACGAGACCGCGCAGCGTCGCCGGGTCCTTGCGGGTGGCGATCGCTATCCGGTTCCATGCGTTGATCGTGACGATCTCCATGACCAGCTGTCCAGCCCCACCTCCGCCCCGGTGGCGGACCACCTCGTCCCACAGCTCGTCGGGCACGGAGTCCTCGCCGTCGATGTGGGTGACGGTGTCCGCGAACGCGAGGACCGCCCGCTCGGCCGGGGACAGGTCCTCAGCGTGGGCGCGCCAGTTCTCGGAGACCGCGATCCGGGCCTGGCTCCAGCCGTCCTTGCGTGCGTCTCGTCGATGCATGGCCAGGCAGTAGCGACAGCCGTTCACCGCGGAGACTCGGAGCCGGATGAGGTGGCTGTCCTCCCGCGAGACCCGCGCCCGCGAGTAGGCCTCGAGTGCCAGCATGGGCGCCATCGCGCCCGCACTGACCTGTTTGCGCTGTTCGGTGCTGTGTCGTGGTGTGCTCATGTCTCTTCGACGCACGAGCACCACCGGATGTGACACGGTCACCCCGCTTTCTCCCCGCCCCACGACGCGGATCAGGGCGGTCCCCTATGGCGTCGGGGGCCGGGCCGTCCTAGCGTTGAGCCCATGACCGACCCGGACGACCTGCTCCTCTCCGACGCCGAGCGGTTGCACGCCCTCATGGCGCTCGGCGACCACTACGCGTCCGGCCGACTCGACGACGCCGAGTTCCACGCCCGCTCCGGCGATGTGGCCGCGTCCCGCACCCTCGGCCAGCTGCGCGGCTCCTTCGCCGACCTGCCCGGGGGGACGCCGCTGACCTCGGTGGACGGCATGATCGTGCACTCGGCCGCTGCCTCCGGTGGGGAACTGGAGGTCTCCTCGTCGTCGTCGCCGTCGTCGTCGTTGTCGTCGTCCCCCGCCGTCGCGGTGACGCCCGCCGGTCGTGGCACCGACGCCGACCTGGAGGACCTGCGCAAGCGCGGCTCGCTCGTCGAGTCGCTGGACGGCGTCGTGCTGGGGCTGACGTTGGTCACGTTCCTCGTGCTGCAGATCATCGTGGACTGGCAGTACGCGTGGATCGTGTGGCCGTCGCTGGCGCTCACCCTGGGGATCCCGCGCCTGATCCTGCGATACACGGATTCCGAGGAGGAAACGTACGAGAAGCTCAAGAAGGCCGACAAGAAGGCCCGTGAGGACCGACTGCGCGCGGCGAACGAGCGGATCCGCGAGCTGGGTGACGGTCGGGAGAACCGCGCCTGAGCTACCCGACCCCGTCCGCACGGTCGGTGTCCCGCTCACGGGCGCCGCCGTTCTGCTCGTGGGTGACTCCGGGCTCCTCGCGCCTGGCCAGGGCCGCGGCCACCACGGGGAACAGTGCCATGCCCAGCCCCACGGCCACGATGATCGTCCCGATCCCCAGCGAGGCGAGGACGGGGACACGGCGCTGGGCGAGCTCGGCGTCGCACGCCTCCTGGGCCTCCGTGCTCGGCTGGGGACGCTCGCCGCGCAGGAGGTCCTTCCAGCTCAGCGAGGTGAGGGCGTTGTCCTTGTCGCGGGCCTCGGTGTAGTCGGGGCTGAAGTAGGTGCCGCAGTCCACTCGCTGCACGAAGCCGCCCGTGGACACGCCGAGGCTGCCCAGCAGGATCCCGCCGAGCACCACGAGCAGGCCGAGGACGGCGACGAGGGCACCGATCACGCGAGTGGTCACGGCGCTATCGTCACATCCCCGGTGCGACAGCGCATCCGGGCCGGACGGCCGCGGTCAGGTGTCCTCGAGCGCGACCCCCTTGCGCTCGGGGAGGGTGAAGGCGGCGAGGGCGGCGACGACGAAGGCCGCAGCGAAGACACCGAACACCATCGCGGTGTCGCCCAGATCGAGCAGGAGCGGCACGAGCAGTGGCGCGATGATGGAGGCGATCCGCCCGAACGCCGCCGCGGCGCCGGTGCCGGACCCGCGGGTCGAGGTGGGGTAGAGCTCCGGGCCGATCGCGTACAGGGCGCCCCACGCACCGAGGTTGAAGAACGACAGCGCCATGCCGGCGGCGATGATCGTGGCCGGGGAGTCCGCCAGGCCGAACAGCCCGGCCGCCACCGCCGAACCGGTGAGGAACACCGCGAGCGTGACCCGCCGACCCCAGATCTCGATGAGCCACGCCGCCACCGCGTACCCCGGCAGCTGGGCGAGGGTGATGATGAGCGTGTAGCCGAACGACTTCACCAGGTCGAAGCCCTGTGAGACGAGCAGGCTGGGCAGCCAGATGAAGGCGCCGTAGTAGGAGAAGTTGATCCCGAACCACACGATCCACAGGGCGGCGGTGCGCTTACGCAGGCGCGCGGACCAGATGGACTCGGCGGGCTCGGAGGGCTCGGCGGGCTCGGCGGGCGATGCGAGCGCGGCGCCGGTGGCGACGGACGCGGCCCCGTCGGCGCCGGCATGAGCGGGCGCGGCCGTGGACGGCGCGGCCGGCGGCTCGACCCCTGCGGACGCCTCGTAGTCGCGGACGATCCGCTCGGCCTCGTCGACGCGGCCCGTCGATTCCAGGTAGCGCACCGATTCGGGCAGTCCGAATCGCACGACCAGCGCGTACGCGGCCGGGATGATCCCGATGGCCAGGGCCCACCGCCACCCGTCGTCGCCGACCGGCACCACGAAGTAGCCGATGAGGGCGGCCATGATCCAGCCGACGGCCCAGAACCCCTCGAGGATCACCACCACCCTGCCGCGGATCCGGCGGGGCGCGAACTCGCTGACCAGGGTGGACGCCACCGGCAGCTCGGCGCCCAGGCCCAGGCCGACGATGAACCGCAGCACGATGAGCATGGCGATGCCGGTCGACAGGGCCGCCGCGCCGGTGGCGAGGCCGTAGACCAGCAGGGTGGCGGCGAAGACCTGGCGTCGACCTATCTTGTCGGCGAGCAGTCCGCCGAGGGCGGCGCCGATCGCCATCCCCACGAACCCGATGGACCCGACCCAGGACAGCTCGGTGGGCGAGAGCGACCAGTGGACCGCCAATGCCGCCATGACGAACGAGATGAGGCCGACGTCCATGGCATCGAGTGCCCAGCCCACGCCCGAGCCGAGCAGCAGCTTGCGGTGCTTGCGGGTGAACGGCAGGCCGTCCAGGCGCTCCGTGCGGGTCGTCATGGCGGCCACGCTACTCGGCATCCCTGACACAGCCCGGTGCCAACCCGGGCTGGACATGGACGAATGTCCGAGTAGCCTGGGGGCAGCTGTGTTCCACATCACATCAGGAGGAGTTCCTCGTGAGCATCACCGAGAACGCCGCTCGCGCCGATCGCGCTGAGCACGCCGAGAACGCCGAGAACGCCAGCCCGGGCGGGGCGGACTTCGACGTCGTCATCCGCGGGGGCACGGTCTTCGACGGCACCGGCGCCCCCGGCGTCCGCGCGGACGTCGGGATCCGGGCCGGTGTCGTGGCGGCGATCAGCCCCGCGCCGCTGCCCGTCTCGCCCGGCACGCAGGTCGTGGAAGCCGAGGGGCGGTGGGTGACACCCGGATTCGTGGACACCCACACCCACTACGACGTCGAACTGCTCGTCTCCCCGGCCCTGGGCGAATCCGTTCGGCACGGGGTGACCACGGTCCTGGTGGGCAACTGCTCCATCTCGGGCGTGTACTCGGGCGCCGTCGACGTCGCCGACCTGTTCAGCCGCGTCGAGGCCCTGCCCCGCGACTCGGTGCTGGCGGCGCTCGAGCAGAAGAAGACCTGGTCGGGCCCGTCGGACTGGCGGCGCACGGTCGAGGACCTGCCACTGGGACCCAACGTCGCGTCGTTCCTCGGCCACTCCGACGTCCGCGCCTCGGTGATGGGGTTGGGCCGGGCGACCGACCCCACGCAGTCCCCCAGCCGCGACGAGTTGCGCAAGATCGACCGCCGCATCAACGCCGCTCTCGACGAGGGCTTCCTCGGCGTGTCCACCATGACCAATCCGTGGGACAAGATGGACGGTGACCGCTACCGCTCGCGGACCCTGCCCTCCACGCACGCCTCGTGGGGCGAGTTCCGGCGGATCAGCCGGCTGCTGCGTCGCCGCGACCGCGTCCTGCAGGGCGTGCCCAACCTCAACACCAAGGTCGACGTGGCCTTCTACGCCGCCACCAGCACCGGGCTCTTCCGCAAGTCCCTGCGTGTCTCGCTGCTGGCCGCCGCCGACACGCTGGCCGAGCCGTGGGTCAACCGCATCTTTCGGCCCATCGCCTTTGCCGCCAACACCCTGGGCCGCGGCAAGTTCGTGTGGCAGCACCTGCCCACGACATTCAAGGTGTGGGCCGACGGGATCGACCTGGTGGTGTTCGAGGAGTTCGGCTCCGGCCGCGAGGCACTGCACCTGGTCGACGAGATGGCCCGCACCGACCTGCTCGAGCAGGAGAGCTACCGGCGCTGGTTCCGCCGCGACTTCGAGAAGCGCTTCAGCCCGCGCGTGTGGCACCGGGACTTCGACGACGCGCTCATCGTCGCCTGCCCCGACGAGTCGCTGGTCGGCCAGACCGTCGGCGACGTCGCCCGCGCCCGGAAGCTCCACCCGGCAGACGCCTACCTCGACCTGGTGGTCGAGTACGTCACCGACTTCCGCTGGACCACCACCATCGCCAACGCGCGGGAGAAGGTCGCCAACCGGCTCGTGCGGACCCCGGGTGTGACGATCGGTTTCTCCGACGCCGGCGCGCACCTGCGCAACATGGCTTTTTACAACTTCGGCATCCGCCTGCTCGAGCGCGTCCACCAGGCACAACTCAAGGGCGCGCCGTTCCTCACCACCGAGGAGGCCGTGTACAAGCTCACCGGCGAGCTGGCGGACTTCTACCGCCTCGACGCCGGGCGCCTGCAGGTGGGCGCGCGAGCGGACGTGGTGGTGGTGGACCCGTCCGGGCTCGACGGCGAGTCCCTCGACTACCACGAGGAGGCCATGGACGAGTTCGGCGGGATCCGCCGGATGGTCAACCGCAACGACCGGGCGGTCGCGGCGACGATCATCGGCGGCCGCGTGGTGTGGTCCGACGGGGAGTTCGCAGACGGCTACGGACGCGACTTCGCAGCGGGCCGGTTCCTCCCCGCGGGCGAGGCCGTGGCACCGCGCCCGGTGGCGGCGCCACGGCCGGCCGCTCACTCGGTGGGCATCCCGGCGTCCTCCCAGGCGGAGTAGCTGCCCTCGAGCTCGGTGACGTCGTAACCGACGCTGCGCAGTGAGCTGGCGACCACCGAGCTGCGGGTGCCGGACTGGCAGTAGGTGACGATCTTCCCCGAGTCGGGCAGTTCGTCGCGCTCCCACATCACCTGGCCGCCGTGCAGCTGGGTGGCATCGGGGACGTGGCCTTCCTCGTACTCGGAGGTGGCGCGGACGTCGAGCACCATGGCGTGCTCGTGGGACTCCAGGTCCTTCGGGTCCACCGTCTCCGGGCGGAACGTGGGCAGTCCGTCGGTGGAGGTGACGTACCCGCGCGTGGTGTCGACCCCCACCCGGATGACGTGGCGCCGCAGCTCGTCGGCCTCCTCGGCGTCCTCGGCGAGGAAGACCAGGCCGCGGGCGTCGGACTCCGGATCGATCGCCCAGCCGGCGTAGGTGCCCGCCTGGCCGGCGGGCAGGTTGATGGCGCGGTCGACGGTGCCGTCGTGGACGTCGTCGGCGGGGCGGGGGTCGACGACGACGAGGTCACCGGATTCGATGCCGGAGGCCACCTCCTCCGCTGGCAGCTCCCGCAGCTCTGGTAGGGGATTGCCGAGCACGGAGGGGCCGTCCCGGTTCTCGCGCTTCATCCGCCCGAAGTACGCCGGCGCGTCGGGCTGGCCATCGAGGAGTTCGGAGATGAAGCCCTCCTCGTCGTCGTTCTCCACGTACGTCGGCCACCACGCGAACTTCCGCTCGTATCCCACCGAGCTGGACGGCAAGGCCCCCAGGGACTTGCCGCAGGCCGAGCCCGCGCCGTGGGCCGGGAACACCTGGACGTGGTCGGGCAGGGTGAGGAAGCGCTCGCGCAGGCTGGCGAACAGCTGCTTGGCGCTCTCGAAGCGGGTGTCCTCGTCGTTCGACGCGTTGCCGCCGGTGGTCTCGTCGAGCAGGTCCGGTCGGCCGAGGTCACCACAGAACACGAAGTCGCCGGTGAGCGCGTAGCCGGGCTCGTCGGCGAACGCACCGTCAGTGACGAGGAACATCAGGTGCTCGGGCGTGTGGCCGGGGGTGTGCACGGCCTTGAGCTGGACATTGCCGAGCTCGATGGTGTCGCCGTCGCGGAGCCGCTCACCCTCGAACCCATAGCGCCAGTCGTCACCGCCCTCGTCGGAGAGGTAGACGGTGGCGCCGGTCGCGGCGGCCAGTTCGCGGGTGCCGGACAGGTAGTCGGCGTGGATGTGGGTCTCGGTGACCTTGACGATGCTCATGCCGTGCTGGTCGGCCATGTCGAAATAGGCCCGCAGGTCGCGGCTGGGGTCCACGACGATCGCCTCGCTGCTGCTCTGGCAGCCGATGAAGTAGCTGGCGTGGGCCAGGTCGTAGTCATAGATGCGTTCGAGAAGCATTGTGCTGCGTCCTTTTTCCTTGGGGGAACACGTACATCATCCACCGTAAAACCCTGCGGGGTATCTGGCTACCGGTCGGTTCGTGCGCCGTCGCGGTCGGGCAGCGCACACTGGGGGCGAACCGCAACGCCGATGGAAGGATCCCCGCCGTGACCGATTCTCACCTGGACGACGACACCCGCGCCGTCCTGCTCGCACCCAACCCGGCCGTCATGGCGACGCTGCGCAAGGACGGCTCCCCGGTCACCGTGCCGACCTGGTATCGACTCGTGGAGGGTGACCGGATCCACCTCAACCTCGACGCCGGCCGAGTGCGGCTGCAGCACCTCCGACGCGACCCGCGGGTGGCACTGTCCGTCATCGCGTCCGAGGACTGGTACACCCACGCGAGCATCCAGGGGCGGGTCGTGGAGATCGCCGACGACCCGGACCTGTCCGGCATCGACGCCCTGAGCACGCACTACACCGGCGAGCCGTACCCGGTGCGCGACCGCGCCCGCGTGGACGCGTGGGTGGAGATCGACCACGTCCACGTGTGGGGGCAACTCCGCGAGTCCTGAGCGCAGGTGGGGAGCGCGGGGGAGGGCCCGCTGAACGCGTCCGGCGATCCCGCGTGCGTCCTACGCTGTGGCGACCCCTCGCCCGTCTACGCCCCGGAGACCTCCATGTCGGACCGCTATCCCCTCGCCGATCTCAACGACCTGCCCGATGACCTGCGCGAGCGGATCCTCGCCGAGCAAGAGAAGGCCGGGTTCGTGCCCGAGGTGTTCCTGATGTTCGGGCGCCGCCCCGCCGAGTCGCGGGCGTTCTTCGCCTACCACGACGCGCTGATGGAACGCGAGGGCAACCTGTCCAAGGCGGACAAGGAGATGATCGTGGTGACCATCTCCGGGCAGAACAGCTGCCTGTTCTGCGTGGTGGCGCACGGGGCGATCCTGCGGATCGTCAAGAAGGCGCCGATGATCGCCGACCAGCTGGCGGTGAACTACCGCAAGGCCGACCTCACGCCGCGCGAGCGGGCGATCTGCGACTTCGCGACCAAGGTCAACCTGCACTCCGACGAGCTGGGCGACGCCGACTTCGCCGCCCTGCACGAGCACGGACTCGACGACGAGGACGCGTGGGACATCGCCGCGATCACCGGGCTGTTCGGGCTGAGCAACCGGCTGGCGAACGCCACCGACATGCGCCCGAACCCGGAGTTCTACCTCATGGGCCGGGTGCCGCGGCAGAAGTAGTCAGCCCTCCTCGGTCACTACCCCGCAGGCGATGCGGCTCCCGCCGTCGCCGGCGTTGCGCGTCTCCTCGTCGGCCCCCTCGGGCGCGTAGCGCTCGGGGATGTTGGCGAGGTTGTCGGAGTTCTCGTGGACCATCAAGGTCGAGCCGTCCTCGTCCAGGAGCAGGTCGCGGTCCAGGCGGTCGGTGAGCGTGGCGATCCGGGCCGTGCCGTCCTCGGTCACGTAGAGGGTCGGCAGGTCCCCGGCGTGCTCGGGGTGGCCGGCTTCGCCGCCGGGGCCCGCCAGGTGGCCGCCGGCGGAGAGGAACGCGCCCCGCTCGCCCGGCTGGGTGGGGTTCTCACTGTCGGGCTCGCACAGGCCCGTGCCGTGGATGTGCAGACCGTGGAACCCGGGCTCCAGGTCGGTCGCCTCGACGGTGACGAGCGTGCCACCGTCGGCCTCGGCGAACTCGGCCGTCCCCCGCGGCTCACCCTCGGGGTTCACCAGCTCGGCGGTCGCGAACGCCTGGCCGCCGGCGTTCTGGCCGGACGTCTGCGTGGTGGTCGCGGAGGCGCTGGTCTCGGACGTGTTGCCCGCGCCATCTTGGGGAGTGACGTCGCCCCCGGCGGCTGGGGAGTCCTCTCCGGTGCCGCATGCGGCCAGCAGAAGCGCGGTTGCAGACAGGGCCACGAAGGTCGAACTCCTCCGGGCGCGGCGGGCGGTGGACACGGTGCGTGCGGTCATCAATAACCTCCTCGGACGGCGTCGTGAGGGTGGCGGTACCGAGGCGGACCCGGTACGCAACCGCGTATGCGGCAGCGAGTTTCGGCGGCAGATTACGCCCGCTTCGGCCCTACCACAAAGTAAGAAGTCACTTGCACTTCTTACTCAGGTGCCGTTCACCTCGCAGCCGCACTAACGGACCGGCGTCCTGATGCCGAGCTCGAGCGGGCAGACCAGCGCCTCCGAGACCCGTTGCGCTGGTCGATATCTCGCGGGGCGCAGGCCCCGCGAGCACGGCAAATGCGTGCTTCCTATGAAGTTCATCACGCAAACATATCTGAACGCTTGCACAACCTGAGAAGCGGGTGCATACTCTTCTCAGTCCCCGCACAGATTCCTCTGGCCCTCGCGGGGCGTCCCTCCCCCTCGAGCCACCGGCTCAATCCCTCGCAAGAAAGGGTTCACACAATGAACCAGGTCTATGCCCTCATGGTCACCTTCCAGGCGTTCCTCGACGATCGCTTCGAGAACCGCAAGGACCGCGGCGCGACTGCCGTGGAGTACGGCCTGATGGTTGGGCTGATCGCAGTGGCGATCATTCTTGCCGTCGTCTTCTTGGGCGAGACGGTCCGCGACCTCTTTACCGGGACCGGTAACGCCCTGACGGAAGGCACCGCGGATGCCAACCTCAACACCGAAATCGGCGGCGGCGAGGGCTAAGAGTCGGTACGCGTTCGCCTCTGGCGTAGCCTTAATCGCTGCGCCAGAGGCGGAGTACCCTGGGAAAGTTTCAGCCCAGATCCTCTCCACGTCCCTGCCCCCTCCCCTCAGGCGCCGCAATGATCACGCCCTCACGTGACCGCGGAGCAGCCGCAGTTGAATTCGCGCTCGTACTGCCGATACTCCTGCTCCTAGTCCTCGGAATCCTCGAGTTCGGACGCGCTTACCACGTCCAAACCACCCTCTCCAATGCCGCACGCGACGGCGTCCGGGTCATGGCACTGCAGGACAGTGCCACCGCCGCGATCGCGGCGGTGGAGACTTCCGCCAGCCCCCTCGACCTTTCCGATGCCGACGTCACCATCACCCCGACCGCCGGCTGCTCGTCGGCCCTGACGGGTGCCGGGCTCGCGTCGGTCACGATCGAGTACCCGTTTTCCCTGGTCTCAGGATTTCTTCCCATCGACGACCTCACTCTCACCGGGAAGGGGACCATGAGATGCTTCGGATGAACGAGGATCGCGGCGCAATCGCAGTGTTCATCGCGATCCTCATCGTCCCCCTCCTCGGATTCGCCGCCATCTCCCTCGACATAGCTGCTACCCATGCGGAGAGACAACAGCTCCAGACGGGCGCGGACGCAGCTGCGCTCGCCATCGCCCAGGACTGCGCCCGCAAGAACTGCGGCGCGCCGGCCGAGACTGCGCAATCGCTGGCGACGCTCAACAGCAACTCAGCGGCCGCAGTGGCGGACGTCGACCCGATTCCCACCGAGGCATCCGGGCGAGTCACAGTTCGCACCTCCGCGGTCCGACAGCATTGGTTTGCGCCGGTTCTGGGTGTCGACTCGACCGAGCTCGCGACGTTCGCCACTGCTGGCTGGGGTTCCCCAACGGGCGGCACATCGGCCCTTCCGATGATCTTCTCTCTCTGCGATTTCAACAAGTACTCGGTGGACGGGCGCCCATCGGGTCGAGAGCAGGTGATCATCACCACGCCGGCGGGCACGTGCACAGACTCAGTGGACGGTTCCCCCACCTACCTTCCGGGCGGCTTCGGCTGGTTGGAGACCGACGTCAAGAAGAGCTGCAACGCCACCACGCGGATCGGCACCCGGGCCGAGAGCGAACCGGGCAATACGGCAAAGCACTGCGATCTCTCGACTATCCGCGACCGAACGATCCTCGTGCCGATCTTCGACGACGCCGACCCGGATGAGAAAGGCGGCCAGGGAAGAGGCGCCTGGTACATGGTGTATGGCTACGCGGCGTTCACCGTGACCGGATACCACTTCTCCGGCCAGAGCTGGAACCCACCTTGCCGCGGCAATGAACGGTGCATCAGCGGCTACTTCACCACCGTGCTCCAAGAAGACCCCGACTTCGACTACGGACCGGGTGGGCCCGATCTGGGCGCCGCCGCCGTCGTCCTACTACCCGACTAGTGAGAGCCCAATGAACCGACGTCTCGTCTCCGCCATCGCGGCCGGCGTACTCGCGATCCTCGGCGCAGTGCTGCTGGTCAGCTACGTCAACAACGCGGACAGCCGCGCGATGGCGAACATGGACCCGATCGAGGTGCTGGTCGTGTCCGCACCCATCGCCCAGGGGACACCTGCTGAAGAAGTCGCCGCGTCGGTGACGACCCAGCGCCTGCCCAAGGCTGCAGTCGGGCCCGATGCTGTCCGGTCTCTCGCAGAGGTGGCCGGCCGAGTTGCCGCGACCGACCTACAGCCCGGCGAGCAGGTCCTTGGCGCCCGATTCGTTACCCGGCAGTCGTTGGAGCGGTTCGGCGGCATCCCGGTCCCGGAGGGCTACCACCAGGTGACCATCCCGCTCGACGCACCGCGAGTCGTCGGCGGCACCGTGACTCCCGGGGACACAGTGGGCGTGTTCGTCACCCTCGGCGACGGATCGACCCATCTCGTCCTACGGAAGATCCTCGTCACCCGCGTCCAGGGCGGGCTCGGTGCGACCCAGCCGAACGAAGGGATCGAGAACCCCGACGCGGCACCAGTCCCAGAGGGCGGTGCCATGATCACGATGGCGCTCACCACTGACCAGGCCCAAACGGTCGCGTTCTCAGTCGAGCACGGGAGCATCTGGCTGTCCCTCGAGGATTCCACCGTTCCGCAGGACGGCACCGGCCGGGTCGATGCAAGGGATTTCTACTGATGAGCCGCATACTGATCGCCACCGATTCCGCCGACCTTCGCGGGAGGGTCGCCACCGCGACCGGCGAGCCGATCTCGGTGATCGCCGGGAGCCCCCTGCCGACCGGTCCGTCGCAGCTGTTCCAGCAGCTCGGGCCGGGCGTCGCCATCCCCCAGGTCGTGGTGATCGACGTCGCCGCCGGCCGCAACGAGGCTCTGCAGCTCTCGTCCCGCCTCGCCGCCGAGTGCCCCGGTATGGCCGTGGTGCTGGTGAGCGAACATCCCGACGCCTTCGCTCTGGCCGCCCTCCGGGCCGGCGCGTGCGACGTGGTGCACCCCGAAGCCGAGGTCGGCGAGCTCGCCGCGGTGCTCGGTCGGGCCGCCCAGGTCGCCGCCTCGACCGCACCTCAGGGTCCGGGCGACCCCGCCATGAACGGCAGCGCCAGCACGCGCGGCCGCGTCATCAGCGTCGTCTCGCCCAAGGGTGGGGTCGGCAAGACGACCGTCGCCACCAACCTCGCAGTGGGTCTCGCCCGGACAGCCCCGCTCTCAACAGTGATTGTTGACCTCGACGTGCAGTTCGGTGACGTGGCCAGCGCCCTCAACCTGGACCCCGAACACACACTCCTTGATGTGGTCCGCGGCCCGGCCGTCCAAGACTCCATGGTGCTCAAGACCTTCCTCACGCAGCACCAGACCGGCCTCTACGCCGTGTGCGGGCCGACCTCGCCCGCCGACGCCGACGACATCACCGCCGCCGACGTGGCCCAGCTCCTGCAGACCCTCGCTTCGGAGTTCCGGTACGTCGTGGTGGACACCGCGCCTGGACTCGACGACCACGCCCTCGCCGCAATCGACCAGGCCGACGAACTGGTCACGCTGACCAGCCTCGATGTGCCCGGGGTCCGCGGGCTGCGCAAGGAACTGAACATCCTGCGCGACCTGGGGCTGAACCTCGAGAAGCGGCACGTCGTGGTGAACTTCGCCCACCCCCGCAGCGGGCTCACCAAAGCGGACGTCGAGGCCACCATCGGCACCGGCGTCGACCTGGTCCTCCCCCGCAGCAAGGCAGTCCCCGTGTCGGTCAACCAGGGAGTGCCCCTGCTGCAGAGCGATGGCCGCGATGCGATGGCCAAGCAACTGCGCAAGCTGGTCGACCGGTTCACCCCGGCCCCCATGCGCCCCACCGCGACGGCCGTACTGACCGCCGAGGGTGGTCGGCACCGACTCCGCCGGAAGCGGGTGAAGGCATGAGCCTGTCCGAACGCCTCCGCGCGGCCCGCGTCGCCCCGGGCGCCACCGGTACCGACGCGCCCGCGTCCGACGCCGCATCATCGATTCCCACCGCGCCGCCCTCGACACCGGCTGTGGTCGCCCCGACCGGGACGACGAAGCCGGCCACTGCCACCAGCACTTCGTCCACGAAGACCGCAGGGAGCGCACCCGCCGACGATCCCACCGCCGATCCGCTGGTCGCCCTCAAGGAACGCGCGGCCAGCGCTCTGTTCGAGCGCATCGGTGCTCGCCTGAACAACCCGTCGCTCACCGAGGAGCAGCTCCACGCCATGGTGCGGAGCGAGCTCAACAAGGTCGTCGAGGACGAGACCGTCCCACTCACGAGCGACCAGCGGGTGCGTCTGATCACCGACGTGCAGGCCGACGTGCTGGGCCACGGCCCACTCGAGAAGATGCTCGACGACCCGGAGATCACCGAGATCATGGTCAACGGCCCCGACATGATCTTTGTCGAACGCGCAGGCCAGCTCACCCGCCATCCCTCCAGGTTCGCCTCGGAGGAACACCTCCGGCAGGTCATCGAGCGGATCGTCTCCCGCATCGGCCGCCGCGTCGACGAATCCTCCCCGCTGGTCGACGCCCGACTCGCCGACGGCTCGCGCGTCAACGCAGTCATCCCGCCGCTGGCCGTCAACGGCTCCTCGCTGACCATCCGGAAGTTCTCCAAGGACCCGTTCAAGGTCCACGACCTCATCCGGTTCGGCACCCTCACCCCGGAAATGTCCGAACTGCTGCAGGCGTGCGTGGAGGCACGGCTCAACATCATCGTCTCCGGAGGCACCGGCTCCGGCAAGACCACCCTGCTCAACGTCCTGTCCTCCTACATCCCCGAGGGCGAGCGGATCGTCACCATCGAGGACGCCGTGGAACTGCAGCTCCAGCAGGATCACGTGGTCCGTCTTGAGTCCCGCCCGGCCAACATCGAGGGCCGCGGTGAGATCACAATCCGCGAGTTGGTGCGCAACTCCCTGCGAATGCGGCCCGACCGCATCGTCGTCGGCGAGGTCCGCGGCGGAGAGACCCTCGACATGCTCCAGGCCATGAACACCGGCCACGACGGGTCACTCTCCACCGTCCACTCCAATTCGCCACGTGACGCCATCGCCCGACTGGAAACCCTGGTCCTCATGGCCGGCATGGACCTGCCCCTGCGGGCCATCCGCGAGCAGATCGCCTCCGCCGTCGACGTGATCATCCAGCTCACCCGGCTCCGCGACGGCACCCGCCGCGTCACGGCCGTCACGGAGGTCCAGGGCATGGAGGGGCAGACCGTCACCCTGCAGGACGCCTTCCTCTTCGACTACTCCGCCGGCCTCGGCCCCGACGGCAAGTTCCTCGGCAAGCCCCAGGCCACCGGCGTCCGGCCTCGCTTCACCGACCGGTTCAACGAACTCGGCATCACCCTGTCCCCACGCGTATTCGGCGCGACCACCGAGAACCCCGGATCCATCCGATGAGCCAGACGCTGTTGTCCCCCGTGGGATTCGCGATCGCCGCCCTCACGCTCGCGCTGCTCACGGGCGGCTACCTCATCCTCTCGCCCGCTCCGGGTCGGATTCCGCGGGAGCGCCGGCGGCCCGGCATGGCAGAGGGTCCCGGGCCGATCAGCCGCGCGGCCACCGCCGCCACCGAAGCGATCGACTCCCTCCTGCGCCGCCGCGGGACCACCGGAGCCGGCCAAATCGAACGCGCCGGAGTCCGCATGGGGCTCCAGGACTACGTCTTCCTCGTCGTCGTCGCCGCGATCGTCGCGTTCGCCCTCGGCCTCATCCTCGTCGGTCCGCTGATGGGCACGTTCCTGGCCCTTCTCGCGCCCGCAGGTGGCTACGCCCTTCTACAGATTCTCGCTTCTCGCCGTCGCGCCAAGTTCGCCGACCAACTCGACGATTCCCTGCAGCTCATGTCCAGCAGCCTGCGCGCCGGACACTCCATGCTGCAGGCGCTGGCCTCCGTCGCACGCGAAGCCGAACAACCTACGTCCGAGGAGTTCGCGCGGATCATCAACGAGACCCGCGTCGGCCGCGACCTCGGCCCCGCCCTCGAGGAGACCGCCAACCGGATGGGCAGCCAGGACTTCGTGTGGGTCACGCAGGCCATCGCCATCAATCGCGAGGTCGGCGGCAACCTGGCCGAGGTCCTCGACGCCGTGGGCCACACCATCCGCGAGCGCAACCAGATCCGCCGGCAGGTGGCGGCCCTGGCCGCCGAGGGCAAGCTCTCCGCGTACGTCCTCATGGCGCTGCCGTTCGGCATCGGCGGGTTCCTGTTCATCTCCAACCCGACCTATATCGGCGTGCTCACCCAGAGCCCGCTCGGCTGGGGGATGATCGCGGCCGGCGTGGTGATGCTGACCATCGGCGGCATATGGCTGAGCAAGGTCGTCCGCATCAAGTTCTGACATGGTCGGCCCCTCCCTCAGGGTCGTCCCTCCTCCCCTCCCTTCTCGCCCCTCGAAAGGAGCACCGCGTGAGTTCACTGCCCGCCGCGGTGGCCGTGTTCGTCCTGACCGCCTCGATGTTCATGCTGGCCTTCACAGTGTTCGCCGGCCGCGACACCGTCCGCGCGCGCACCGTCGCCAACCTCCGCCGGGGGATCGAGGAGGGATACGCCGCGCCCGTCGACCTGACCGGGGTCGACGACGACGACTCCCGCAGTCGCTTGTACGAGTTCGCCCGCCGAGTCACACCGACGGGCACCATCCGGAGGCTCGAGAAGCTGACCCTGCGCGCGGGTCGGCCCAAGGGGTGGTCGATCCAGCGGCTCGTGGTGGCCAAGATCGTCCTGCCGCTCGTGGTGATCCTGCTGGGCCTGCTGCTGCTGCGGGCCAAGCCGGAACCGCTGCTTCTTCTCCTCACGCTGGGCACGGCGGCAGTCTGCTACTTCCTGCCCGAACTGCTGCTCTCCAGCCGCAGCCAGGAGCGCAATGACGAGATCCAGCTCGAACTGGCAGACACCCTCGACCAGATGACCATCGCGGTGGAGGCAGGCCTCGGCTTCGACGCCGCCATGGCCCGCGCCGGCCGCAACGGCACCGGCCCGCTCGCCCAAGAACTCGTGCGGACACTGCAGGAGATCCAGGTGGGCCAGCTGCGGCGCAACGCCTACGAGAATCTCGCTCTGCGGACTGACGTGCCAGACCTGCGGCGGTTCGTCCGCGCGATCATCCAGGCCGACGCCTACGGCATCTCCGTAGCGGACGTCCTGCGGACCCAGGCCAGCGAGATGCGGCTCAAGCGCCGCCAGCGCGCGGAGGAGAAAGCCCAGCAGGTGCCCGTCAAGGTGATCTTCCCGCTTCTCACGTGCATCCTGCCCGTACTGTTCATCGTGCTGCTCGGCCCGACCGTGATCAACATGATGGAGGCGTTCTCCTGACATGCTCTTCGTGATCGCCGTGGCCTCGGCCGTCGTATCCGGTGGGGTTGCGGCGGTGCTCGGACGGTGGATGCGCTCCCTCGCCGAGTCCGATTCCCGGTGGTTGCGCAGTGGCCTGCACGTCGTGCTGGCGGCGGCCGGCGGGTTCGGAGCCGCGTACCTGGCCCTGGGCTGGGCCGACCTGGTGACGTTCGCCGCCCTGGCCGTGGGGTGCTCGCTGCTGATCGCGATCGACCTGGCAGTCTTCCGCTTGCCCGACAAGGTCGTCCTGCCGCTGTACCCGGTAGTGTTCGGCGGGCTTGCGGTGACGGCGGCAATGTTTGATGTCTGGGGTTCGCTCGGCCGGGCCGCCGCCGCCGCGGCCGCGCTGCTCGCGTTCTACTTCGTGCTCGCGCTCATCAACCCGTCCGGCCTGGGCCTGGGAGACGTCAAGCTCTCCGGCGTGCTCGGGGCGTTCCTCGGCTGGCTCGGCTGGCCCGCGGTGCTCGCCGGAACCCTGGCGGCGTTCGTCATCAACGCCGTTGTCGCGCTCATACTGCTGGCCGCGGGTCGGGTGGGGGCCAAGAGCGGCATCGCGTTCGGCCCGGCCATGGTGATCGGCGCAGTCGTGGGCGCCGCCTACTGGGCCGTGCGTTCGGGGGCCCTGCCCGCCGGCTGACGCTTCTTGACCGTGAGCCGCCGGGCGAGCGCTACGACGACCACCAGGACCGACGCGATCGCCGCCGTCCACACCAGGGCCGCCGATTCGTACTCGCCCGAGGTGCGGCCGTATGCCACCCACGCCAGACCCCAAGCCGTCGCCAGCGCCGGCGGGATGCGCCCGCCACTGATGAGCGCGGTCGCCACGCCGTCAGCCGCGGCCATGACGATGCCGACGAGCCCGAACGGCACCTCGGTCACCACGTCGACCCCCGCGCTCGCGAGCCACGCGTAGGCATTGGCGAAGAACGCCACCGACACCCAGCCGAGGTACAGGCCGAACGTGCCGTCCGTGACCACGGTCTCGACCACCCCTCCGATGCGCGGCGCGCCGAGAATGAACATGATGCGGATCAGCACCGCCAGCAGCAGCACGATCACGATCACCGAGCCGAGGATCAACTCCAACTGCACGGCCCAGACCCACGCGGCGTTGAGCAGCACCGAGGCCAGGGCCCACGGTCGCAGCGCCGCCTGCCGGGCGGAGCGCCGCGCCACCGGGGTCAGCTGCCAGATCGCGTACGCGGCGAGCCCGAGGTAGATCACGCTCCAGATGCTGAACGCCGACCCGGCGGGAGCCACCGGGGTCGCGTCGGCGGACAGGACGCCACCGGCGGCTTCGGCGATCGGGGTCCCGCCCAGCGCTCCGCTGCCGATGAACGCGGCCACGATCGCGGCGGCGGCCCCCAGCAGGGTGATGATGGGCAGCGCCCAGCCGGTGGGGGCGCCCAGCTCACCGGGTCCGCCGGCGTCGGCGGGCCCGCCCGGCACACCGGCGGGCCCGGGGCCTGTCGCTCGGCCACGGCTAGCGGGGTTACCGCTCGCCCGGCTGTCGCTCGCGGGAGTCATGTGAGAGCTCATAACTCCACCGAACCACGCGACACCCGACGGTGCAGCCGGTCGCCGACGCACCCCGGCCGCCCCGAGCCGCGAAATCGGCTACTCCGAATCGGGATCGGCGAGCCCAGTTGGACTAGCGGATGCCGATTCGGAGTAGCGGATCTGGAGGGGAGGGGCGGCCGGGCGGGTTCGGTCAGACGGTCGCGCGGAACCTCCGCAGCCGCAGGCTGTTGGCCACCACGAACACCGAGGAGAACGCCATCGCGGCGCCCGCGATCATCGGGTTGAGCAGCCCCGCCGCGGCCAGCGGGAGCGCCGCGACGTTGTAGGCGAACGCCCAGAACAGGTTGCCCCGGATGGTGCCGAGCGTGCTCCGCGAGAGCCGGATCGCGTCGGCCGCCGAGCGTAGATCGCCGCGGACCAGCGTGAGGTCGGAGGCCTCGATCGCAGCGTCGGTACCGGTACCGATCGCGAGGCCCAGGTCGGCGGTGGCCAGGGCAGCCGCGTCATTGACGCCGTCGCCGACCATCGCCACCACGCGCCCCTCGGCCTGCAGCCGGCGGACCACATCGACCTTGTCGGCCGGCATGACCTCGGAGATCACCGTCTGGGGGCCCGGGTCGATGCCGACCTCGCCGGCCACCGACGCGGCCACCGCCGCGTTGTCCCCGGTGAGCAGGATCGGGGTGAGACCCAGCTCGCGGAACTTCTCGATGGCCTCGGCGGAGGAGTCCTTGATCTGGTCGGCCACCACGAGGACCCCGCGGGCCTTCCCGCCCCAGCCCACCGCGACCGCGGTCTGGTCAGCCCGGGCGCCGTCGGCCATCGCACTGTCCAGCTCCTGCGACAGCGGCATGTTCCGCTCAGCCAGTAGGGCGGGACGGCCCACGACGACCACCTCGTCGTCGTCGGCCCCGGAGGAACCATCGACAGCGGGTTCCGCGGCCGCGCGCCCGGGACCAGCGCCAACGCGCCCCGACACCCCCAGACCCTCGTGGTTGGCGAAGTCCGCTACGGCCGGCAGGTTGCCGACCTCCTCGCGGGCGCCGGCGGCGATGGCGCGGGCGACGGGATGCTCGGAGGCGTCCTCCACGGCCCCGGCGCGGCGCAGAACTTCGGCCCGGTCCTCGCCGACCGCAACAGTCGTAGAGACCAGTGCGTGCTGACCGGTGGTGACGGTGCCGGTCTTGTCCAGGACGATCGTGTCGACCTTACGGGTGGACTCCAAGACCTCGGGGCCCTTGATGAGGATGCCCAGCTGCGCGCCACGGCCGGTGCCGACCATCAGGGCCATCGGCGTGGCCAGGCCGAGCGCACACGGGCAGGCGATGACGAGCACCGCCACGGCCGCGGTGAACGCCAGGGCGGCGCCGCCTCCGGTGAGCATCCAGAAGGCGAACGTCGCCACGGCCAGCACCAGCACGACGGGGACGAAGATCCCGGAGATGCGGTCGGCGAGGCGCTGCGCGGCGGCCTTGCCGGACTGGGCGTCCTCCACCATCTGCGCCATCTGGGCGAACTGGGTGTCGGAACCGACGCGGGTGGCGCGCACGGTCAGGCGGCCGCTGGCATTGACGGTGCCGCCCACCACGGCGTCGCCGGGACCGACCTCGGCGGGCACGGACTCGCCGGTGACCATCGACGTGTCGACCGCCGAGGCGCCGTCGACGATCTCGCCATCGGTGGCGATCTTCTCGCCGGGGCGGACGACGAACTCGTCGTCGACCTGCAGATCCTCCACCGGGATGCGGGTCTCCACACGCCCGCCATCAACACCCCCGCGAAGCACGGCGACGTCCTTGGCGCCCAGCTCGAGCAGTGATCGCAATGCGGCGCCCGCCGTGCGCTTGGACCGCGCCTCGAAGTAGCGGCCCAGCAGGATGAACGTGGTCACCCCGGCCGCGGCCTCGAGGTAGATGTCGCCGGCGCCGTCACTGGGCGAGAGGCTGAACTCGAACCCGTGGGTCATCCCGGGCATGCCCGCGTGGCCGAAGAACAGCGCGTACAGCGACCAGAGGAACGCCGCGGACGTACCGAGCGAGACGAGCGTGTCCATGGTGAACGCACCGTGGCGCAGGTTGATCGCGGCGGCGCGGTGGAACGGCCACGCGCCCCACACGATGACCGGGGCGGCCAGCGTCAGCGACAGCCACTGCCAGTTGGTGAATTGCAGCGCTGGGACCATGGCCATCGCGATCACGGGGATCGACAGGACGGCGGAGATGATGACACGCTGGCGCAGCTCGTCGACCCGGTCGGGCGCGGCGGTGTCCTCGGTGGCGTTGCCGGCGTGGCCGGTCGACTGCCCGGCGTCGGCCGCGGCACCGGACGCGTCGCCCCCGCCGGGCGCGGACGTGCGGGGCTGAGTGTTCCGGGGCCGCGGCAATTGTGCGTGGTAACCGGCCTGCTCGACGGTGTCGAGCAGCAGCTACGGCTGCAGGCCCTCGGGGATACGGACGCGGGCCTTCTCTGTGGCGTAGTTGACCTCGGCGGTGACGTCGTCGAGCTTATTGAGCTTGCGCTCGATCCGGTTGGCGCACGAGGCGCAGGTCATGCCCTCGATCTGCAGCTCGACCAAGGTGGTCCCGGCGGAGGGCGCCGTGTCCCGGCTGTCGGTGGTGGTCATGGTGTGCTCACTCCTGCGCTGTGACTGTGTACCCGGCCTCGTCCACGGCGGCGCGGACCGCCGCGGGATCGACCGGGTCGGAGGAGACGACGACGAGGCGACCCGACTCCAGATCGACCTCGACCTCGGTGACTCCCGAGATCTCCGAGACCTCCTCCGTCACGGAGGCGACGCAGTGGCCGCAGGTCATGCCGGAGACGGTGTAGGTGGCAGTGGCGGACATGGTGTTCTCCTCGTTCGGGTGGTGGGTGTGCGGTGACTGTCGGGGCCCGCGATCAGTCGGCGCGGTGATCAGGACCTGACCAGGCGGGCGATGGCGGCGTTGGCCTCGGCGAGCTTGGCCTCGGCTTCCTCTGGGCTGCCGTTCTCGATGGCGCCGGCGACGCAGTGCCCGAGGTGCTCGGAGAGCAGGCTCAGCGAGACGGACTGCAGGGCCCGGGTCATGGCGGAGACCTGCGTGAGGATGTCAATGCAGTACTTGTCCTCCTCGACCATCCGTTGCAGCCCGCGGGCCTGACCCTCGATGCGGCGCAGCCGCTTGAGGTGGTCCTCCTTGTGCGGGGTGTATCCATGCTCGGCCATGGCACATACGGTACCCCCCTAGGGTAAATGCCGCAACGGTGGATCGCGTTCTCCGACGAGCGCTCCGACCCCCGGCACCGGTTTTCAATCCGGCCCCTGCTGTTTAAGGTCGGGACAGCGTCACTTCCGATGTCGATCAGTCGAGAAAGGAATGGACTCATGACGGACACGACCCAGACCGCTCGCCCGGCCCGGCACCGCTCCCCCGTCCAGTACGTAGCCCTCGCCTTCGGCGTGGTGTTCCTGCTCGTGGGGATCGCCGGCTTCATCCCCGGGATCACCGCCGCGTACGACACCATGCAGTTCGCCGGCCACGAATCCGAGGCCATGCTGCTGGGCCTGTTCCAGGTGTCGATCCTCCACAACATCGTCCACCTGCTCTACGGCGTCGTCGGGATCCTGATGTCCCGGACCGCCCCACAGGCTCGTATCTACCTACTGGCCGGCGGCATCGTCTACCTGGCCCTGTGGGTCTATGGCCTGGTGATCGGCCACGATTCGGCGGCCAACTTCGTGCCGCTCAACACGGCCGACAACTGGCTGCACCTGATCCTGGGCCTCGCCATGGTCGCCCTGTCCTTCCTCCACCGCGGGCAGCCGCGCCGAGCCTAGGAGCACCATGACACCCGGCAGCGACTCGACGCCCGATCGGGTCACTCACCCGTGGGGCGAACGCACGCCGTACGGCCCCGGCGAGCAGTGGCCCGTCCGAGTGGACACCCACCTGGCCGACGGAATGGCCGAGGCGGATGTCGACCGGTGGGTGCAGACGGCCTCGATCCTGCACTCCAACGGCGACGGGCTGGACATCGCCGTCGTCGAAGGCCGCATCTGCGGGGTGCGTGGACGTGCAGAGGACCGGGTCAATCGGGGCCGGCTGGGGGTCAAGGACCTCTACGGCTGGCAGGCGAACTCCTCACCGGACCGGCTGACCCGCCCGCTGGTACGCGAGAACGGCGTATTGGTGGAGACCGACTGGGACACGGCGATGGACCGGGTCGTCGGCCGGACCACCGAGTTGCTGGACGAGCAGGGCCCCAGCGCGATCGGTTTCTACACCACCGGGCAACTCTTCGCCGAGGAGTACTACACCCTCGGTGTGATCGCCCACGGTGGCATCGGCACCAACCACGTCGACGGCAACACCCGGCTGTGCACCGCGACGGCCGCCGCGGCGCTCAAGGCGTCCTTCGGATGTGACGGTCAGCCCGGCTCGTACGCCGACATCGACCACGCCGACGTCATCTGCCTCTACGGACACAACATGGCCGAGACGCAGAGCGTGACCTGGATGCGGATCCTGGATCGCCTGGCCGGGGACGACCCGCCCGCGATCCTGTGCGTGGACCCACGCCCCACCCCGGTCGCCGAACACGCCACTATCCATCTGACACCGAGGCCGGGCACCAACCTGGCGCTGATGAACAGCCTGATCCACGAACTGCTCGACGCCGGCCACATCGACCGCGACTACATCGACCAGCACACGGTCGGGTACTCGTCACTGGCCGAGCAGGTCGCCGACTACCCGCCGAAGCGGGTGGCCGAGATCTGTGACGTTCCGGCCGAGCAGATCCGCCGGGCCGCCCGGCTCATCGGGGGCGCCGAGCGGCTGATGTCCACGGTGCTGCAGGGCTTCTACCAGTCCAACCAGGCCACCGCGGCCGCTGTGCAGGTCAACAACATCCACCTGCTGCGCGGGATGCTCGGCCGGCCCGGGTGCGGCGTGCTGCAGATGAACGGCCAGCCCACCGCCCAGAACACCCGTGAGTGTGGCGCCGACGGCGACCTGGCGGCCTTCCGGAACTGGTCCAACACCTCGCACGTGCAGGACCTGGCCCGGGTGTGGAACGTCGACCCGATGGACATCCCGCATTACTCGGCACCCACCCACGCCATGCAGATGATGCGGTATGTGGAGGACGGTTCGATCCGGCTGTTGTGGGTCAGCGGCACCAACCCGGCCGTCTCCCTGCCGGAACTCACACGCATCCGCTCGATCCTGTCCCAGGAGCGACTGACACTGGTGGTGCAGGACATCTTCCTCACCGAGACCGCCAGGCTCGCCGACGTCGTCCTGCCGGCCGCCACATGGGGCGAGAAGACCGGCACGTTCACCAACACCGACCGGACCGTGCACCTGTCGGAGAAGGCCGTCGATCCGCCCGGCCAGGCCAGGGCCGACCTGGACATCTTCATCGACTTCGCCCACCGCCTGGGGCTCAAGGACAAGGACGGCGAGCCGCTGATCAAGTGGCACGACCCCGAATCGGCGTTCGAGGCGTGGAAGGACTGCACCGCCGGCCGGCCGTGCGACTACACCGGGCTGACCTACGACAGACTGCGCGGCGGCTCCGGTATCCAATGGCCGTGCAACGACGACAACCCCGACGGCACCGAGCGGCTCTATTCGGACGGGAAGTTCTGGGCGGACCCGGATTACTGCGAGAACTACGGTCGCGACCTGGTCACCGGCGCCCCCAAGGACGCCACCGAGTACACGGCGATGAATCCGGAGGGCAAGGCGATGCTCAAGGGCGCGGAATACCTCCCCGCGCACGAACCGCCCGACGAGCACTATCCCCTGCAGCTGATCACGGGCCGGACCATCTACCACTTCCACACCCGCACCAAGACCGGCAGAGCCCCCGAGTTGCAGGCAGCCGCTCCGCAGGTGTGGGTGGAGATCTGCGCCGCCGACGCCGCGGCCGCCGGCATCACCGAGGGAGACCTCACGGAGATCGCCACCCCCCGCGGACGGGTGCGGGCGGCCGCCCGGATCACCGGGATCCGACCGGGAGTGATCTTCCTGCCGTTCCATTACGGCTACTGGGACACCGGCGACAGTGCCGGACCAGAGGGCGACGCCGTGGGGACCGCGGCCAACGAGCTCACCCCCACCGACTGGGACCCCGCCTCTAAACAGCCGATCTTCAAGACCGCCGCCGCACGCATCGCCCGGGTCGCCGACCGCGATGAGTCCACCCGACGAGCCGGAGCGGCGACGACGGCCACGGGAGGGCTGACATGAAACTCGGACCCGTTCTCCGCGAACTTCACCGCTCCGAGGTCGAGCTCGCCCACAAACTGCTGCAGGTCTCCGAGCGCCACAAGGTCGATCACGAGATCTACCACGTCGCACGGGACCTGGTGGGCTGGTCCCGCAGCCACCTCGCCGAGATCGCCCGGATTGGCGCCGACTACGGCCAGGACCTCGACCCCGCCCCCCGACTCGAACTCGGACTGGCCGAACGGGCGCGGGAGAAGGGCAGCGAACTACTCGGCAGACACCACACCCCGGAGCTGCTCCTGCTCGAGGACCTACGGACCGTCTACATGGAGGCCTCCGGGGTCGCCATGGACTGGCTCCTCATCGCCCAGGCCGCGCAGGGCCTACGGCACCGCGACCTTCTCGAAGTCGCGGAGAAATGCCAACCCCAGACCACGCGCCAGGCCACATGGGCCCAGGCCAAGCTCAAAGAGACCGCCACCCAGATCCTGGTGAGCTGACAAACGAGAGGAATCGCCATGCCGAAGACAGACAGCGACGGGAACGCGAAGGACAGCGAGCTGCCCTCGACGCTGCAGCGAAGCGACCAGAAGGCCAAGGACACCTTCGCCAAGGCCTATGACTCGGCGGAGGAGGAGTACAGCGACGAGTCCCGTGTCGCGCGGACCGCCTGGAGCGCCGTCAAGCACACGCACGAGAAGGTGGGCGACCACTGGGAGCCCAAGGACGGCAAGGGACCCTCGGATTCACGCTCGGAGAGCGGCGGCCCGAACCCCTCCGGAGAGTCGAAGGGCGGGGTGGACGCCAACGCCAGCAAGGACCACCTCTACGAGCAGGCGCAGCGGCTCGACATCGAGGGCCGCTCCGACATGACGAAGGACGAGCTCGTGGAGGCGCTGCGCAAGGCCAACGACCGGAAGACGAGGGAGAGCCGAGACGACTCGTGAGCCCGGCAGGACGAGTCCCGCCCCGCCCCTGCCCCACCGAGGATGTGACCACAGAATGAACCACACCAGTGACCGGAAATCACTCTCACTCACCGGTTCAGTGGCGCTGGGCACGGGGGTCATGATCGGCGCCGGCATCTTCGCGCTGGTCGGCCAGGTCGGCGAGCTGGCCGGCGGGTGGATGCCGTGGGCGTTTCTCGCCGGCGCGGTGGTCGTGCTGTTCAGCACGTACTCGTACATCCGGTACTCGGCGACCAACCCGTCGTCCGGCGGAATCGCCATGCTGCTCAAGGCCGCGTACGGCCCCGGCGTGGTCGCCGGCTCGTTCTCCCTGTTCATGTACGTGTCGATGATCCTCGCCGAGTCCCTCCTCGGCAGGACCTTCGGCACCTACCTCCTGCGCGCCTTCGACGTCAGCGACCCGGGCATATGGGTGCCGGTCCTCGCCGTTCTCGCCATCGCCTCCGCCGCGGCCGTGAACCTGGTGGGCAACCGACTGGTGGAACGCTCGGCCATGATCACCGCCGCGGTCAAGATCGGCGGGATCGCCGCGCTGGCCATCGCCGGGATCCTCGCCACCGGCGTGGGGTCACTGTCCCGGCTGGTCGACGCCGGTGACCGCACCCCGCCGGATCACGGGTGGGCCGGATTCCTGGCCGCCGTGGCGTTGACGATCCTCGCCTACAAGGGCTTCACCACGATCACCAATCACGGCGCCGACCTGCGCAGGCCCGAACGCAACCTCGGCAGGTCCATCCTCATCTCCATCGCGCTGTGCACGGTGCTCTACCTCCTGATCGTCGTCGCCGTCAGCGGGAGCCTCAGCGTGCCGCAGATCGTCGAGGCCCGTGACTACGCGCTCGCGGAAGCGGCCGCGCCGCTGTTCGGCCCGTGGGGAGTGCGCCTCACCGTGATCGTGGCGGTCGTGGCGACCCTGTCGGGACTCATCGCGAGCCTGTTCTCCGTCTCGAAGCTCTACGACATGCTCCGGGACATGGGGCAGGCCCCCGGGCTGCCGGGCCGTGAAGGCCACCAGTCGCTCTACATCACCGCGGGCCTGGCGATCCTCATGGCCGCCTTCTTCGACCTGTCCAGGATCGCAGCCCTCGGCGCGATCCTCTACCTGACGATGGACATCGCCATCCACCTGGGCGTCATCCGCCGACTCCGGGACGAGGTCGACGCCACCGTGTGGATCCCGTGCGTCGCCATCGTGCTCGACCTGGCCGTACTGGTCCCCTTCGCCGCCCTCAAGGCGGGGTCGGATCCGCTGACCATCGCCCTGACGGCGGGTGTCGCCCTCGCGATCTTCGCCGCGCAGTGGGTCACCGTCAGGCGCCGCGGCGACGACGATCGCGAGGGGGACGAGCACGAACACGCCGGGGCGTGAACGGCGCACCCGTCAGTCGCGGTCGCGGTGCCTCGCCTCCGCGCGGTCGGGCAGCAGATACTCGGCCGACACGGCGGCCGCCGCGGAACCCACGATCACCAGCACGAATCCGACGATGGCGACGTAGGGCCCATAGGCGACCGATGCCTCGGCGGACAGCCCCGACAGGATCGGGTCCGCCGTCCCCGTGGAGCCGTACAGCACCCACATGAACGCGAGGTGGGCGATGAGGACCAGCCCCGCCGTCACGGCGTTGAGGATCGCGAAGATGCCGAGCCGGGCCACGAGCGTGACCACGGTGAGGAACGACAGCGCCACGAGGCCGAGGAAGTTGACCGGGGTGATTTCTCTCAGCCCCAGCACCTCGGGCAGCACGAGGCCGGAGAGCGACTGCCCGCCGCCGGTCACCCACGGCAGGTAGAGGCTGAGCAGGGCGATCGCCAGACCGACGAAGGCGACCGGGGCGCCGATGCGGCTCTGGATGATCGGGATCGACTTCTTCCTCCTGGCCGGCGCGCCGTCCGTGGAGGCCACCGGCTCGGGAGCGTGGGTCGCGTGAGCAGCCATGATGATCACCCTTCCGTGTTGTCCCACATGCGGTATGTGAGGTACACCACAGACTATGTTGATATGACACCTTTCGCTACCCCTGCGGCTATGAGTTCTCTGAGTTTCCGGCCCGCCGCACCAGACGGATCGGCTGCCCGTCCTTGGGGAACGGCAGCGACTTCATGTCCATCGGGGCCGTGTAGTCCGGGTCGACGTGCCACTCGAAGGTGCGCAGCAGGTGATGCAGCACGAGTGAGACCTCGGCGCCGGCGAAGTGCATGCCGATGCACTTGTGCACGCCGCCGCCGAACGGCTGCCACGCCTGGCGGTGGGCCTTGTCCTCGCGGCGCTCGTCGGAGAACCGGCCTGGGTCGAAAACCTCCGGATCGGGCCAGTACTGCTCGAGGTGGTGGGTGAAGTAGGGAGCGATCGCCACCATCGTCCCCGCAGGGATGAAGTGCCCCAGCACCTCGGTGTCCTTGACGGCCGTGCGCGCGATCGTCGGCACCGGCGACACCAGGCGCAGCGACTCCTTCATCACCAGGTCCAGCGACCGCAACTGCGAGAGCTGCTCGTAGCTGATCGTGTCGCCCGGAATCGCCAGGGACTCCTCGCGGCACCGCCGCTGCCACTCCGGGTGCTGGCCCAGGTACTGCATCATCGTCGAGATGGTGATCGTGGACGTGTCGTGCGCGGCCATGAGCAGGAAGATCATGTGGTTGATGACGTCGTCGTCGCTGAACCGCTCGCCGTCGACCTCCACCCGGCACAGCACGGAGAACAGGTCGTCGCCGTCGCCCGCCCGCCTGGCCGGCAGGTACTCGCGGAGGAACTCCTCCACCCGGCGTCGACCGACCAGCCCGCGGTGCCAACGCCCGCCCGGGACCGGGTACCGCACGAGCGCGGTCGCCGCCTGGACACAGTCGATGAACGCGGAATTGACCTGATCGAGACGCGCCTGGCTGGCGCCGGGGGCGCCGCCCATGAAGACCTCCACCGCGAGGTTCAGCGTCAACTGCTTGAGCCGGGGATAGACCTCCACGCGGTCCCCCGGCTGCCACTGCTCGACGGCGGAGCGGACCGCCGGGTCGATCGCTGCCGCGTACCTGGCGAGGCGGTCGGAGGTGAACGCCTCCTGCATGAGGCGGCGGTGGGCCATGTGCTCGTCGAAGTCCAAGAGCATCAGCCCACGGTCGAAGAACGGCCCGATGAGGAACTGCCACGCCTCGCCGTTGGCGAACGCCTTGTCCCGGTTCTGCAGGACCACTCCCGAGGCCTCCGGCCCGAGCAGCGCCACGATCCTCGTCCCGAATGCGCGGAACCACGAGACCGGCCCGTACCGGTGGTAGCGCTTCTCCCACAGCCGCATGGGATCCCGCAGATAGTCCAGACCGTGACCGAGAAGCGGTAGACCACCGTCTCCCGGGACCGGAGCCAGCCCACTGTCCGTCGGTGCCTTCGCCAGCGTTCGTGTCACGAGCATCCCCTGACCTCCGGGTGGAGACGCCCGTCCGGGACGGCCCACCACCTGTCTGACAGACGGCCCTGTCAGTTTGGATAGAGTTTGAATCAGACATGGGGCCCTGTCAAGATTGAGGGATGAACGCGACCCCGCGCCGTTACCGAGGCGTCAGCGCGGAGGAGCGGCGCGCAGCCCGTCGGCGCCAACTCCTCGACGCGGCCCTGGAGCTCGTCGGCACCCGCGGTGTCGAGCGAACGACCATGACGGCGATCTGTGCGGAGGCCGGCCTGACGGAGCGCTACTTCTACGAGAGCTTCACCGCCCGTGACCAGCTGCTCCTCGCCCTCGTCGACGAGATCGCCGACCAGGTCCGCACCTCCGTTCTGGCCGCACTCTCCGACACCGAGGGCGACGCCGCGGCCAGAGCCCACGCCGCCCTGGCCGCCTTCGCGGCACTACTCACCGACGACCCCCGCAAGGGACGGGTCGCGATCATCGAGTCGGCCACCGTCCCGACCCTCCGCCAGCGCCGCCACGAGCTGTACCGCGACTTCGCGGCCCTCGTCGTGACCCAGGCCCGGACACTGTTCGGGGACCGCGCCCTGCCCACTCCCCGGGACGAGATCAGCGCCCGCCTCCTCGTGGGCGGCCTGGGCGAGCTCATCACCGCCTGGCTCCAATCCGAGACCAGCGCGAGCATCGACGACATCGTCGACGAGGCGACCCGGTGGTTCACCGTGGGCATGCACGCCTGACCCGCCGGCCGACCACAGTCGACGACTTCCCCGCCGCTACGCCGCCCACCGGGCACGGAACACGTCCCGGGGCAGCGGATCCGTCCACCTCCCCGTGGCGGCGAGATCCGCGGTGAGTCGGCCGATCTCGTCCGCGGCCATGACACCCCGCTCTCCCTCGACCGCCAGAACGGTGCGGTCGTCCACACGGTCGATGTAGGGGTGGTTGGTACTGGTGGCGCACACCAGACACGGGCGCGTGTGCGCCCGCCCCAGGCGGACGCCGGGCAGGAGATCGGTCAACACCGCCAGCGCGTCGTCGACGTCCGCGGAGGCGCCGCCGGTCCGCACCCAGGACGCGATCTCCTCGGCGGAGCCCAGGGGCGTCTCGCGCACACTGCTGCCGGCGACCTTGAGGTACCAGCGACCGTCCGGGTACCGAACCGGCGACATCACCACTCCGCCGAACTGCTGCGCGCCGTCGCGATGCTTGAGATACATCGTCGCGGGCAGGTCGATCCCGCCCGGATCGTCGACCTCCACCAGCACGACGGTCGCCCCGAGGGTGAACAGCTGCAGTGGCCGCGGCAGCAGGCCGGAGGCGTTGACGGCGGCGCCGAGCGCGAGCACGATCGACCGACCTCGCAGTCGCACTCCCCCGGCCGTGACGACCACCTTGTCGTCGTCGTTGTGGTTGTTGTCGTCGTTGTTGTCGTCGTCATCGCCGCTGTCATCGCCACCCCCCGCGCCGCCCTCGAGCGCGACCACCTCGTCCCGGACGAGTACCGCCCCCGCCGCCGACGCGGCGGCCAGTTCGGCACGGACCAGCGCCCGCGGGTTGACGATCATCCCGCCGGGTTGCACCACGCCCACGTGGCCCGGTTCGAACCGCACCGCGGGGTACCGCCGACGTAGGCCCTCCTCGTCGAGGAGGTGCACGTCGACGCCCAGGTCGCGGGCGTTGGCGGCCAGGACGTCGCGGTCGAACCACTCCCCGGCCGCGTCACCGGCGGCGTCGGCGGGGTTGACCGAGAGGCACTCGACGCCGGTCGTGAACTCGACCCCCGTGCGGCGCGTGAGCTCGGGGAACCGGCGGATCGACCGCGTGGTGAGCATCCCGGTGACCACGGGGATCTCGAGGACGTGGCACATCCGACCCTGGTCATAGTGCCCGGCCCACGTACCCTGATGGTCGGCGAAGCCCGCGGGCTCCTCGGGGCCGATCACCAGGACGGAATCCCCCCGCTCGGCCAGGTGCCGGGCGGTCGCGGCGCCGATCGGCCCGACGCCGATGACGATGTGGTCGTAGGTGGGATCGGCGGTCATGGGTCCCCTGGAAGGTCGTTGAGCGGGTGGACAGATGCTGCGAGTGCATCACACTTAAGTCATCACAGTGTGCACTTAGGGCGAGGTAGTCTCAACGAAATCCACCAGACCGGATCCGGGGGCGCGAACGTGGAGCAGGAACCGCCGACCCGGCCGCCCGCGCCGAGACCGGAACGGCGCCGGGTTCGCGAGGGCGGCCGGAGCGACCGCGTCCGTCGCACCGTCGGGGAGGCGGTCCTGTCGCTCCTCGCCGAGGGGCGGTGGCAGTTCTCGATGGTGGAGGTCGCCGAACGGGCGGACGTGAACCGACGGACCCTGTACCGGTGGTGGCCGACCACCACCGACCTCGTGGCCGAGGCCCTCGACCAGCATGTCCTCCGGTTTCCCGTGCCGACGTCCGGGGACTGGGAGGGCGACGTGCGGGACTTCGCCCACGCCCTGGCCGCGTTCGCGGCCGACCCGGTGGAGCTCGCCACAGGCGCGCTCCTCGCCACTCGGTCACATCCCGAGCTCGCCGACGTGGTCACCGCGCGCTACCAACCCGCCCTGGACGCCTGGCGGCAGATGGCGTCGCTGGCGAGCGCGCGCGGTGACCTCAACCCCGACCTCGATCCGGACACCGTCGTGACCACGCTCGTGGCACCGCTACTCCTGACGCCGCTCATGAGCGGCCGCCCGCTGCCCCCGGACGCCGTGGACCGGGTGGTCGACGTGATTCTCGCCGCCACCCGGCCGCGGTGACCAACCGCGCTGACGGGCGACGCACGACCGGAGTGCCCGCCGCACACAGCATTCACTTAGACTCTGCTCAACTTCGTGAGCCAGAACACAATCAGTCCGGGGGGACCGTGCCACTTCGTCGAACCGCGATGCGCGCAGCCGCATTCGCCACCGCCATCGCCACCGCTGTCGCCGGAGGGGCCCTGGTCGCCCCCGCCGCCGGAGCGCAGGGATCGTCCAACGACCCGGCGCCCGCCTTCTACCAGCCGCCGGCAGACCTGCCCGCGACCTCCGGCGAGCTCATCAAGACCGAGCCGTTCCCGCTGGCCGGAGCGATCCCGCCGATCCCCGGCGCCGAACCGATCTCCGACGGCGCCGGTCCGCTGTCCACCGACGCGCAGCGCATCATGTACACCTCCGTCGGGTCGCGCGGCCAGGCGATCGCGGTCACCGGCGCCTACCTGCAGCCGCGCGCACCGTGGACCGGGCCCGGTTCGCGTCCGCTGGCGGTCGTCGCGCCGGGCACCCAGGGCCAGGCCGACCACTGCGCGCCGTCCAAGACGTTCCAGAACCTCGCCACCGTCCGCACCGACCCGCCGGGCGTCGGGTTCGGGTACGAGCTCATCCAGGCCTACGCCCTGCTCGCCCGCGGGTACGCCGTCGCGATGACCGACTACGAGGGCCTCGGCACGCCGGGCCTGCACTCGTACATCAATCGCGAATCCCAGGCCCGTGCCGTCCTCGACCTCGCGCGCGTCGCGGCGTCGGTGCCGGGCGCCGACATCGCCCCGGACGCCCGCACGGTCTTCACCGGCTACTCCCAGGGCGGTGGCGCCGTCGCCGCGGCCGCCGAACTGCACCCGCAGTACGCGCCGGAGGTCAACCTCGTCGGCACCGCCGCGGGCTCTCCGCCGGCCGATCTGCTGGCCACCCTCGAGCAGGTCGACGGGACCGCGATCGCCGGCGTGATCGGCTACTCGCTCAACAGCCTGCTCGACGCCTACCCGGAGATGGGCCCGCTGATCGACCCGTACTTCAACGACCGGGGCCGGGCCATGCTCGCCACCACCGCCGACCAGTGCATCGGCGAGACCGCCGTCCAGTTCTTCCAGCAGCGCACCACCGCCTACACGGTCTCGGGCCGGTCGGCCGGCGACATCGTGCGCTCCGAGCCAGTACTCACGGGATTCCTCGAGCGTCAGCGGATCGGCCGGCTCGCGCCCACCACACCCGTGCGCGTCCTCTCACCCGTGAACGACGACGTCGTCCCCGGCCACCAGTCCCAGCAGCTCGGTCGCGACTGGTGCGCGCAGGGCGTCACCGTGGAGATGGTCATCGACCCGATGCCCCCCGTCGCACCCGGCCTGGTGATCGGTCACGCCGCACCCATGCTCACCGGCTTGGAGGGCACCCTGCGGTATCTCGATGACCGCGTGCGCGGCGTCCCGGCGCCCAGCAACTGCGGGACCTACTGAGGCCGACTGCTCCGGGAGCCCGGCCCGCCGGGCCCGGCGTCGACAAGACGGTTCCGCACACATTCGCCGAGAGGCAGGTGTGCGGAACGCTCTTGTCGATGCGCTCCACCGCCCACCCCCACCCTTGCGCAAGCAGATTGCGCAATCTGGTTGTAGACTCGTCGGAGTGACACCCGCCGACCCGCCCGCTGGACCACCCGCCGACCCGACCGCTACCCCGTCGCCCGACGTCGCCGCCCTGGCCGACGATCTCCGCCACGCGCTGCGCCCCCTGTGGCGACGGTTCAACTCCCACCGGACGTTGTCGATGGGCAAGGTCGGGATCCTGTCCCACCTGGAGCAGCGCGGACCCCTGGCCGCGACCGACCTGGCGGGCCTCGAGCGGATCAGCCACCAGGCCGTCGCCAACGCCGTCCGCGAACTACAGAATCTCGGACTCGTCTCCCGCAGCCCGGACCCCGCCGACGGCCGACGCACCCTCGTCTCCATCACCGCAGGCGGGTGCGAGCAGCTCCGCACCGAGCGCGCCGCGGGCCAGGACTGGCTGGCCCACGCGATCGCCGACCACCTCGATGACGCCGAGCGCGACCGTCTCGCGGCCGCGGTCCCCCTGCTCCGCCGCCTCGACTCCGAGGACGCCCGGTGACCCCTCACCGGCGCCCGGCGCCCCGCTGGTTCGTCCAAGCCCTCGTCTACGCCGCCCTGACCAGCTCGATCGTCAGTTCCCTCGGCATGCTGCTGGTGCCGTCGGTCTCCGCGGAGTTCGGCATCCCCGTGAGCACGGCGCAGTGGATGCTCACGGCCAACCTGCTCGTCGGCGCGGTCGCGACCCCGATCATGGGCCGCCTCGCCGACGGCCCCCATACCCGGAAACTGCTGCTGACCAGCCTCGGTGTGATCTTCCTCGGCTCGATCATCGCCACCGTCGCGCCGAACTTCACCGTCTTCCTCGTCGGCCGCGCGTTGCAGGGACTGCTCTACGGCACGGTGCCCATCACCATCGCCCTGGCGCGCCGACACCTCACCTACACCGCATCGCAGCCCACCATCTCGACCCTCTCGGTCACGGTGTCGGTGGGGATGGGACTGGGGTATCCGCTCACCGGCATCCTCGCGGCGACGTTCGACCTGCGGGCGGCGTTCGCCTTCGCGGCGCTGTTCGTGGCCACCGCGGCGTTCGGCGTCTGGCGCTTCATCCCCGCGGGCCCCGATCCGCTCGCGCCCCGCACGCCGTTCGACATCGGCGGGGCCCTGCTGTTGGGCGGCGGGCTGGCCGCGCTGCTGCTGTGGATCTCCGAGGGGCAGACCTGGGGTTGGGGGTCCGCGACGGCGCTCGTCGTCCTCGTGGTCGCGCTGAACACGCTGCTCTTCTGGATCGTGCACAGCATTCGCACCCTGCATCCCCTGGTCAACCTCCGCGTGGTCCGCCGGCCGGAGGTCCTGCTGGCCAACGCCACCGCGATCGGCCTGGGCACCGCGATGTACATCGGGTTGTCCATCGCGAGCCTCGTGGCGCAGGCACCCGCCGACACCGGCTTCGGCCTGGCGGTGCCGTTGATGTGGGCGGGCTTCATGATGGCGCCGCTGTCGGTGGGCAGCCTCGTGGCCAACCGCACGGTCCGTGCCCTGTCCCGCCGCTACGACATGGCGGTGTTCCTCCCCGTCGGCGCGGCGGTGATGACGGTGGCATCGGTGTTGTTGTGGCTGCGACATGGCGACTTCTGGACGCTGGCGATCGGCATGTTCCTCTTCGGCGCCGGGATCGGCTCGGGCTACGCCGCGATGCCCGCGCTCATCGCCCGCAGCGTGGCGGTGGACCAGCTCGGCAGCGCGGTGAGCTTCAACCAGGTGCTACGCACGGTCGGTGGTGCGGTCGGCGCGGCCCTGTCGGCCGCCGTCCTCGCCGCGCACCCCTCCGACTCCGCGTACTCGACCGACGAGGGCATCACCATGGCGTTCGGGGTGGGTGTGATCTGCTGCGCGACGGTGATGCTCGCGTTGGTGCTCCACGCCATCGCAGGTCGACGACGACGAGCCCAGCAGTAGCCCCGGCGTCCCGCATTCTGCGCGCGATCGCACTCGGGCATGCGCGTCGGATTCGACGTGCCTACGGGGGCGGAGTCAGGCCCAGGGGGTCGTGGCCTGGAGCACCGCTTCCTGCAACGCGCTGGTACGCAGTGCCGTGACGGTCTGGTACTCGGGGTCGGCGACCATCTCGCTGAACGCGGCGCGGCTGGGGTACCGGACCAGCAGAACGGCATCCCAGTCCTGGCCGGTCTCGGCGACCAGGGCTGTGGAACCGTCACCGGCGTAGAGCACCTCGGCGCCATAGCGGGGAAGGAAGGTCTCGTTCAGCGCCGCGGCGTACTTCGCGTAGTCCTCACGCCCGCCATCGGCGAACCGGAGCAGGTTCAGCATCACCACCGGGCCGCCGGGGTCGTCGGCGAGGTAGCGCTTGAGGTCTCTTCCGCGGGGATCGATAGCCATCAGGCGAGTATCTCCGCCAGTTCCGCCGCTGTGGCGCGAACGGCCATCCTCACTTCTTCTGCCGACGGCTTCCGCCGTGCCAGTCCTCCTGCGTGCCGACCGTGTCCGCGTCGACTCCGAACGCGGCGAGCTGCGGCTTCTCGCGCAGGCTGCGCTTGAGCTCGGCGAAACCCGGGAAGCGGGCGAGCCCCACCACGTGGTCCCAGAGCTCGGCCGCCGAGTCCTCGTGTGGCAGCCGGCTGATCACGGGTCCGAAGAAGGCGACGCCGGTCGGCGGTTCGAAATGGATGATGGGCGTGCCCACGTCCTTGCCCGTCAGCGAGAGCGCCTCGTCGGTCTCCCGGCGGATCTCGGCGTCCCACGACTCGTCGTCGACGGCGTCCGCCAGTTCGAGCGGCAGATCAGCGTCGGCGAGGACCAGCCTGGCGAACTCGCTCGTGCCGCGCCGCTCACGCTCGTCGCCTTCGCTGCGGTCGTCGCCGGCGTCCGGAGCGGTGTCGAAGATGCGCGCCCCGAAGGCGGCGTACAGCGGCGCCATCGCCTCCTGGCCGTGCTCGGCTCGCGCTCGAGCCGCCACTCTCAGGAGCCGCAGCCCGGCGGTGTGGCCGGCTTCGTACTCAGGGGGGAAGTGCGCGTCGTAGTCGACACCGGCGTTGACCAGGCGCAACGAGATGAACCGCCAGTCGACCGTGTAGTCGCGCTGCGCCTGCACCTGGCGCACCCACTTGCTGGTCATCCAGGCGAAGGGGCAGACCGGGTCGAAGTAGAAGTTGATGTCGGCGTCCATGCGCCCACCCTAGCCAGGTGTTCCGGCCGCGCAGCCCGCTGGCGCATAGCATGGTGCAATCCCGGTGACCAGGAGGTCTCTACATGACCGTCACACCCGACCATCGCGAACAGAACCGGGGCGACGGGCGTGGGCTCCGCCGCCCGCAGGTGATCGTGTTCGACGTCAACGAGACCCTGTCCGACACCACGGCGATGGCGGCCCGGTTCTCCGACGTCGGGGCACCCGGCTCGATGTATCCCCTGTGGTTCGCCGACCTCCTGCGCGACGGCTTCGCCCTCACCGCCGCAGGTGCCGCTCGCCCGTTCGCTGACATCGGCACCGGGCTCCTGCAGGTCATGCTGTCGGAGGTGGAGCTCGACCGACCTCTCGACGAGGCGATCGAGCACGTCATGAGCGGGTTCGTCGGGCTCGACCCTCATCCCGATGTCGCCGACGGCGTCACGGCGTTGACGGAGCTGGGGATCAGGTTGGTCACGCTCAGCAACGGCTCGACACAGGTCGCCGAGAAGCTGCTCACGTCAGCCGGTGTACGGCACAACTTCGACAAACTGCTGTCAGTCGACTCCGCCGGCGCGTGGAAACCAGCCGCCCCTGCCTACGACTTCGCACTCGAACAGTGTGCCGTTGCCCCCTCGGACGCCATGCTCGTAGCCGTCCATCCCTGGGACATCGACGGCGCCCACCGGATCGGTATGCGAACGGCATGGATCAACCGCACCCACGGCATGTACCCGAAGCATTTCACCAGCCCGGACCTCGAGGTCACGGACATCACGCAGTTGGCCCGCCGCCTCAGGTGAGTACAGCCCCTCGGCGCGGAACCTAGACGACACTTCGGACGAGAGTTCTCATCTCCATGCGTTGCGATAGAGGAGTTAAACAGTCCCCACGCACCTGCTGAAATCCGAAGCCGAAGCGCGACTCGTGTCGGCGCCGACAATCAGACGTTATGTAAATTAATAGTTTGCGTACTGCGTCAGATGAATCACCTTGCGTCCCCAAACTCTCCTCTGATGCAGGGCGTACTTGATGTCCTCGTTCTTCATGTGATGGACGAGGTCGACGAAGATCCGGGCGCCGGAGCGACCGAGCGGGTGCCAAGGTGATCGAGATCGTTGTCATTGATCGCTTCTGCGTCCTGGTCCGGTGACGCAAGGCTGAACTCCGTGTCTTTTTTGGACAGTGACGACTGGTCTCTGGGAACGGACAGGAGCGGCGCAAACTCTTGCCCCGCCCTGGTCTGTTGAATCCAGTGCGGGACGGCAATCGGGGAGTCAGTGGTGGCTCTGTCCGCAGGTGACGTCGAGGCACTGCCCGGTGATGCCGCTGGCGAAGTCGGAGGCGAGGAAGACTGCGGCGTCGGCGATCTCGTCCGGGGTCGGCAGTCGGAGTAGGTCTGTCTGCTGTGCCTTCTCCGCGTACTTCTCCGCGGCGGTCGCTCCCCCGTTCGCCTCGCGCCAGGCGTAGAAGTCGCGCAGCTTGTCGCCCCAGATGTACCCCGGCGCGACAGAGTTGACCCGCACCCCGCGGGGGCCCAACTCGATGGACAGGCTTCGTGCCGCTGCCAGGAGTGCTGCTTTGTCCATGCGGTAGCTGCCGACACCTGGCAGGCGGTTACGAAGGACGAGGGAGTTGATGAGTACGACTGATCCGCGGCGTGCTGTGAGGGTATCGGCCAGTTCCTGAACCAGGCCTACTGATGCCAGGACGTTGAGGGCGGTCTGCTGGCGCATTTCGTCCAGATCGGCTTCGAGGAGCTTGACGTACGGCGGGTGGGCGAAGGCCGCGTTCATCAGAACGTCGACGTGACCGAAGGAGTCCATGGCGGCCCGGGCGAGTTCATGGCGGGCGGAGGCGTTGGTGATGTCCGTCGGCACCGCGAGCGCCTGGCGGCCGAGGTCGCGGATCTCCTGCTCGATGAGGTTGAGCCTGTCGGCGCTGCGGGCTGCGAGGACGATGTCGGCGCCGGCCTGCGCGGACCGGACGGCCAGGGAGCGGCCCAGGTCCGGGCCCACCCCGCACACCAACACGACCTTTCCCTGCAGTAGCGGGGGCGCCGGGGCCCGGTTCTGGGTGGCGGGCGCGACGGGGGTGTTCATTGCGTTCTCCTGTGATG
>NZ_JABFAN010000020.1:7160-42744 GCF_017168155.1 Dietzia sp. KRD202 | reverse complement strand
TGGCCGGCCTCTTCCGAAACCAGATGCCGACGTCATGCTGCGCCTGAAACCCGCGGCCCCAGCGGGGTGGACGAGGGCTCCCGCGGCGGCCCGCCTGGCGCCGTGAATGTGCCTTAAAAACCTACAGCTTTACGAGACGGCAGAACGACACCCGGACTCACCGGTTCGTCGCGCGCTGATGGTGTGGTCTGAAGTCTCAAGAAGCCGTCTCGACCTGCGCAGCGATTGGCCATCAGCACTAGGAGGCTGCTGAACAAGGCGCCATTGGGGGTTGCGGTGGTGTGAGCGGCTTGCGGATCGGTCTCGGTGGGCCGTCAAGCGGCGATTCAGGTCAGCGCTCTGGGTACGGCGACTGGGAGCGATGCGCCCGCTTGTGGTCCTCGTGTGGCTGACCGGCCTGCAGCAGGGAGGTTCATGAGGCCCTGGTTACTGGGTCAGGCCAGGGCCCAGGTCCCGTTCTCCATGGTCAGCCCCATGGCGAGCAGGCGTCGTAGGTTGAGGGCGGCGGCGCGGTGGTGGAGCCAGCTGTTGTTCTTATCCACCCCGCGATAGGGCACTCGTCGGGCGCCTCGGGTGAGCCAGGCGATGGAGCGTTCCACCATCGGGCGATGCTGCCGGTAGGTGGCCCGGAAGTCCTCGCCCTGTGCGCGCTGGCGGTGCTGGCGTTGCAGCACATGGTGCTCGCCAGCAGCACCGAGCGGCCGGATTGTGAGGTGGTGCACCGCTGGCGCAGCGGACACTGCCGGCAGGCCGCACCGAACTTCGCCCGGCCCTGCGGCGACACTGTCCGCGTGACATCAGCCGGGCAGGTCAACGTGTTTGCCGAGGCATCGAAGGTGAAGTCATCCAGACCAAACCCGCCCTCCACAGCGGGCCTGGTCGGCCAGGGTTTGACCAGGGGCAGCCACTGCTTTCCGGCGAGGGTGGCCAGCATGTCTCCGGTGGCGTACGCCGAGTCTCCGAGCACTTCAATGTGTTCGACGTCTGTAGTGGTGGGATCTGTGGTCACCAGGTCCGCACCGACGGCGGCGTCGGAATTGTCCGGACCGCTGGCCCGAGTCAGCCGGGCCGCAGTGGTCAGCCCGGTATCGGGTTCGACCACGATGTGGGCTTTGAACCCGTCCTGGCGACGCTGCTGGGTCTTGTGCGCGTGCCGGGCATCGGGGTCCACGGTAGAGATCACCCGGTCCGGGACGGTGCGGCGGGCGATGCGCCACCGGCCGTCGGTGCCATCGGAATCCTCGGCGGGCTCGACGTCCTGGCCGGCGACCAATGCCAGCAGCGCCACCGCCTCGGCTGGTCTGCCGCCGGCGGCGGTGATCGCCTCAACATCCAGAGCCTCAAGCAGTGCCAGAGCGTCTGCGACCAGGGCCGAGACCAGCTCGTCGCGGGCGGCCCGGTCATCCCAGGCGATACGCGGTTTGCCCGCCGTCTCGTATCCGTGGCCGGTCACCTGGGCCAGGCGGGTGCACACGCTGGCGATGAGGTCTTTGGCGTCGGGGACCTCGCGGCCCACCCGACGGATCTGGGCGATCAACTGGGTGATCGTGTCCTGACGGGCCACCGCATCATCCAGAACCGTCGAGTCCAGTGCCCGGCGGGTCTTGGACTTGACCGCCCCGGTCTCGGCGATGACCTGGCGCACCACCTCGAAGATCCGCTGCGGACGCTCGCTGGCCGCCAACCGGCGCCGCCAGTAAGTCAACGTCGACGAGTCGAAGCCCTTCGCATCGACCGCGTACCCGCACGCGGCCTTCCACCGCAGGTCAAACGTCAACGCTTCCACGGCCTCCCGGTCGGAGTGCCCAAACAGAGCCTGAAGCACGATGACCGAGGCGATCACCTCCCCCGGGATCGACGGCCGGCCCCGGCCCGAGGGAAACAGATCGGCGAACAACTCCGCCGGGAACAAGCGATCCCGATGCTCGGCCAGCAACGCGAACACGCTGCCGGGCTCGAGCAGATGCCCCGCCACCGACTCCACATCCAGCAATTCCCGTTGCCGATCCGACTCACCCTGCATACACGCAGTATTTCAGGCGCCCCGCCAACCCGAGGTGCGGACACCCGGATTGTTCAGCAGCCTCCTAGCGACTCACGCGACCGCGGGCCGTGTCCCCAAAGCGAGACTTGCACGTGGCCTGGCGACTGACGCCGCACTCGCGGCAGAAGGCCGCGACGGGCAACAACAACCCTCGGGACGCGGCGCCTAGCCCACGTAATGTAACCGCCGCTCGCATCGTGTGCTATACAGTTTCGGAGAAAGATGCCAGTCCCCGCCGGATCAAAACGCTCGAAAACTGCTACTGCGAGACAGCATCTACCACAGACAAGTTTGAGACGAGTTTGTCTCCAAAAGGATCAGACGTGAAGTTGAAGATAGCTCTCAGCGCGTTTGCACTCACCGCCCTAGCTGTGCCGTCCGCATCTGCCCAATCGCTTGACTTTGGGTCCCTGTCTCAGGGTTCAGGAAACAGCAACAACGAAGACACAGTGACCCCCCAAAAGGGCGCGCAATATTTTGTTAACGTCAGCGCCCACCAATCGACAGACGCATTGCGTTGCAAAATATCGGTGCAAGTAAACGATATGATCTCAGAAGTGCCTCAAGGCCGCCTGGGGTGGATAGACAAGGACTCTGGACGCACCTGGGCCACTGAAACTTGGAACCCTTCCGGTATGTTCGTTGAAGTAATGTTCTATCCAGTCCCGGGGTATGCGTGGAACGAGGACTGGGCTGGAACTGATCGCAACATGGAATTCTTTGTGATTGATCGCATCACTAACGAAAATGTTCCTCTTGGAAATGCCGTAATTTCCATCCCGTATAAGTGTCCGCTTGATCGTGCCGGCTCCCTCAAACTGCAGACAGATAATTTCTCTGTTTAACTTTCAAGGGTTGAGTCCTACCTGAGATATCGGACCCTTCCGGATCAACGCACTCTTGAACCGGAAGGGCCCATTAACCATCCGGCGAACGGCTACTTAGATTTCGCTCATGTCCTCGCTAGGATAGTCTGGCCAGCCCAGGTTGGCAGCCCTTCACCAGAAAGTTGGACACGCATGCGCGTATTAAAAGCCGCTGCTATAGCTGTCGCCATGGCCATCGCCAGCACAGCCACGGCCAGTGCTCAGTCGCTGGACTTTGGCTCCCTAGGGAGTTCGACCTCTGCCCCGCAGCTAACCGAGACCGTGACGACACCTACGGGGCTAACGGCGAACTATCGCGTTGAGAACTGCAACGGTAGCTACCGCATCTCCGGAAAACTCAGCGCCACCCAGCGGGGCTACATGTGGCTCAACTATGAAGGGACCAAGAACGGCGACTGGCCCGGGCAGGTCGTCTACGGGAAGATGCCCCTGTGGTCCGTTTTCTTGGATCCCGGTTACGAGACGGACGAGGTCCCGTTGGGGGCCGCAGGCTCGGTGGTTTCCGACCAGCCCGCCTATCTCACCTTCGGGTTCGACCCGTTCGGCCCGAACGGGATTATCAACGTCCCGGACGATCAACGTTCCGTAAGAGTGGCCATCAATCCCGCGACGGTTCAGGGCTGCTCCTAAAAGGCATCGGGATCGGCCCGCTTCCAGTTGGAAGCGGGCCGATCCCGCTTTTGAACCTGACCTAGCTGCAGTAATGACACATGGGGATGACCTTGCCCCTGGGCAGCAAGCGGAAGGACCGTAAGTCTGCGCGCCGCAAAATCGGTTCTGAGAGAGATGCTCGGCCCCCCGACGACTGACGGTTCATGCGACATCTATCGGTGCTCCAGCCCCCTCCGCGTCCTGCAAAGAAGTACATAGACCAAACGGCAAGCGCAGCGATCAGGCTTACGAGGCCACCATCTCAGGAGTAGCTACGACAGTAGTGCCCCATAGAGTGGTGTAACTCGGTGGCCGAGATCGTCTGCGATTCCGTGTTGTGCACGGGTGTAGAGCGGCCACCGTGTGATCCTTCGAGTCAACCTTCTACCGAATCCTCGAACGGAGTCATCACGATGACCGCACCTCATATTGTCGACCCTGCAGGCCTGCTTGGCCAAGCCCTCGCCGACGCGTCGCCGGATCTGATGCGCGAGCTACTGCAGACCATGATCAACGCATTGCTCTCCGCCGATGCCGACGCCGTGTGCGGCGCCGAGTGGAACGCCCGCTCGGAACAGCGCACCAACCACCGCAACGGCTACCGCCACCGGCCCCTGGATACCCGGGTCGGCACCGTCGACGTCGCCGTCCCGAAGCTGCGCTCGGGCAGCTACTTCCCCGAGTGGCTGCTCGAGCGCCGCAAGCGAGCCGAGTCCGCGCTGATCACCGTCGTAGCCGACTGCTATCTGGCCGGGGTGTCTACCCGCCGGATGGACAAGCTGGTCAAGACCCTGGGTATCGACTCGCTGTCCAAGTCGCAGGTCTCACGCATGGCCCAGGACCTGGACGAGCAGGTCGCCGCGTTCCGGCACCGCCGCCTGGACGAGGCCGGGCCGTTCACCTTCGTCACCGCCGATGCGTTGACGATCAAGGTCCGCGAGAACAAGCAGGTCGTCAAGGCTTCCGTGCTGCTGGCCACCGGCGTCAACGGCGACGGCCACCGCGAGGTGCTGGGCATACAGGTCGCCACCAGTGAGACCACGGCCTCGTGGAACACCTTCTTCGCCGACCTGGTTGCCCGCGGCCTGGGCGGGGTGCGGCTGGTGACCTCCGATGCCCACGCCGGGCTCATCGAGGCGATCGCGGCGAACCTGCCCGGCGCCGCGTGGCAACGCTGCCGCACCCACTACTCGGCGAACCTCATGGCCGTGTGCCCCAAGTCCATGTGGCCGGCCGTGAAGGCGATGCTGCACAGCGTCTACGACCAGCCCACCGCGGAGGCGGTCAACGCGCAATTCGACCGGCTGCTGGAGTACGCCGAGCACCGGCTGCCCGAGGTCGCCGACCACCTCGGCGACGCCCGCGAAGACCTGCTCGCCTTCACCGCATTTCCCGACGACGTGTGGCGACAGATCTGGTCCAACAACCCCACCGAGCGGCTCAACCGCGAGATCCGCCGCCGCACCGACGTCGTGGGCATCTTCCCCAACCGGGATGCCATCGTCCGCCTCATCGGCGCCGTCCTGGCCGAGCAGACCGACGAATGGGCCGAAGGCCGCCGATACCTCGGCCTAGAAGTGCTCAGCCGCTGCCGGCTCACCCTGACCACCAACACCGACACCAGCCAGGCGACGGAGGTGAGCACCGATGAACTGATGCAACTACCCGCCTGACCACCAACGAAGGATCAAAAACGAGTTACACCACTACCAGGGGCTTGACCGCTACGACGAGGGAGTCGAAGCTGGGCTTCTGCTCGCAATGTCGGCAGTTGAGACTTTACCGTGGCGCTCCGGGAGCGAGGCGGTCACCCGCGTAGGGATTCGACCGCCGGCGGAGGTGTGCGGCGAACCCCACCAGCCGACCGGCCCCGAGGCGGCCTCATGGCCGGGTCGCCATCCACCCGGCCAACTATGCGGTGCGCGCGGTCGCGTCCACGGTTTCGCGCCAGCTCACGTGACCGACGCCGTGGTCGGCAAGGTCTACTGGACTGATGCGCGCAACGGCACCGTCTCAGGGTTCGAGGTTCTCTGGCCTGCGGGCGACGGCCGCGCAAGCCGATCGCACTCGGCAGGATGCTCTCGGTTTTACGGTCCGCGGCAAGAAGTCCGGCCATCGTAGTCGCGGACATCGAGACCAGCGTGATTTGTTCGATCGGCCCCTGTCAACGATCAGGCAACCAAGGTGAAGGGACGAAATTACCGTGATCGCCGGCCAGGGCACGGCATCCCGGCGACACTCTTCCGGTGAGCGCGGGCCGGCAGAGTGGGACGCACTGACCAGCGGCCGGGAAGTCGACGTTGTACCGGCACCCTGATACCGGTTGCGCCGCGGCCCCGACACGCGTCGCCCCTGCCGAAGCGTGGAATCGCCGCCGGGAACACTTCAGCGGCCCGAATTGCCCGCCCCCGCCACCGGGTCACTCCGCGAAAGTAGTGTTCTACATCGCCATGTCCATCATGTCCATCATCGGCATTCCACTCATCTGGTGAAACCACGCCATCAGCTGGTGCAGCACGTCGTGCACCTGGCCCATCATGCCCGTCATATCCATCGCGCTTTCCCTTCGAAATCGACACCCTCGACTCTCGAGGTGGCCCCAGTGTCTATTCTCTGCGACGTGGGCGTGGCGCATCGGCGCCGCAGTCGGTTTTCTTCATCAAATCTTCGTAAACCACCCGTTTTCCTTCGATGTGGCAGGGCTACTGCAAGGTCGGCCACCCATCAACAACTACGCCCCCGGCGCTGCAGGGCCCGGTAGAGCGTGGAACGTCCAATCCCAAGGTCTCGGGCGATCGCCGTCGGCCCCTCCCCCGCCGCAACGCGGGTGCGGGCGTTGTCGATCTGTTCGTCGGTCAGGACGCGTTTCCGTCCCTTGTACTTGCCTTTCGCCTTGGCGATGGCGATGCCCTCGGCCTGGCGCTCACGGATGATGGCCCGCTCAAACTCGGCAAACGCCCCGAGTAGCGACAGCATGAGGTCGGCTCGAGGATCCTGGGCACCAGCGGCGTAGGTGGCCCGCTCGTGTACGAACTCCACGCTCGCGCCCTTCGCGGTGACCTCACCAACGATCTGCTTGAGATCGACTAGGGAACGGGCGAGTCGGTCCATCGACGCGACCACCAGCTCGTCACCGTCCCGCAGATACCTGATGCACTCGGCCAGCTTCACCCGATCGGCACGAGAGCGTGCGGACTGCTTCTCGACGTAGACGCGGTCGCACTCCCCCACCGCCTCGAGCTGACGCGCCTCATTCTGATCAGCAGCCGACACACGCACGTACGCCACCCGCTGCCCACGCGGACGCGAAGCCCGACGAGCCGGCTTCGGTTTCGGTTTCGGCTTCCGCTCGATGACGTTCTCCGAGTCCGTCGACTCCACCCGAAAGTTCCAGCCCAACTCATCCCGGCGACGGAACCGAGTCCGCACCTTCCCGCGGCTGACGATGAGCACCTCCTCGCCACCGTCGCCCGAACGGTTCAGCAACGTCCCGATTCGATCAGCCATCGAAAGAGCCTTTCGTCCGGAATCTGTACCACTACACACTAGACCCGAAGGGACGGCGTTTCATAACTCCAGAAACCACCCTGTGACACAGCGGCGATGGTTGGCGGCGTAGCGTCCCGCACGGGTGTACCTCATCGGAGCATATGCGCCCCCGGCCGGCCCACGCTCACCAGCTGATGCGCTCCGGGCGGGCGTCGGCGAGGATCTCCGCGCGGTCATCGGCCAGCAGGAAACCCTCGGCGATGAGCCGGTCGGTGGCCTCCTCGTAGGCCCGCAGGTACTCGTCGCGGCCTGACCACCGCTGACGCAACTGCTCCTCGGCCACCTCCTCCGTGCGACCGAGGAGCATGCAGAACGGCGCGGACTGCGGGTACGGCGCACCGACCAATCTCTCGACCGGCGCCTCCACGGCCGGGGTCCGCACGCCACCCCGGCCGATGCCCAGATCGCCGGGGACCACCTCGTCGTCGTCGAGTTCGACCGGCAGCGCGGAAGGCGGTCGCGACCCGCCCGCCACCCACGACACCAGGTGACGCAGCGCGGCCCGCACCACGAACACCTGCTGGCCACTGTTGATGGCGCCCCCGCAGTCGACCAGACCCGCCAGCTCGCCCAACTGGTAGGCGTCCGCGTGCGCCTGGCCCGCGATCTCCCAGGTCGCCACGTTCTCCGAATCGGGCTGGCGCGAGCGGGCCGAGTCGAGCAACCCACCCAGATCACCCTCGGCCTGCACGACCAGCACGGGCGTATCGAGATCGTCGCGCAGGAGCATCGTGGACGAGCGGACGGCGGTGGCGATGCCGGCCGCGCAACCCCTGTCGTCGAACGGCAGCGCGCCCCCGCCACGGCTGTGCAGCAGGAACCCGTCGAACACGCCGACCAGCGGGTGCACACCGTCGATGTAGGAGGTCAGGGCGATCGCCGACTGCGACTCCCCGATCGCGATCACCGTCTCCGGCACCAGCCCGGCCAGCGGGCCGTCGTCGCGCGCATCGCGGCAGAACCGGCCCACCTGGGTGACGATGTCATAGGAGTACGCGTCCCCCGGATGGTGGAGCTCGCCGTAGCGCTCGGCCCGCTGCGCCCGCAGGCCGACGGTCTGCCCGCCCATCCCCACGGCGGCGTCGCCACCCTCGACACCGATGAACTGCGCCGACACCCCGACCCACGCGTGACCGGCGCGCACGATCTCGTCGGCGAGGTAGGTGTACTCCGGCGCGGCGTCCTGGCCGCCGCTGACGTTGAGCCACTCGACCAGCACCACGCCGCTGAACCGGGCGGCGTCGGGGCGGCGGACCAGCACGCGGGTGGCGAACGGCGCCGAATCGGCCTGAGCCAGCTGGATGCGCCCGCCAGTGGGCAGTTCGCCGACCGAGTAGGACACCGCCTCACCGGACGCGGCCCACTCCGTCTCCGTGAACCCCGCCGCGGCGAGATCCGGGCCCGGGCGGGCGGCCATGGGCGGGGCGATCCGCCCCTCGGTGAGTTCGGTGAACGTCGGCGTCTGGACTGGCTGCATGATCCAGATTCTCTCCCGACCGACGCCCGATCCGGATCCCTTTCGCGTCGCTACCCGCCGTCCGCGGCCGCGTCGTTGCCCGGCGAGGTGGATGTCGGCACCTGGGTGGGCGTGGAGGACGCCGGCGTGGTGGCAGTGGTCCTCGAGGTGCTCGCCGGAGATGACGTCGACTCCTCCGACGGCGACCCGGTCCGCGTACTCGTGCGAGTCGGGGAGGTCGTGGCCGGGGACACGGTCGTCGCGCGAGGCGTGGGCGTGGACGCGACCGTCGCCGCCCCCAGCGCCGGCGGGGCGCTCCGGCCCCGTGACGAGCAGTCCCCCAGGTGCTTCTGCGCCATCCACGCCGGGGCGCCCAGGGCGATCGCCTCGTCCGGACACGTCCCCAGGTAGATCGACACGTCCCCGACCCTGCGCCACCTGCCGTCGGAATACGCGACCCAGTAGGGGTCGCCCGACACCGCGCTGGCCATGACCGCCCACCCGGACCCGCAGTCGATGATCCGCGCGCCGCTGTTCGGGTACAACAGGTCGGAGTTGATCACCCCGGCATCGCACTCCGGTCCCGACACCTCGAGCATCCCGGTGACCTCCGGCGCCGAGGAGCGCGGCATGAGCCGCGACATGCGGGGCGACGAGGGCGAGGTCGCAGGGGAGGACGTCGTGGCGTCGGTGGCCACCGGTTCCGAGCGCTGGTCTCCGGGTCTGACGATAGCCACCACGCCGAACGCCACGACGAGCACGGCGGCGAGCGCCGCGGCGGCAGCGATCAGCGTTCTCGAGGCGGCGAACTTGGGCAGTCCGGTCATCGCGCGTCTCCTGCACGCTCGGAGCCACACCCATTGTGAGGTCATCTTTACTATATAAACGTCGTCAAGAGGGTCAACGGGTTTCACCCGCCCCACCTGCGCGGCCGCTGCCTCGCAACCCCGAGAAAAGCCGGACGATCCCCGATGGCGGGCGTTCCTCGTCGTCGTCGCCCCTCTCCTCGGTACGGTGAGCCCGCGCCCATCCCCTCGCCCCACAGGAGGTCCCGTGACCGGTCAGGACGCCCCCACCCACGTGTTCGACGAGGCGGTCGCGCTGGAGCCGGTCGGCGAGAACCTCTTCCGCGGCCGCACCCACGCCGCGTGGGCCAACATGGTCGGGCCGTTCGGCGGCATCACCGCGGCCACCATGCTGGGCGCGATCCTGCAGCACCCCGACAAGCACGGCGACCCGCTCGCGCTGACCCTCAACTACGCCGGTCCGGTCGCCGAGGGCGAGTTCGAGATCGAGGCCCGCCCCGCCCGCACCAACCGCTCCAACCAGCACTGGTGGGTGGAGATGCGCCAGGGCGACGAGGTCGTCACCACCGCCACCGCGATCACCGGCCTGCGCAGCGAGACGTGGTCGGAGACCGAGACCGCCCCGCCGGCCGTCCCCGCGCCGGAGGATCTCACCGCCGCCACGTCGGACCGCGGCGTGCGGTGGGTCGACAACTACGACATGCGGTTCGTCACCGGCGGGTGGGACGACGTGGCCTCCGGTGAGGAGCAACCGGAGTCGACGACGACGATGTGGATCCGCGACGCCCAGCCCCGCGGACTCGACCATCTCGCCCTGACGTCCCTGTGTGATTCGTTCTTCCCGAGGTCGTTCCTCCGGCTCGGTCGGCCGGTCCCGGCGGGCACGGTGACGTTGACCATCCACTTCCTGGCCACCGCCGACGAGATCGCCGCCCAGGGCACGGACTTCCTGCTCGGCAGCGTGCACTCGCACCGGTTCCACGGCAACTACCACGACGAAGCCGCGCGCCTGTGGAGCCGCGACGGCACGCTGCTGGCCACGGGCACGCAGTTGATGTACTTCAAGAGCTAGAGGGGGAGCACCCATGTCCTCGACCCGACACCGCAGTACCCACGTGGTCCTCAACCAGGCGCCGCCCCGCGTGGACGTGGACGAGTACGCCCTCAACCCGGCACTGCAGGAGGCCGTCGCGGTGTTCTCGCCGCACGCCCGCGTCGAGAGGTTCCACGAGATCGGCCGCCACGTGGGCACCGAGCAGTACCAACACGACGCGGAGCTGGCCAACACCCTCACGCCGGTGCACCGCGCGCACGACCGGTGGGGCAACCGGGTCGACGAGATCGAGTTCCACCCCGCCTACCACCGGATCATGGAGTACTCGGTGTCCCACGGGCTGCACACCTCGGCGTGGGCCGACCCGGGGCCGGGGGCGAACGTCGAGCGGGCCGTGGGGTTCATGCTGGTGTCGCAGATCGAGGCCGGCCACGGGTGCCCGCTGTCGATGACGCACGCGGTGGTCCCGTCGCTGCGGCTGAGCCCCGAGCTGGCCGCCGAGTGGGAGCCGGCGCTGCTGTCGACGGTGTACGACCCCGAGCTGCGCGACCCCGCCACCAAGTCGGGCGTGCTGTTCGGGATGGCCATGACCGAGAAGCAAGGCGGCTCGGACGTCCGCGCCAACACCACCACCGCCGAGCCCGTCGGTGACGGTGACTGCCACGTCCTGCGCGGGCACAAGTGGTTCTGCTCGGCCCCGCAGTCGGACGCGTTCCTCGTCCTGGCGCAGGCGCCGGCCGGCCTGAGCTGCTTCCTCGTCCCGCGGGTCCTGCCCGGCGGCGAGCAGAACCCGTTCCTCGTGCAGCGCCTCAAGGACAAGCTGGGGAACAAGTCCAACGCGTCCTCGGAGGTGGAGTTCGACGGCACGCTCGGCTGGATGGTCGGCGAACCCGGCCGCGGGGTGCGCACGATCATCGAGATGGTCGGCCGGACCCGCCTGGACTGCGTCCTCGGGGCGGCGGCGGGCATGCGCCAGGGCGTGGCCGAGGCGGCGTGGCACGCCCGGCACCGGGCCGCGTTCGGCGCGACGCTGGTGGACCAGCCCGCGATGGCCGCGGTCCTGGCGGACCTGCAGCTCGAGGCGGAGGCCGCGACGTGGACCGCGCTGCGCCTGGCCTCGGCGTACGACGACGACGAGTTCGCCCCCTACCGCCGGCTCGCCACCGCGGTCGCCAAGTACTGGATCTGCAAGCGCGGGCCGAACCACGCCTACGAGTCGCTGGAGTGTCTCGGCGGCAACGGGTACACCGAGTCGTTCCCGCTCGCCCGCCGCTACCGGGAGCAGCCGGTCCTCGCGGTGTGGGAGGGCTCGGGCAACGTCATCGCGCTCGACGTGCTGCGGGCGATGGCCCGCGAGCCGGAGTCCGTGGCCGCGTTCGACGCCGAACTGGCCGCGCAGCTGGGCGGTCACGAGCTGTACGACCGGCACGTCGAGCGGGTGCGCGCGCTGATCGGCCGCGCGGCCGCCGACCCGGGCGCCGCGCCCGGGATCGCCCGCCGCCTGGTGGAGGCGATGGCCCTGGCCCAGCAGGCCGCGGTCCTGCTCGCCCACGCACCGGCCCCGGTCGCGGAGGCGTTCTGCCTGGCCCGGCTCGGCGACGACCGCTCGGCCGAGTACGGCGCCCTGCCCGACGGCGTGGACATCGACGCACTGGTCGCCCGAGCCTGAGTCAGGCGGGGGCGGCCGGCCGGTGGTGTCACGGCCGGCGGGACTGCCGGCTGGCCGAGCCGCCGCCAGGGGGGCGGGTGAAAGAAACGACACCGCCGGTTTCGGTGATCGCGTGACAACTAGTGACGGCTGTCACACACTGGGGTCACCCGACAACGAGGTGCCTGATGTCCATCCCTGGTGATCCGCGGGAGAGGGTCTACCGACCCGGCCCGGCCCCACTGCGCTCCAAGCTGCCGGTCCTCGGCGGCACGCTCGAATACGTCCACAGCCCGTTGGCGACCATGGCCCGCCGCTATCGCGATCACGGCCCCGTCTCCGACCTGAACTTCCTCGGCGCCACGTGGACCGCCCTGATCGGCCCCGACGCCTGCCAGGCCGCCCTGCAGAACGCGGACAAGGCGTTCGCCAGCGGCCCCGGCTGGGGATACCTGGTGGGGCCGTTCTTCAACCGCGGGCTGATGCTGCTCGACTTCGAGGAGCACCACCACTACCGGCACATCATGCAGGAGGCGTTCACCCGTCCCCGGCTCGAGGGCTACACCCGCAGGCTCGCCCCGTTGGTCGACGAGGGCATCGGCGCCTGGGCCCCGGACCGGGCGTTCCAGATCTATCCCGCGCTCAAGACGCACACCCTCGACCTGGCGACCGAGGTGTTCATGGGAGGTGCCGAATACGCGGCCCCCGGGGAGCTCGACAAGGTCAACACGGCATTCGTCGACTGCGTCCAGGCCGCGAACGGCTATGTTCGTTCCACCGCGGTGCCGTTCACCAAGTGGGGCCGAGCGGCCCGGGGGCGCCGGCTGCTCGAGGAGTTCCTGCGCCGCCACCTGCCGGCCCGGCGCGCCAACCCGGGAGAGGACCTGTTCTCCGCCCTGTGCCAGGTGGCGGACGCCTCCGGCGGGATCGACGACGACGACATCATCAACCAGATGATCTTCCTGCTCATGGCCGCGCACGACACCACCACCAGCACGGTGACGTCGATGGTCTACGAGCTCGGCCGCGACGTCCAGTGGCAGGAGCGGCTCCGCCGGCAGTGCCAGGACCTGGGTCCGAACCCCACCATGGCCGAGCTGGAGGAGCTGCCCGATCTGGCGTTGGTGATGAAGGAGTCGCTACGCCTGCACCCGCCGGTGCCGGTGATGGCACGCAAGACGGTCAAGGACACCGAGATCCTGGGCGTGGAGATCCCGGCCGGGCGGCTCACCTCGATCATGCCGCTGTACTCGCACCACATGCCCGAGTACTGGACGGACCCGGAGATCTTCGACCCCGAACGCTTCTCCGACGAGCGGCGGGAGGACAAGTCGCACCGCTTCGCGTGGGAGCCGTTCGGCGGCGGGGTGCACAAGTGCCTCGGCATGATCTTCGCCAACCTCGAGTCGAAGCTGGTGCTCAGTGCACTGCTACGCCACTTCGAGTGGTCGGTCCCGCTGGACTACGTCCCGCCCATGAAGAACGACTCGCTGCCCTACCCCGCGGACGGACTGCCCGTCTCGCTGCGGCCGCTGGCCCGCGTCGCCGCGAACTGACCCCGCCGCCCGCCCGGCCTCCGCCGTCCAGAGGATTTCGCCTGTATCGCCCGAGTGGGTCTGAGCGAAATCCTCTGCTCGGCGATGATGCCGCGGCGGCGGGGGGCGGGACGGCCAGCGTGTCGGCCGGCGGGACGGCCAGCGTGGCGGCCGGCACCGAGCACCGAGCACCGAGCACCGAGCAGCAAGTAGCGCAGAAGCAAGGGCCCGGGGGCGGCCATACCGCAATCCCGGGCCCTCCGCTGGCCGACGACGCGTTCCCGCGTTCGACCTTCCGCCTGCCTAGTTCTCCAGGGCGTTGACCACGGTGAGGTCGCCGTCGGAATGCGAGACGCGGATGCGCTTCTTGTCGAGCTTGCCGACCGAAGTCTTGGGGATCTCGTCGACGAACGCGAACTTCTCCGGCACCTGCCACTTGGCCATCCGCTCGGCCAGGTGATCGCGCAACTCCTCGACGCTCGGGTCGGGCACACCGTCCCTGACCACGATCGTGGCCAGCGGCCGCTCGTCCCACTTGGGATCCGGGATGCCGATCACCGCGGCCTCCGCCACGGACGGGTGCTCGAGCAGGTAGTTCTCGACCTCGACCGAGGAGATCCACTCGCCACCGGACTTGATGATGTCCTTGGCGCGGTCGGTGAGCTGGAGGAAGCCCTCCGGCTTGATGTAGCCCACGTCGCCGGTGCGCAGCCAGCCGTCGTCGAACTGATCCGAGTCGTCCACCTTGTAGTAGCTCCCGGTGATCCACGGTCCACGGACCTGCAGCTCGCCGACGGACTCCCCGTCCCAGGGCAGCTCCGTGCCGGCATCGTCAACGATCCGGGCCTCGACGCCGGCGAGCAGCCGCCCCTGGGTGAGACGCAGCTTGAACTGCTCGTCCTCCGGCAGGGACGCCTTCGGCCGGGACAGCGTGCCGATGGGCGAGGTCTCGGTCATGCCCCACGCATGGGTGATATTGATCCCGTACTTGTCCCGGAACTTGCGGATCAGTTCCGCCGGGCAGGAGCTGCCGCCCACGACGACGGAGCGGAAGCTCGACATGTCGATGGGATGGTCGACCGAGTACGCGTCGACCGCCATCCAGATGGTGGGCACGGCGGCCGCGAGGGTCGGGCGCTCACTGGCGATCATCGCCGCGAGCGGCTCCGGCTGCAGGAAACGCTCCGGCATGAGCAACGACGCCCCCACCATGAACGCGGCGTACGGCAGGCCCCACGACATGGCGTGGAACATCGGCACGATCGCCAGCACGTTGTCGTCGACCGAGATATCCATGCCGTCCGACATGCACACCTGCATCGAGTGCAGGTAGATCGAGCGATGCGAGTAGACGACGCCCTTCGGGTCGCCCGTGGTGCCCGAGGTGTAACACATCGCGGCGCCGTCGTTCTCGTCCACCTCCGGCCACTCGAACTCCGTGGGCTGCGCGGCGAGAAGCTCCTCGTAGTCATGCACCCGGATCCCCTCGGGGGCCTCCAGGTTCGCGGCGCCCCCACCGGTGACGAGGACGTGCTCGACCGTGGAGAACCGCGGCAGCAACGGCTGCAGCAGCGGGATCAGGGTCGGGTCGACGATGATGACCTTGTCCTCGGCGTGATTGGCCACGAACTCGAGCTGATCCGGGAACAGGCGGATGTTCAGGGGGTGCAGCACCGCGCCCATCGACGGGATCGCCAGGTACGCCTCCATGTGCTCGGAGTTGTTCCACTGGAACGTCGCGACCCGCTGGTCACCGTCAACCCCGAGGGAGCGCAGCGCATGGGCCAACTGAGCGGCGCGCTTGCCCAGGTCCCCGAAGGAGATCTTCCGTGGGCCCTGATCGGTCCAGGTGGTGATGACCGCATCGGAGTGGACGGTCGAGCCGAACTGCAGGATCGTGCTGATTTTCAGCTGCTCCGGCATCATCGTGCTGCGCATGGGGGCTCCTTGATCGAGGGGTGGCGTCTGTCACTCTGGGGACGAGACTACCTGCCGTCCACGACCTCCCCGGCCGATGTGCGACTACCCGTCGAGGTCGTCGAAGACGGCCTGGACGGTCCTCATCGCCGAGAGGGCCGCCGGCGCACCGCAGTACCCCGACGCGTGGATGACCGCCTCGGTGATCTCCTCGCGGGTCAACCCGTTGGTCAGCCCGCCGCGCACGTGCCCCGCCAGCTCGGCGTCCGCACGCAGTGCCACGAGCATCCCGATGTTGAGCAGGCTGCGGTCCCGGCGGCCCAGCCCGGGCCGGTTCCAAATGTTGCCCCACACGTTCTCGGTGACCACGTGCTGGATCGCCTCCGACGCCGTCCCGGCAGCCCGGTCCATGGCCCGGTCGACGAAGGCGTCGCTCATCACGTCGCGCCTGGTCGCGAAACCCTGCTCGCGCAGATCCGCGGCCGAAGGCCCCTCGCCTGCAGAACTCGTCGTCGTCATCTCCACGGTCCTCTCCCACTGCCGACAGATCTTGTGTCCATCCTCCCCGGACGAACGCCACCGCCTCCGCGCGCCCTCGGCCCACCTCGGACAGGGGCGGCGGCAGAGGCACGCAGATGGGCGGACGCGACGACGGGTGGGATACCCTCGACGGGTCCGGCCACCAGCGTCGGACCCCGCGGCAACTCGGCGGAAGTCGGTGCGAATCCGACGCTGTCCCGCAACTGTGATCCCGTCCGAGGACGGGCGAGCCAGGTCGGCCGGTTCCGCGGCAGCCGTACGTACTGACCTCGGACGAAGGACGGTGGCGTGCAGCGGCCACGGCCGCGGCCCGAGCTGTTTTCGTCCTCCGAATCACGGAGGATGCCATGCACCATCCACGAGCCCGCCGGGTACGAGCCCGCGCGCTGCTGCTCGCCCCCCTGGCCGCCCTGGCGCTGGTCGTCTCGGCGTGCAGCGGGACCGGCGGCGACGAGCCGACGTCGGCCGATCAGACCACCGCCGCGGCCGACGATCCGCAGGCGATCGTGTCGCTGGCCCCGGTCACCACCGAGATGCTCTACGCCGTCGGCGCCGGGGACCGGGTCGTGGCGGTCGACGAGCGCTCCGACTTCCCCGCCGGCGCCCCGGTCACCGACCTGTCCGGGTACACGCCCAACCTCGAGGCGATCCTGGGGTACGCACCGGATCTGGTGGTGCTCACCGACGACACCGGCGGCATCGTCGCCGGGCTCGAGCGCTCCGGCGTCGAGGTGCTCCAGCTGCCGGCCGCACAGACCCTGGACGACACCTACGCGCAGCTCGAACAGGTCGGCGCCGCCACCGGGCACATCGGCGAGGCCGCGGAGCTGGTGTCACGGATGCAGGTCGAGATCGACGAGATCGTCGCCTCCGTGCCGGAGCGCGAGACCCCGCTGACGTACTTCCACGAGCTCGACGACACCTACTACACCGTCACCGACGCCACCTACGTCGGCGAGGTGTACTCCCTGCTGGGCCTGACCTCCGTCGCCACCGGTGACGACCCGTACCCCCAGCTGTCGGAGGAGCTCATCCTCGAGGCCGACCCCGACCTGGTGTTCCTCGCCGACGGACAGTGCTGCGGCATCACCCCGGAGGTCGTCGCCGAGCGACCGGGGTGGGACGGGTTGACGGCCGTACGCGAGGGACGCGTCCACGTGGTCGACGAGGACCTGTCCAGCCGGTGGGGTCCGCGCATCGTGGACTTCATGCGCGAGGTCGCGGCGATCGTCTCGGCGGTGCCCGACGCCGCACCGGCCACGCCGAACACCGCGGGGGCGGCCGAGAGCCAGCCCACCTCATGACCCGCCCGTCGCCTCGCCACGCCCTGGTGCTCGGCGGGGCGACGCTGCTCCTGGGGGCCGCGGTCCTGCTGGGCACCCTCATCGGCCCGGCGGGGCTCACCCCGGGCGGCGTGGTGCTCGAGCTCGTCGGCCGGTTGCCGCTGGTCGAGGTCGACTCCGGGTTCACCGAGCGGCAGCAGGTCATCCTGTGGGAGATCCGTATCCCGCGGGTGGTGCTGGGGGCGGTCGTCGGCGCGATGCTGGCGATCGCCGGGGCCACCTACCAGGGCGTCTTCCGCAACCCACTCGCCGACCCGTACCTGCTGGGCGTGTCCAGCGGGGCGGGCCTGGGCGCGACCCTGGCGATCGTCGTGGGCGGTGCGATGGGATCGGCGATGGTGCCGCCCGCCGCGTTCGCCGGCGGCATGATCGCCGTACTGGCCACCTACACGCTGGGCCGCAGCGTCGGCGGCGGACGCAGCGAGGTCGTCATCATCCTCGCCGGCGTCGCGGTGGCCGCGTTCGCCAGCGCCGTCCAGACGTTCTTCATGCAGCGGCACGACGAGACCCTGCGCCAGGTGTACTCGTGGATGCTCGGCCGCCTCACGACCAGCGGTTGGTCCGACGTGCAGACGGTGCTGCCGTACGTGATCGTCTCGGTGGCGGTGATCGCCCTGTTCCGGCGCACCCTCGACGTCATGGCGGTCGGCGACACCGAGGCCGCGACGCTGGGGATCGCCCCGGCGCGCGTGCGGTTGGTCCTCATCAGCGTGGCCACGCTCGGCACGGCGGCGGTGGTGTCGGTGTCCGGTCTGATCGGGTTCGTGGGCATCGTCATCCCCCACGCGGTGCGCATGCTCATCGGGCCGGGTCACCGGCTGCTCCTGCCGGTGTCGTTGCTGGTCGGGGCCACGTTCCTCATCCTCGCCGACGTCGTCGCCCGGACCGCGATGAGCCCGGCCGAGCTGCCCATCGGTGTGGTGACGGCCGCGATCGGCGCCCCGTTCTTCCTCCTGGTCCTGCGTCGCAGCCGGGGGCACATATGAGCGCCACACCGTCCGCAGGGTCCGCAGGGTCCGCAGGGTCCGCGCCCGCCGCCCTGACCTGCCGTGACCTGCGGGTCACCCGCGACCGCACCGCCATCCTCCACGGCATCGACCTCACCGTGCCCGCCGGCTCCTGGGTGTCCCTCGTGGGCCCCAACGGGTCCGGCAAGACGACCCTGCTGTTCGCACTCGCCGGTCTCATCCCGGCCACCGGCCACATCGAGGTCGACGGGCTGACGCCGCGCCGGGCCGGACGCCGCCGGGTGGCGCGGACGGTCGCGATGATGCCGCAGCGCCCGGTCGTCCCCGAGGGGGTCACGGCGCGCGAACTGATCCACCTCGGTCGCACCCCCCACATCGCACGCTTCGGCACCGAGTCCGCCCACGACCGCGAGGTGGTCGAGCGGGTCATCGACCGCCTGGGGCTGCACGCCCTGGCCTCGCGCATCGCCACGACCCTGTCGGGGGGCGAGCTGCAGCGGGTGGTGCTGGGCCGCTCGCTCGCACAGGAACCGCGCGTGCTGCTGCTCGACGAGCCGACGAGCGCGCTGGACATCGGCCACCAGCAGCAGGTCCTCGACCTGGTGGACTCCATGCGCCGCGAGACCGGGCTGACCGTGGTGGCGGCGATGCACGACCTCACCTCGGCCGCTCACTACGGGCAGCGGTTGGTGCTGCTCGACGGGGGCCGTGTGGTGGCCGACGGTCCGCCCGAGGAGGTCCTCACCGCCGAGCGGGTGGCGCAGGTCTACGACGCGCGCGTGGAGGTCCTCGACCGCCGCGACGGTCGCGCCGTGCTGCCGCTGCGCGAGGCGGGCCCGGGCTCAGGAACCGGGCCCGGGACCGGGCGGACACCGCGGGCGGGTGCCTGATGGAGATCGTCCTGCTGGGGACCGGCGCCGCCGACGGCTGGCCCAACCCGTTCTGCTTGTGTTCCTCGTGCGACGGGGCACGCCGGCTCGGCGTGCTGCGCGGCCAGACCTCCGCGCTGGTCGACGACGAGTTGCTCATCGACTGCGGACCGGAGGCCCCCGGCTCGGCCGTGCGGCTCGGACGGTCTCTGGCGTCGGTCAGACATCTGCTCATCACGCATGCCCACGCCGACCATCTCGGCCCCCAGGCGCTGCTCTTCCGCTCGTGGGTCCCCGACGCCGGTGAGCTGGAGGTGGTCGGACCCGCGGACGCGCTCGAGTCGTGTCGACCCTGGGTGGGCCCGGACGACCCGGTGCGCTTCGTCCCGGTCGCCGCCGGGGACCGGCTCTCGGTGGGCGCGTACGAGGTGCGCGTGCTCCCCGCCCGGCACCGCGTCTTCCGCGACGGTGACGCGGTCCTCTACGACGTGACCGGGCCCGGCGGCACCCGCCTGCTGTGGGCGAGCGACACGGGGCCGTGGGACGAGGAGTGGTTCACCGCGGTGCGCGGGGCCCGCTTCGACGCGGTCTTCCTCGAGGAGACGCTGGGCGACCGCGAGGAGATCTCCCCCGCCCACCTAGGCCTGGCCCGGTTCGGCGCGATGCTCCGGCGACTCCGCGAGGTCGGGGCGGTCGATGAGCGGACCGACGTGGTGGCCGTCCATCTGGGCCACCACAACCCGCCGCCCGACCTCCTGGCCGGGCGGCTACGAGCGCACGGCGCGCGGGCGGGCGTCGACGGCGAGGTCGTCCGCTGCGGCTGACTCAGTCGCCCTAGATGAGCCGACCGGCGCCGTGCTGGAGCAGGTCGAACGCGTCGTCGAGGTAGGACTCCGGCGCGGCCACCGACCCGTGTTCGTCCGATCCACGTACATCATCGGCGGCCCCGGCTCCGCCCGGTCGGTGTCTGAGCACCGACGCCCCGGCGGCCAGGCTCAGGTCGACCATGACGCGGACCCGGAACCGGCTCAACCGCGGCGCGCGGCGCCCGACCGCCTCGTACAGCGGTTCCAGGATGTTCTCGGCGATGCTGGTCCGGGCGTCCGGACCGAGCATCAGGCCGATCTGTTCCCCCGCCACGAGGAGGTTCTCCGCGGCGTCGATGTCGTCCGCCGACCTCCCGTAGAGCTCGTGGAACGTCGCGCGCAGGATGTCCAGCGGCGACAGGTCCGCCGACGCCTGCTCGACCTGCCGCACCCACTCGCCGATCTGCTCGCGCAGGAAGTGCACGAACGCGTCCTCGCGGTGGGCGAAGTAGTTGTGGAACGTGCGGGTGGAGACCCCGGCGCGGCCGGCGATGGCCGAGACTGTCGCCCGCTCCGCCCCCTCGGCGACCAGCAGTTCCACTGCGGCCGCCGAGAGGCGGGTGCGGGTGTCGGCTTTCTTGCGCTCGCGCAGGCTAGGCATCGACGCGGGCCTTCTCACCACCGTCAGCGGATGCCACAGCGGAGCTCTCCTGCTGCCCGGTCTCCAGGGCGGAGCCCTCCACGTCGACGGTGGGGAGGATCTTGTCCAACCACCGCGGCAGGCCCCAGGCGCGCTCGCCGAGGAGGAACATCACCGCGGGGATGATGGTCATGCGGACGATGAAGGCGTCGAACAGCACGGCGACCGCCAGGGCGAAGCCCATCACCTTGATGAACTGCTCGTCGATCAACATGAACGCGGCGAAGACGCTGATCATGATCAGCGCCGCCGCGGTGACCACGCGGGCGCCGTGCTTGAAGCCGTTGGCGACCGCGTTGTGGGCGGTCTTGCCGTGGACCCAGCCCTCGCGCATGCGGGAGACCAGGAAGACCTGGTAGTCCATGGCGAGGCCGAACACGATGCCGATGAGCATGATGGGCAGGAAGCTGATGACCGGCTGCGGATCGGAGATGATGCCCAGCCAGCCCTCCTGCCAGATCGCGACGGTGATGCCGAAGGTCGCCGCCACCGACAGACCGAAGCCCAGGGCGGCGATCAGCGGCACCCAGATCGACCGGAACACCAGCATGAGCAGCACGAACGCGAGCGCGAGGACGATTCCGACATACGGCAGCAGCACCTCGGTCAGACGCTCGGAGATGTCCTCGTAGATCGGGGTGACGCCGGTGACGGAGTAGGTTCCCCCGGTCTCCTGCTCGAAGCCCTCGGCGCCGGACCGAATCTCCTCGAGGACGCTCGCGGCCCGCTCGTCGGTGGCACCGTACTCGGGGGTGATGAGCACCTGGGCGGCGTCACCGGCCTCGTTGGTCTCGATGATCTGGGCGTTCTCCACCCCGCCGAGCGCCTGGATGTCCTCCACTGCGGTGGCCCACGCGGCCGGACGGTCCTCCTCCGGCACCTGCAGGGTGTCGACGAGCGCGATCATCGGGGCGTTGCGTCCCGGGCCGAACGCCTCGTCCGTCATGTCGTACGCCATACGGTTCGGGGTGTCGGGGGCCATCGTGCCGTCGGACGGCATGGCCAGCCGCAGCTGCGCGGCCGGGATGGCGAGCAGGAGGAGCAGCAGGACACCAGCGCCCGCGAAGAGCACGGGACGGGCACGAATCCGGCGGACCCACGCCAGGCCCATCGTCGGCTTCTCGTCCTCCGGGTCGGGCGCCTTGACGCCCTTGATGCGGGCGGCGAAGAGCTTGGTGCCGACCGCGCCGAGGATGGCGGGCAGCAGCGTGATCGCGACCAGCACGGCGATCGCCACCGTCGCGGCAGCGGACAGCGCCATCGCGGTGAGGAACGGGATGTTGATGATCGACAGCGCCGCGAGGGCGATGAGGACGGTCAGTCCCGCGAAGACGACCGCGGATCCGGCCTTGCCGACCGCGAGCCCGGCGAGGTGGGCACGCTTGTGGGCGTCGATCGCCTTGAGCTTCTCGGCGAGTTCGGCGGGCTCGAGGTCGTTGCCGCCGATGTGTTTGACCAGCTCGGTGCGGAAGCGCGACACGATGAACAGCGCGTAGTCGATACCGACGGCCAGGCCGATCATGGACGCCAGGGTCGGCGTCATGGTGTTGATCGTGTCGGTGAAGGCGGTGGCGGCAAAGATGCCGCCGATGCCGATCCCGACGCCGATGACGCCCGTGAGCAGCGGCATGCCGGCGGCGATGAGCGAGCCGAAGGTGACCAGGAGGATCACGGCGGCGACCGCGATGCCGATGATCTCGCCGACGGCGCTGATCTCGGACATCTGGAAGGCGTTGCCGGAGTACGCGATCGTCAGGTCGCCCTCGTGCTCGGCGACGACCTCGGCGAAGGCCTCGCGGTCCTCGGCCTGCACGTCCATCGTGCTCTCGGCGTCGAACCGCACCTCGACCGTGCCGGTGCTCTCGTCCGGGCTGAGCGGGCTCAACGCGGCGATATCGGCCGCGATCTGCTCCTCGGCGATGCCCTGCTCGGCCTTGGCCGCGGTCAACTGCTCCGACAGCCCCTCGGCCGCGATCACCGGGCTGACCAGCGCGTCGGTCCCGGCGAGAAAGTCCAGGCCCTGCAGATCGGCGAGGAAGGCATCGACGTCCTCGGACACCGCCGGGTCGGTGAGGGTGCTGCCCTCGGGCGCCCCGATGACGACGGTCCCCGTCGGGGCGTCGAGCTGACTGCCCGCGCCGGCGAACCTCTCCTGCATCTCCTCCTGGGTCTCGATGGACTCCAGTCCCGGGATCGAGAAGGTGGTGCTGGTCTGCTGCGTCAGCGTGGCGGCGGCCGTGCCGACACCGACGATCAACAGCATCCAGGCTGCGATGAACCGCCATCTGAACAGATAGGCGGACCGCCCGATGCGGTAGAGGAATGACGCCATGCGCTGGCTCCTGGTGCGTAGGTGCATTTCGCGAACCCTCGCAGTTTTGCACGGCATCTGCACGATTGCACAGCCCGTGCAATCTTTTGTGGCGCAGAACACTCCCGAACGCCAAGCGCGGCGGCAGAGCGGCCACAACGACATACCCCCCAGGGTGCCTTGTGCATACCCCCCTGGGTATGTATTGTCGTGGCACACCCCGAAACAGGGAACCCGATCGACAAGGAGAGCAGCATGCTTCTCGAGCGCATCTACGACGAGGACCTCGCCCAGGCCGGCTACTTCATCGGCTGCCAGGCCAAGAACGAGGCGATGGTGGTGGACGCCCGCCGCGACGTCCGCGAGTACCTGGACCTGGCCGCGCGCCACGGCATGACGATCACAGGCGTCACCGAGACCCACATCCACGCCGACTACCTGTCCGGCACCCGCGAACTCGCGGAGGCCACCGGGGCGACCATGTACGTCTCCGGCGAGGGCGGCGACGACTGGCAGTACGGGTTCGAAGCGGAGCGCCTGCACCACGGTGACCAGCTCAAGCTGGGCAACATCACCGTCGAGGCCGTGCACACCCCGGGCCACACCCCGGAGCACCTGTCGTTCCTCATCACCGACGGCGCCTTCGCGGACAGCCCCGGATACATGCTGACCGGCGACTTCGTCTTCTCCGGAGACCTCGGCCGACCGGATCTGCTCGACGAGGCCGCGGGTGGGGTCGACACCCGCTTCGAGGGCGCCAAGCAGATCTTCCGCAGCCTGAAGGACTCCTTCGTCACCCTGCCGGACCACGTCCAGGTCTTCCCCGGCCACGGTTCGGGCAGCGCCTGTGGCAAGGCCCTCGGCGCGCTGCCGTCGACCAGCGTCGGCTACGAGCGCCGCTTCGCATGGTGGGCCGGGTACGTCGAGCGTGACGACGAGCAGGGCTTCATCGACGAGATGCTCGACGGACAGCCGGACGCGCACGCCTACTTCGGCCGCATGAAGCGGCAGAACAAGGAGGGCCCGGCGGTGCTGGGCGCACTGGCCCCGCTCCGCGAGTTCGGCACCACCGAGCTGGCCGACGCCCTCGAAGCGAACGAGGTCGTCGTCGTCGACACCCGTGGCCAGGACGAGGTCCACGCCGGCACCGTCCCCGGGGCGCTCAACATCCCCGGCGTCGACAAGGCGGCGTCCTTCGGCGCCTGGGTCTACGACCCCGAAAAGGAGGACACGCCCCTGGTGGTCCTGGCCGAGGACGTCGAGATGGCCGAGGCGCTGCGCGATCACCTGCTGCGCGTCGGAATCGACACGGTCACCGGATACACGACCACCTTCGAGGGTCTGCCGATGACGACCCCCGAGATGATCGGGCCGGACGAGCTCGCCTCGTTCGACGCCGCGATGGTGCTGGACGTGCGCAACAAGACCGAGCACTCCGACGGCCACATCCCGGGCTCCGAGCAGCTCAGCGGCGGCCGGGCGTTGTGGAACCTCGACCGGCTCCCGACCGACGGACCGATCGTGACCTACTGCCAGAGCGGCGTCCGCAACTCGGTCGCGGCCAGCGCCCTGCGTCGCGCCGGTTACCGCGTGGTCGAGCTCGAGGGCAGCTACGCCGCCTGGTCCGAGCGCAACCTCGCGACCGTCTGACCGGTCGCGCCCACACCCGGGGGCCGGACACCCGTCCGGCCCCCGGGTCCGGTGGCGCCCGGCGCCACCACCCCGACACCCCCACACACCCCGAACAGTCAAAGGACATCGCTTCACCCATGCTTTCCACGCTGACGAACGCCCCGACCATCGCTCCCGCCGATCTGCGAGAGGCGATGGACTCGGACACCCCGCCCACCGTCATCGACGTGCGCTCCGGGGCCGAGTTCTCCTCGGTGCACATCCGCGGCTCCTACAACGTGCCGCTGCCCCTGCTCGCCGAGCACGGCGAGGAGTTCGCCACCCGCCTGCCCGGCCAGGTCGTCCTCATCTGCCAGTCCGGCAACCGGGCCCGCCAGGCGAACGAGCGGCTCGAGTCCGTGGGCGTCGACCCCAACTCGGTGACCGTGCTCGACGGCGGCATCGCCGGCTACGAGGCCGCCGGCGGCGAGGTCATCCGCGGCAAGGGCGCCTGGGCGATGGACCGGCAGGTCCGCATGGTCGCCGGCTCGCTCGTCCTGGCCGGCGTCACCGCCTCCAAGGTCGTCTCCCCCAAGTTCGCCTACCTCGCCGGCGCCATCGGAGCCGGGCTGACCTACTCCGCGGCGAGCAACTCCTGCGCCATGGCCGCGGGCCTGTCGAAGATGCCGTGGAACCGTTCGGCCGACGAGCCGGGCCTCGGCGCCGTCCTGGACTCGCTGCCCACCCGCTCCTGACCGATCCCACCCCGGCGCCCCCGCCGGAGAAAGGCACCTGACATGGAGATCACCATGATCATCGTCGTGGCCCTGGCCGTCCTGGTCGGACTGTCCCTGGGCCTGCTCGGCGGGGGCGGTTCCATCCTCGTCGTCCCACTTCTCATCTACATCGGTGGGCTCGACCCCCGCGAGGCCATCGCGACCTCCCTGTTCGTCGTGGGCGCCACCTCACTCGTCAGCCTCGTCGGCCACGCCCGCAAGGGCAACGTCCAGTGGCGTACGGGACTGATCTTCGGCGCCGCCGGCATGGTGGGTGCGTTCCTCGGCGGACTGGCCGGCGGCTACATCCCCGGCACCGTCCTCATGGTCGCCTTCGCGGTCATGATGATCGCCACCGCCGGCGCCATGATCAAGGGACGCAAGGACCGCGACGGGCAGAGCAACGATCACCACCACCCGCTGTGGCGCATCCTGCTCGACGGCCTCGTCGTGGGCGCCGCGACCGGCCTGGTCGGCGCGGGCGGCGGCTTCCTCGTCGTCCCGGCCCTCGTCCTCCTGGCGGGCCTGCCGATGACCGCCGCCGTGGGCACCTCGCTGCTGGTCATCGCCATGAAGTCCTTCGCCGGGCTCGGTGGCTACCTCACCTCGGTGTCCCTGGACTGGCCGCTCGTCGCCGCGGTCACCGCCGCCGCCATCGCCGGCTCCTTTGTCGGTATCCGCCTCACCTCGGTGGTGCCGGAGAAGACGCTGCGCAAGGGCTTCGGGTTCTTCGTCCTGATCATGGGCGCCTTCGTCCTGTCCCAGGAGCTGCCCTTCCCCGCCGCGCCGATCATCCTCGGCATCGTGGGGGTCGTGGCCGCGTCCGCGGCGGTCTGCTGGTTCGCCGTAAGGGACCACTGCCCCCTGCGGTCCGCACCGCCGGCCGCCGCCAGCGTGGCCTGACACCGGTCCGGCCCGACGCCGGCAGACGATTCGCCCGGTTGCCCTCCCATCGCACCTCGCGCACGATGCGCGGCATGGACTCCACTCTGCTCTGGGACGGTTGGGAACCGATCGTCCACTCCGTTGTCATGGTCGTCTGCGGCTTCCTCGCCCTCGTCCTGATGCTCCGCGTGTCCGGTCCCCGCACGATGGCCAAGATGACACCCCTCGACTTCATCGTCGCCGTCAGCATCGGGTCGGCATTCGGTCGTACTCTCACGGCCACCTCCGTCCCCCTGGCCCAGACGGTCCTCGTCCTGGCGCTCCTCGTGGGGCTCCAGTGGCTCTTCGCCGCCGCCCGTGCCAGGTCATCACGGGTACGTACCCTTCTCGACCACCCGCCGGTCCTCCTCTACTACCAGGGACAGATGCAGCACCGGGCGCTCCGACGTCACAAGCTCCTCGAGGAGGACGTCCACACCGCCGCGCGGCAGTCCGGGAAGGGTTCACTCGCGGATGTCGCGGCCGTGATCCTCCAGCAGGACGGCAGCCTGGGCGCGATCGGCGACGCGGATCTCGGTGACGCCTCCAGCCTGCTCCCCTACACCGGTCGACCTGACAAGCGACATACAGACACATAAGAGAAATCTGTCACACCGATCGCGTGATGTCCATCACATAGCTAACGTTTGGCCCCCGGATACCCGAGGGGGCACAGATGGACCAGTTCAACCGGCGGAGATTCCTCGCCAGGGCATCGATGTTCGGGGCGTTCGTCAGCGCCGGAATCGCCCTACCCGGGGTGGTACCCCCGTCATCGGGCCTGGGCGGCACGGCGAACGCGCAGACCGGGAGCAACGCCATCGACGCGGTCGAGGCGTTCTCCCTCGACACCATGCGCGGACTGTGCGTCATGGTCATGCCCGGCCCGGACGACTGGTCACGGCAGCAGGGCACGCCGCGGACGGATCCCGGCCCCATCGAGGTCGGTGGCGGCGAGTTCATGAAGGACCTGTTCGACAACTACCTCGGTATGGGCGACCAACTCGCCCGGCCCCTGGCGCTCGGGATCGCCCAGGCACTGTCCGACCTGGGGATCCAGACCGGCCCCTTCCTCGGGCTGAGCGAACCCGACGGGCGGCGCATCGACCAGGTCCTGAGCTACGTCTACAGCGACCGGGTGCTCCCGCTCTCACTCCCCGTGGCGCTCCTGCTCAACACCGGCGCGCTGCTCGCCGCCCCGCCCGCGATCGCCGGTCCGCTGGGGTCGCCGTTCTCGCGGCTGTCGATCGGAGACAAGCTGCGGGTCCTGGAGGGGATCGAGGGGGCCGTTCCGCAGCTGGTCTCGATCATCGACGGCGCGCTCCCGGTCCCGCTGCGCGGCACGGCGTCGGGGTTCCTGAAGTTCGCCGGCGGCATCCTCCTCGAGGGAACGGCCTTCGGCGTGTACTCCGAACAGCACAACTACAACCCCGTGACCAGGACCGTCGAGCCACGGCCGGTCCCGTGGGACCTCACCGGATATCGACCGGACGGCCTCGTGGACGGCCACCCGGAGCTCCTCGGCTACTACCAGAATCGAACGGAGGTGCCGGCGGATGCGTGATGTCATCGTCATCGGCGCGGGAGGAGGCGGCCCGGTGGTCGCCGCGGAACTGGCGGGGCGCGGCCTGGACGTGCTCGTCCTGGAGGGCGGCCCACGCCAGGCCGACCCGTCCACCGAGTGGTCGCACGCGGAGAACGACGCCAACAACCCCAACAACGGGTTCCTGCGTTTCGGCCCGGAGGACCGGTCCAAGCCGGCGTGGTTCCGGGAGTGGACCACCAACATGTTCGTCTGGCAGCTGTCCGGCGTCGGCGGGACCACCCAGCACTACTACGGCAACAGCCCGCGCCCCATGCCCGGCGTCTTCCGCGGCTACACGGGAGCGGACGCCGCGGAGTACGACACCGGTCACCTCTTCCCGTTCACCTACGACGAGCTCGTCCCGTACCTCGAATGGGTCGAGGCGACGCTGCCCATCGAGACCGCCGCGATGGGGACCAAGGAGGCGCTGACCTTCCGGGGCTGCGAGAACTACGGCCTTCCCCTGCAGACCTCCAGGAACATCACCCGCAACGCCTACCGGCCGCAGCAGAACGCGATCCTCCAGCCCGGAGGCACCGCCGGCCGGACGGACGACTCCAACCTGCTCACCTTCCCGCAGGCCACCGGCTGCACCTTCTGCGGCCACTGCTTCCAGGGGTGCTACCTGCCCCGGCAGGCCCCGCGGAACCAGTTCGCCAAACGCTCGACCGACAACAGTTACGTCCCGCTCGGCCTGTCCGCCGACGCCGTCCGCCCCGGTGGTCGGGCCTTCGAGCTGCTCGCCAACAGCTTCGTCCAGTCGATCCGCCACGAGCAGGAGGGTGCACACACGGTCGCCCGGGGCGTGACGTGGCGCGACAACGCCACCGGGGAGATCTTCTCCGAGGACGCCCGGGTGGTGGTGCTCGCCGGTGGCGCCACCGAGAGTCCCCGACTGTGGTTCAACAGCGGACTCCCCAATCCCAACGACTGGGTGGGACGGGGGCACACCGACCACTTCTTCGACTGGGTGGTGGGCAGCTTCGACGAGTACACGGGGAACTCCAAGGGCGCCAACTCCTCGGCGCGGATGGACTTCCCCGGACGCGGCGGGATCGAGAACGTCGGTCTGGGTCCGGCGATCCAGGCCTTCTCCCTCTCTCTGTCCGATTCGGGCGCCCGCGGGTACTACGACAACGGCCGCGGGTTCACCGGCCCCTGGGACGGACCGGCGGGTCGCCTGGTGGGCAACGAGCTCAAGGACCTGATGATGGGCGGGATCGACAACCTGCTCAACTTCCTCGTGATCACCGACGACCACGTGGAGGCGGGCAACCGCGTCACCCCGTCCCTGTTCCCCGCCGACGAGAACGGCGCGCCCGCCAAGATCGACGTCTCGCTGCGCCGACGCACGCCACGGACCCTCGAGAACCGGGAATTCATGGTCCGACGCGCTGCCGAGATCATGCGCGCGGCCGGGGCGAAGAAGGTCTACCGGATGGACTGGGCGCCCCTGCTGCTGCACGTGCACTCGTCGATGCGGATGGGTGAGTCCGACCAGAACTCGGTGCTCGACTCCAACGCGGAGGCCCGGTGGGTCAAGCGGCTGTTCATCGCCGACAACTCGGCGCTGGCCAACTCGCTCGGCGGACCCAACCCCACGCTGACGACCCAGGCGCTCGCGACTCGCACCGCGGAGAAGATCTTCCAGATGTACTTCGACGGGGACCCGTGGGTTGCCGGGGAGGCGCCGGTCGTGAGCACCGACCCCCGCATCTCGGCCCGGATGCAGGAGCTCGGGCTGTAGGGCGGCCCTCGATCACCGTACCGACGGGTGGACGCCGTGATAATTTCTGCTTATCTACCGCCGAGGTGAGCGAAAGGCTTCCATGTGCACTCGAGCCCTCTGGTCTCCGTCCCCTGACACCGTCCTGACCGGGCGGACCATGGACTACGAGGTCGATCTGGCGACGAACCTGTGGGCGTTCCCGCGAGGGATGCAGCGGGACGGCTGTGTGGACGACTCCCTGACGTGGACCTCGAGGTACGGCAGTGTCGTGGCCGCCGCGTACGACCAGGCCAGTGCGGACGGACTCAACGAGGCCGGACTGGCCGGTCACCTCCTCTGGCTGGCGGAGTCCGACTACGGCGAGCGTGACGCCGATCGCCCGGCGCTCAGTGCGGCGGTGTGGGTGCAGTACATGCTGGACAACTTCGCCACCGTGGCGGAGGCCGTGGACTGGATGCGCAGCTCCCGGGTCCAGGTCAGGACGTCGGGCGATCCGGGCACGGGGCGGGCCGTCACAGTCCATCTCGCGTTGGATGACAGCACCGGGGACTCGGCGATCGTGGAGTACATCGACGGCGAGCCCCACATCTGGCACGACCGCGCGTACACCGTGATGACCAACTCCCCGCCCTTCGCCGAGCAACTCGAGCGACTCCGCGAGATCAGGGGATTCGGGGGCGAGCGGCCGCTGCCCGGCGGTTCGGACGCCGACGAGCGTTTCGCGCGCACCGCCTACTACCTCGACCGCCTCCCCGGCCCGGACGACCGGACCCTGGCCGTGGCCGAGATGCTCAGCGTGATCCGCAACGCCTCGCAGCCGTTCCGTGTGGCGGATCCGGATCAGCCGAACGCCTCCACCACCCTGTGGCGAACCGTCACCGACCTTTCCGACGGGGTCTACGTCTACGAGAGCACCCGCCGACCCAACATCGTGTGGGTGCGTCTGGATCATCTCGATCTGAGCGAGGGCGCGCCGGCCCGCCGTCTCGACCTGGTGGCGGACACCGGGCTGGAGGGCGGGTTGACCGGGGAGGTCAGCGGGCGGTTCGAGGCCCATGAGCCGATGGAATTCCTGCACGCGACCTGATCGCCTGCATCGGGCCGGTCGGGGCCGAGGGCCGGGGCCGAGGGCCGACCGCGGCCGAGGGCCGGCCAGCTCCGTCGGAATCTAGAACACGCTGATCCCCAGCCGGCGCCGGACCCTCAGGTCCGCGATGTTCAGGGCGTAGTACGCCCGGAGTGGTCGCGGGAAGACCTTCTCCAGTACCGAGGTGAGCGCGAGCACCATCCGTCGGCGGCGCAGGTCGCCGGCGGTGATCTCCCAGTGCATCTCGTCGCGGATCCGCCGGGGCACCGCGAACTTGGTCATGGACAGGTTCCACGGCCCGATCGTCTTGTGGGCCAGGGTGCCGAGCTGCTTCATCCGGACCTCGAGCACCCGGAAGTCGGCGAGCTTCTGCAGGTACTCGCGGACGGTGTCGTCGATCTCCACCGCCTCGAGCCCGTCGGCGAAGCGCTTCTCGTACTCGGCCCAGGTGGCCGGCCATCGCGCCTCGGGGACGTTGAGCGTCGTCCCCAGGGGTCGCGCCATCTCGATGATGCGGTCCAGCTCGGCCTCGGTGAGCGGGCCGTGCATCATCTGCCACTGGTCGGTGTAGTACCGCACCAGACACAGCGCCACCCAGAGTTGAGACCCGGCGTCATTGGCGTTGTAGCGCACCGGGCTGGATTCGGTGGAGGTCACCCGGGCGTGGATCCGGTGGACGGCCTCGTGGAAGAACCGGCGGTCGGAGTCGGAGCCGAGGGTGGCCACGGCGAGGTACTGGGCCGTGGTGCGTGCCCGCTTGATCGGGCGGAGGTCACCACGACCGCGATCCACCCTGCTCTGGACGACCCCGTGTCCCACGGCCGGGTTGGCCAACTGCATGACCACGTTGGCGACCGGGAGCCAGAAGGCCAGGTGGGTCGAGATGTCGGGCAGGTGCCGGATCGGCCGGCCCCGGCCTGTCGTGATGTCGGTCCGCGTGCCTGCGGTCATGCCCACTCTCCCACTAGCTTGATCACATATATCGTACATCGGGCCGCCTCGCTCGTTGGCCCCCACTCGCCGCGCCCGGAACATGCAAGGATAGGGTCACCTAACTAACCCAGGTCGAAGGAGAACGCCGTGACTCGCCCCCAGGCCCGCCCTCCGCTCACCCTCACGGTGCTGCGTACGGAGCCGGTTACCGCGCACCTCGTGCGGGTCGTCCTCGGCGGGGACGGCTTCGACTCGTTCGCCGCCCGCGCTGAGACGGACAGCTACGTCAAGCTCGAACTGCCCCACGCCGGGGAGACGGTCGTGCGCACGTACACCGTCCGGCGGGTCGACGCGGACGCGCGCGAGATCTGGATCGACTTCGTCGTCCACGGTGACGAGGGTGTCGCCGGTCCGTGGGCCCGGTCCGTCGCACCCGGCGCCCGGGTCGCGGTGCGCGGCCCCGGCGGCGGGTACCGGCCGGACCCGGAGGCGGATTTCCACCTGTTGGCAGGTGACGAGACCGCTGTGCCGGCGATTGCGGCGGCGTTGGAGTCGCTACCGGAGGACGCCACGGGTGCGGTGTTCCTCGAGGTGTCCGACGACGACGACGAGATCCTGATCACCGCGCCGGCGGGCGTGGAGATCACCTGGGTGCACCGCGGAACCTCCTCGGCGGACGCCGGCCCCGGGATGATCGACGGCGAGGCACCGCTGATCGACGCGGTCCGGGGCATGCCGTGGCCGGACGGGGACGTGCAGGCGTTCGTCCACGGCGAGGCCGAGACGGTGATGAAGCACCTGCGCCCCTATCTGCGCACCGAGCGCGGCATCCCCGCCGCACGGGCGTCGATCTCGGGATACTGGCGGCGTGGGCGCTCGGAGGAGGGCTTCCGCACCTGGAAGCGGCAGCTGGCGGAATCGGAGGAGGCGCCGCAGCAGCCCGTGAGGTGAGTCCGGGCTCACCATGCCCGGGCGACCCGGTAACCTCATGTGCCAGCACCGTTCGCATCCGGCCCCTCGCGTGAACACCGTGAGGCCCAGAAGGCACAGACAAGGGCATGGCATATGGCATTCTCACGCGCGAAGCTCATCACCGGACTGGTCGCCACCTCGGCACTCGTCCTCGCAGGTTGCTCGAGCGGTGGTGAGGACGACGCCGCCGGTGGTGGCGGCGAGTCCTACCGCATCGGCATCAACCAGCTCGTCCAGCACCCGGCCCTCGACTCCGCCACGGCCGGCTTCAAGGAGGCCTTCTCCGAGGCCGGCGTCGAGGTCGAGTTCGACGAGCAGAACGCCAACGGCGAGCAGGGCACCGCACTGACCATCGCCCAGCAGTTCGCCTCCGACGACCTGGACCTGGCCCTGGCCGTGGCCACCCCGGCCGCCCAGGCGATGGCGCAGAACATCACCGACGTGCCGCTGCTGTTCACCGCGGTGACCGACCCGGTCTCGGCGGAGCTGGTGGACTCGATGGAGGAGCCGGGCGCCAACGTCACGGGCACCTCGGACGCCGCCCCGATCGACAAGCAGCTCGAGCTGCTCAAGGAGATCGTCCCGGACGCCGAGCGCATCGGCATCGTCTACGCCTCCGGCGAGGTCAACTCGCAGGTCCAGGTGGATCAGGCCCGTGAGGCCGCGGGCCCGTTGGGCCTGGAGATCGAGACCCAGACCGTCACCACGGTCAACGAGATCCAGCAGGCCGTCGAGGCCCTCGGTGACGTCGACGCGATCTACGTCCCCACGGACAACATGGTCGTCTCGGGCATCGCCTCGCTGGTCCAGGTCGCCGAGAGCAAGCAGATCCCGGTGATCGCCGCGGAGTCGGGCACCGTCGAGGGCGGCGCCGTCGCCACCCTCGGCATCGATTACACCGAGCTGGGCCGCCAGACCGGCGAGATGGCCCTGCGCATCCTGCGCGACGGTGAGGACCCGGCCACCATGCCCGTGGAGACCGCCACCGAGTTCACCTACGTGGTCAACGAGGACGCCGCCGAGCGTCAGGGCGTGACGATCCCCGAGGACATCCTCGCCGAGGCTGAGAAGAAGTGATCGGGACCGTCGAGGTAGGCCTCATCTACGGGGTCATGGCGCTGGGGGTCTACCTGACCTTCCGCGTGCTCAACTTCCCCGACCTCACCGTCGACGGCAGTTTCACCACGGGCGCCGCGACGGCGGCCATGGGCATTCTCGCCGGCTGGAACCCGGTGCTCGCGACCCTCGCGGGTTTCGGCACCGGGTTCCTCGCCGGCACGGTCACGGGATTGCTGCACACCAAGGGCAAGATCGACGGCCTCCTCGCCGGTATCCTCACCATGATCGCGCTGTGGTCCGTCAACCTGCGGATCATGGACGGCGCGAACATCCCGCTGCTGCGCAGCGACACCGTGTTCACGCCCCTGAAGGACGCCGGCCTGCTGGGCGAGTGGCCCGGGGTGGCCATCCTCGCGTTCGTGGTCCTGCTGCTCGGGTTGGTCGTCCTGTGGTTCCTCACCACCGACCTCGGCCTGTCCATCCGTGCCACGGGCGACAACGGCCCCATGATCTCCTCGTTCGGCGTCTCGACCGACTTCACCAAGACCCTCACGTTGGCCCTGTCGAACGGGTTCGTGGGCATGTGCGGCGCGCTCATCGCCCAGTACCGCGGTTTCGCCGACATCTCGATGGGCATCGGCCTCATCCTCGTCGGCCTGGCCTCGGTGATCATCGGGCAGGCCATCCTCGGCCAGCGCAAGCTGCTGCTCGCGGTGCTCGCCGTGATCCTGGGCGCCCTGCTCTACCAGCTCATCATCTTCGCCGCCCTCCGCGTCGGCCTGGATCCCAACGACATGAAGGCCGTCACGGCCATCCTCGTCGTGGTCGCGCTGCTGCTGCCCCGCTGGAAGGGCGCGGGCGGACGCTTCGGACGCAAACCCACCACCCCGGTCGTCGCCAACGAACGTGCGGCGGCGGGAACCGGGACCGCCGTCGCCGCCGGACCCGAGTCCGCCGGCGCCGCCGCGACCGGCACCAAGGAGGCGTGACGATGCTGACCGTCACCGGAGTGTCCAAGACGTTCTTCCCCGGCACCGTGAACGAGCGCCGGGCGCTGCACGACCTCAGTCTCACGCTCGCCGAGGGCGACTTCGTCACGGTGATCGGTTCCAACGGCGCCGGCAAGTCGACACTGCTCAACGCCGTCTCCGGGCGGTTGCTCGCCGACAGCGGGAACATCGAGATCGACGGCACCAACGTCAACCGCCTGCCGCAGCACCGGCGCGCCAAGTACGTCGGCCGCGTCTTCCAGGACCCGCTCGCCGGGACCGCGCCCAACCTCACCATCGAGGAGAACCTGTCGCTCGCGTTGCTGCGCGGCCGCCGGCGGGGGCTCGGCCCGGGTCTGAGCAAGAAGCGCCGTGGCCGGTTCGCCGAGCAGCTCTCCATGCTGGAGCTCGGTCTCGAGGACCGGCTCACCGCCAAGGTCGGCCTGCTCTCGGGCGGCCAGCGGCAGGCGCTGTCCCTGCTCATGGCCGGGTTCACCCAGCCGCGCATCATGCTGCTCGACGAGCACACGGCGGCTCTCGACCCGCAGCGTGCGGAGCTGGTCACCACGATCACCGAGCGCATCGTCCGCGAGGGCGGTCTGACCACCCTCATGGTCACGCACAACATGGAGCAGGCCATCCGCCTGGGAAACCGGCTCATCATGATGCACGAGGGCCGGATCGTCTACGAGGCCGACGCCGCGACCAAGTCCGCGCTCACCGTGCAGGACCTGCTGCGCGAGTTCACCAACATCAAGGGCGCGACCCTGTCAGACCAGGCCTTCCTCGGCTGACCCGCCGAGCGCGCCCCGCGCCGGCGGCGACCCGACCAGGC
>NZ_JABFAN010000020.1:0-7060 GCF_017168155.1 Dietzia sp. KRD202 | reverse complement strand
CCCCGGCCCCTCGCCGTGCGCCGCCCCCGGAGGACCCCGTGAGCACCGACCAGCTGACAGAGAAGTCCGACGAGCCCGCCGCGCCCTCACCCGTGACCGTCGCCGCCCGCGCGGTCGCCACGGCGGCGCGACGGCTCCCCGTCACGGCGGTGATCGTCGCCGCGCTGCTCGTCACCGGAGTGGCGTTGGAGGCCCTGTGGCGCAGCGCCCGCGACGCCACCTGGTTCCCCGACGTCGCCTACGGCGTGCCCGCGCTGGAGGGCGGCCGCTGGTGGACACTCGTGACCGGGCCCTGGCTCGGGCTCACCCCGCTGCAGCACATGTCCCTGCTGGTGCTCGTGGTGGCGGGCATCGGGATGGGCGAGTGGCGCCTGGGCCCGGTGCGTACGGCACTGACCGCGGCCGGCGGGCAGCTCATCGGCGTGCTCGGGGCGGTCGCCGTGATCGTCCCCGGCGACGCAGTCGGCTGGGAGTGGGCCACGGAGCTGTCGGTGGTGCTGGACGTCGGGTGCTCGACCGCGGTGATCGCCGTGCTCGCCGCCGCCACGGCCACCCTCGTCTCGCCCTGGCGGCTGCGCGCGCGGGCGCTGCTCTACGGCTATGTGATCGTGTCGTTCCTGTTCGTCGGGAGCCTGGCCGACCTCACCCACCTCGTCGCGTTCGTGGTGTTCCTCGCCGTCGGCGAGCGGTTCTTCTCCGGCACCGAGCACGGCCTGCGGCCCCGGACGAGGCGGGAGACCCGGCTCGTGGTGTCGGCGGGCATGTGGTTCATCGCCGCGGTCCACGTGGTGGTGTACTTCCTGCCCTCCGACGGCCCCCTCGGGCCCACCGAGGCCGAGGACGTGAACCTGATCGGCATGCTCCTGTCCGTCCTCATCGCCGCGGCCACGGCGGAGCTGCTGCGCCGCGGCTACCGGGCAGCGTGGGGTGTGGCCCTCGCCTATGCCCTGGTCACCGCGGCGGTCACCCTCGTGGTCACGGTCCTGGTCGTCGCCGCGGACTTCGAATCCCTCGGCGCCGTCACCCTCGGTACCGGTCTGCTCTGGGTGGGCGAGGCCGTGCTGCTGGTGGTGGGCCGGGGCGCGTTCGGCGTGCGGGTGCGGCGACGGGTGACCGGGTCGCGCGTCCATTCCGACGACGTGGTGGAGCGCGTCCGTGAGCTCATCCGACGCCACGGCGGCAGCACGATGTCGTGGATGATCACGTGGCAGCCGATGAACTACTTCTTCGGCGCGGGCAACAGCACCGCGGGCCCCGACTCGGCGGGCGTCGTGGGGTACCGGATGCACGTCGGCACCATCATCGCGCTGGCCGACCCCGTCGCCGACCCCGCCGACCGCGACGTGCTGCTGAGCTCGTTCGTCGACTTCGCCGAGGCGCAGGCCGCCGTCCCGTGCCTGTTCTCGGTGTCCGGCGAGACGGCGGATCGGATGCGCGCGCACGGGTGGCGGGCGCTGCAGATCGCCGAGGACACCATCATGGACCTGCCCGACCTGGCCTTCGCGGGCAAGAAGTGGCAGAAGATCCGGTCCGCGATGAACAAGGCGGACAAGAGCGGCACCACCTACGTCTCCGGGCTACTGCGCGAGCAGCCCGCCGCGGTGTTGGCGCAGGTGCGGGAGATCTCCGAGCAGTGGGTCGGCGACAAGGAGCTGCCGGAGATGGGCTTCACGCTCGGCACGGTCGAGGAGGCGCTCGACGACGACGTCCGCATCGCGCTGGCCGTGGACTCCGGCGGGGTGGTCCAGGCGGCGCTGTCCTGGCTGCCGGTCTACCGCGGCGAGCCCGACGGTGGCGTACGCGGCTGGACCCTGGATCTCATGCGCAAGCGCAACGGCCCCGGCGCGAACAACATGGTCGAGTTCCTCATCGCCCGCTCCGCGCTGGAGTTCAAGGACGAGGGCGCCGACTACGTCTCGTTGTCCGGTGCCCCGTTGGCGCGTAGTGGCGACGACGACGAGGTGGCCGTCCTCGACCGCGGACTCGATCTGCTGGGTCAGGCACTCGAGCCCTACTACGGGTTCCGGTCGCTCCACCAGTTCAAGTCGAAGTTCAATCCGAGGATCGAGCCCGTCTACCTGTGTTTCCGCGACGAGGCGGACCTGCCGCGAATCGGGGTGGCGATCGGCCGGGCGTACCTTCCGGGAGCGACGACCCGCCAGCTCGCGGCCCTGGCCCGCTCGGGCCCCTCGGAGACCGTCGACGTCTGACGTCCCGGGGCGGGACGCACCACTGCGCCCCGGACCTCCCGGCAGCCGCTCCCGCGCCTGACCGCCCACCACGCAGCCGCTCCCGCGCCTGGCGTCTCGCGTGCCCCGGCGGGCAGGCGAGAGTTCATCGTGACGGGCGGGAGTGACCGAGGGACCGTGAGGGCCGCGGTGGGCCGGGGGTCTCCGTCCGGGCTCAGCTCACTCGCCGTGGCGCGCGAGGCGCCGTGCCAGATGCTCGCGCAGGTCCTCGAGGTGCCGTTCCGCGGCGGTCTCGTCGTACATCGACGTGTCCGCCATCGAGTACCCGTGTGGGGCACCTGGGTAAACGTCCTGGTCCAGGGGCACACCGGATTCCCGAGCCAGGGACGCGATGACGTCCATCCCTTCGCGCGGCATCGACGGGTCGTCGTCGGCATGACGCAGGAGGACTGCGGCCCGGGTGGTCGCGAGACTCAGGTGGGGACTGTCGCTCTCGTCCGTCGCCAACCCGCCGCCGTGGAATCCCCCGACGGTGGCGACGCGGTCCGGGTGGTCCCCGCCCGCGCGCAACGCGAGTCGCGCCCCCATGCAGTAGCCGATGACCCCCGCGTCGCCGGTGACCCCGGGCAGTGCCAGCAGCGCGTCCAGGTACGCGGCGGTGTCCGGTCGCGACAAGTCCGAGGTGAGTCCCTCCATCAGGGGGAAGACCTTCGCGATGTAGCCGTCCCGCTCGCCCGGTTCGCGTAGATCGACGGTCGGGGCCAGGTCGTCGACGGTGCCGGAGCGGTAGAAGACGTTCGGCGCGAGGACGACGTAACCCCAGCTCGCGATGCGATCCATCATCGTGCGTATCTGCGGCCTCAGACCGAAAATGTCCGGGAACAGCAGCACGCCCGGCACGTCGTGCTCGGCGGTCTCGGGCCGCGAGACGAACGCCTCCGCGGTGCCGTCAGCCGTGTCGATGGTCAGGTCCACGGTCATGTCGCCACTCAGGTCCACAGTCGAATCCCTTCCGTCGTCACCGACGGTACCGCCGGGATCCGGGCGCCACAGCCCGGCCGCGCCAAGCGGGACGGCCACGCCGAGCGGGACGGCCGCGCCGAGCGGGACGGCCGCGCCGAGGGGGACGGCCGCGCCGAGGGGGACGGCCGCGCCGAGCGGGACGGCCGCGCCGAGCGGGACGGTCAGCTTCGTGCGGCCAGCACCGCGTCCCTGGCGTCGAGGGCCGTGTCACTGTCCAGGGCCAGGGCCGCGAGCTCCCGGCACTGCTCGAGGGTGACCCCTGCCAGAGCAGCTCCGACGAACGGCAGCGCGGCGGTGGCCACGGAGAGCGAGCTGACTCCGAGCCCTAGCAGGACGCACGCCAGGTTGGGGTCCGCCGCCGCCTCACCGCACACCCCGACCGGGATCGTGCGACCGTCCGGCGACCGGCCCGCGGCCTCGGCAACCGCCCGGATGAGCCGGAGCACGGCGGGTTGCCAGGGGTCGGTGAGGGCTGCCAGGTCGGACGACATCCGGTCGGCGGCCATGACGTACTGCGTGAGGTCGTTGGTGCCGATCGACAGGAAGTCAACGTGCGGGAGGAACCTGTCGACGGCCACCGCGACCGACGGCACCTCGACCATGATCCCGGGGGTCAGGCCGCGCCGCCGGCACCGGTCGGCGAAGTCGCGGGCCTCGTCGACGGTGGCGACCATGGGGGCCATGACCCACGGTGAGGCCTGTGCCCCGCCCACCCGGCGGCCGGCCGCGGCGAGGGCGTCGAGCTGCCGGTCCAGCAGCCCGGGGTCGATGAGGTCCACGCGGATGCCGCGGACGCCCAGAGCGGGGTTGTCCTCCTCGGTCATGCCCGCGAACGCCAGCGGTTTGTCCGAGCCCGCATCGAGGGTCCTCGTGACGACCCGGCCGTCCGGGAATGCGGCCAGGACCCGGGCGTAGAGGTCGACCTGCTCGTCGTGGGTCGGTTCGGCGGCCCGGTCGAGGAACGCCAGCTCGGTGCGGAACAGGCCGATCCCGCCGGCCGGGCCCGACGCCGCGTTCTCGGCCCCCTCACCGTCCTGGACGTTGGCCAGCAGGCGCACGGCGTGCCCGTCGGCCAGGACGGCGGGGCCGCTCCAGTCTGCGGCGGCGGCCCGGGCGCGCCGGTCCGCCTCGGCCGCCGCTCGGGCCGGGCCCTCCTCGGGCTCGACGGTGACCGTGCCCGCGGCCGCGTCCACCAGCACGTTCGTGCCGTCGGTGATCGCGGCGAGTCCCCCGGCGGCGACCATGCACGGGATGCCGAGCTGCCGGGCGATGATCGCCGTGTGTGAGGTGGGCCCGCCGTGCTCGCAGACGATCGCCAGCACCATGTCCGGGTCGAGCCCGGCGGTGTCCGCCGGGGCGAGGTCGTCGGCCATGAGCACGCCCGGCGCGTCGAAGTCGGGGACGCCCGGCTCGGGCAGGCCGCGCAGCTCGGCCACGACGCGCGCGCAGATGTCGCGGAGGTCGGTGATGCGTTCGGCCTGTCGACCGCCGACACGAGCGAACATCGCGGCGAAGGTCTCCGTCGCCGCCACGGCCGCGGCCTCGACTGCCGCGCCCTTCTTCAGTTCCTTGACCACCGCCTTGGCCCAGCCGCGGTCGCGGGCGAGGACGGCGTTGGCGGAGAGGACCTCTGCGCTGACGCCGGTGGCGAGGGCGGCCCGTTGATCCAGGCGGTCGGCCACGGTCCGGGCCGCCGCGACGAAGCGTTCGCGGCCCCTCTCGACCTGCGCCTCGTCCGGCGCGGCCGCTGCCTCGGTTCCCGTCGCCGTCCCGGTTCCCGCCGCGCCCGTGGCCCCCGGGTCGACCGCCGCGCCCGCGGCCGCCGGGTCGAGGCCATCCGGCCTGACGACCCACCGGGCGGGCCCGTAGGCCAGTCCGGCGACCACGCCGGTGCCGCGGATGACCGTCCCGGACTTCGACTGTTGCGTCATGGGAGCTCCTAGCGGACCGGACGTCCACGTCCGGCTCATCGATCGGTTATGTGACGAGAATAACTAAATCGGCTTGACTTTCCAACCGTATCGGGCAGAATCCAACACAATCGGTCACCACAGCGGAGAGGTCGGAGCCCATGTACGGGAGCGAACGACGGCGACACATCACGGAGGCGCTGGCCGCCTCCGGGCGGGTGACCGTCGCCGAACTCGCGGCCGGCCTCGACGTGAGTGCCGAGACGATCCGCCGTGACCTGTCGCTCCTGGAATCCGAGGGGCACCTCGAACGCACCCACGGCGGGGCGGTCCCGGCGGTGCCCGGTGGCCGCGTCGAACGCACCCTGGCCGCGCGGCGGTCGGAGAACGTGGACGCGAAGTCCGCGATCGGCCGGGCTGCGTTGCGGCTGCTCCCCGCCGTGGGGGGCGCGGCCCTGCTCGATGCCGGCTCCACCACGGACCGCCTGGCCGAATCGCTGCCCGCCGACCACGGCCTCACCCTCATCACGAACTCGGTCCCCATCGCCGACGGCCTGCACCGCGCGGCGTCGGAGGGCCTCCACGTCCTCGGCGGGACGGTCCGCGGCCTCACGGGGGCGTGCGTGGGTCCGTCGGTGCTCCGGGCGCTGGAGTCGATCCGGGTCGACGTCGCCTTCGTGGGCACGAACGGCCTCCACCCCGAGCGCGGCCTCACCACCCAGGACCCGGACGAGGCGGCGGTCAAGAACGCCATGTGCCGGGCGGCCCGCCGGGTGGTGGTGCTCGCGGACTCGAGCAAGTTCGGTCACGAGTTCCTGGTCTCGTTCGCTCCGCTGGACCGGGTCGACGTCCTGGTCACCGACGCTCCCCCGCCGGGCCCGCTGGCCACGGCGCTGGACACCTACGGAATCGAGGTCGTGCTGCCATGATCGTCACGCTCACCATGAACCCGTCGGTGGACCGGACCGCGCAGCTGCCCGCGCCGCTCACCGTGGGCGGGGTCAACCGCATCGCGGCCGTCGACGACTCCCCGGGCGGGAAGGGCGTCAACGTCGCCCGCGTCCTCGCCGGCGGAGGGGTCCGGGCGGAGGCGGTGTTCCCGGCCCCGGCGGACGACCCGTTCGTGGCGATGTGCGCCGGGGCCGGCGTCGCGACGTCCGTCGTCCCCGCGCACGGCGCGGTGCGGATCAACCTCACCCTCGCAGACCCCGCCGGAACCACCACCAAGATCAACGCCCCCGGCCCCGAGTTCGACAGCGCCGCGATCGACCGGGCCCGCTCCACGGTCGCCGCCCTCGCCGGTGACGCGGCGTGGGTGGTGCTGTGCGGGTCCCTGCCGCGCGGCGTACCGGACGACTTCTACGCGGACCTGGTCGGTGCGCTCCGCCCCGCGGGGGCCCGCCTCGCCGTCGACACCTCCGACGCACCACTGGCCGCCCTCGCGGCACGCCTGCCCGACGCGGCGCCCGACCTGGTCAAACCCAACGGCGAGGAGCTCGGGCAGCTGGCCGGCGTCGACGGCTCCGAGCTGGAGCGTCGCGCCGCCGCCGGTGACACGACCCCCGTGGTGGACGCCGCGCGGGCGTTGCGCGCCCGCGGCGTGGGCGCAGCCCTGGTCACCCTGGGCGGCGCCGGTGCCGTCCTGGTCGACGACGACGAGGCGTGGTTCGCGAACGCTCCGGCCGTGCAGGTCAGATCTACGGTCGGGGCCGGCGACTCCGCGCTCGCGGGATATCTGCTGGCCGAGGCCCGCGGACTCCCGCCGCGGGACCGGCTGGTCTGGGCGGTCCACCACGGCAGCGTCGCCGCCTCACTGCCCGGTACCGGACTGCCGCTGGGCCTCGACCCGACCACCTTCCGCGCCACGGTCCGGCGGCTCGACTGACCCGCCGCACCGGCGTCCTGCACCCGCAGACCGCCTCCCAGCCCCTCTCACCC
>NZ_JABFAN010000002.1:0-81426 GCF_017168155.1 Dietzia sp. KRD202 | reverse complement strand
ACCGTACCGGCCGCACGTTGTGATCCGGCCTCCCCCTGCGGGAGAACCCGCTCGGAACAACGGCCAGGGACGGCCCCTGCCTGCCGACTCGAATACGCATGAATCTAATACGCAGACCTTCCACCTAGGATCTCGGGGCCTCACGGGCGGGAATCCCCACGGCACTTCTGTCACACGTCGCTGCCCGGCTCCTCACACCTCGCCCCCACCGAAGCCGACCCCGTCCCGGGGAGCTCGTTCGACCGAGATCCGTTCGATGCGCGGCAGTGCGACAGCAAGCACCGGCAGATACCCCGCCGCCCAGACCGGAGCACCGAAGCTCAGGACACAACCACCCGGTACCTCGATCACCTCGTGCCGCGTTGCGCCCACTCCTGCGACCTTCCACGCCCACAGCCGCCGCTCCACGAAATCGGTGATCTCGAACGGCAGGGACAGCCCCACCGCGGTCGTGACCGTCCCTCGCGCACCGACCGCCAAGCCCGAGTCACCGTCGACCCGGGCCGCCGAGACGGTGGGCCCCCACCGCGGCCAGCTCTGGACATCGGTGATGACTGACCACACCGTCTCCGGGTCCACATTCATCCGCAGTTCGGTCGTCCACATCCCGCGACGAAACGTACTGCGGACTCTCAGCATCGAGCTGAGCCGTGTGGCGAGTGCGAGGTGTGTCATCGTCCGGTCCGGCTGGTCCGCTCCCGGGGATCCCCGGCCTCGTCTCGTGATGGGGTCCCCCACCCGGTTGATGGCGGTCTCCAGTGGTCACGCACGTGACGGATCATCAGCCCATGGTGGCAGAGCATCGCGCGGGCGCAACCGCCGACGGTGGCGGCAACGTCACGAAGGCCTACACCACGACGGCGGAGTGCGGTCGGTCAGCTGGTCCGGTCCAGGATGATCCGACTCGCTTCCCGGGGCGCGTCCCATTGCGGGAAGTGGCCACACCGATCGAACCAGTGCAGTGTCGCGTCGGGGAACGCGCGGGCGGCGCGCTCAGCCTGGGCCGGCAGTGTCACCAGGTCGCGACGTCCCCACCCGATGGTGACCCGTCCCGGGACCGTGCCCGCGGGGGCACCCTGCTGCGGGGGGCCCTTCGTGAGCGCGTCCATCGCCGGGCCCGTCGCCGGTGCGTCGGCCAGCCCGGCCACGTCGGGCAGCACGGTCTGTGCCGACAGCGCCCATGGCCGCGCAGACAACTGCGCCAACAGGGCGGTCCGACTCACCGGATTGCCCAGGAGTGCCGGGAGCACTCTGCGCACGGCGCTGACCAGGGCGATCGACGGTCGGAGGGTGGCGCTGAAGATCGCCAGCTCGCGATCACTCCAGAACCCGCCGGGGTCCAGCGCCACGGTGTCGCCACCGACGCCGCGCCGGGCCAGCTCGAGCACGATCCGCCCACCCATCGACTGTCCGGCCGTGGCGACCCCGTCCAGACCCAGCTCCCCGATGAATCCGGCAACGGCGTCGGCCAGAGCCGCGATCGTGACCTCGCCCTCGAGCGGCGGGGACTCGCCAAAACCCGGCAGGTCGACCGCGATGACCTCGCGACTCGCGGCCAGTTCGTCGATGATGGGCTCCCAGGATCGCCAGCCCGCGCCGAGTCCGTGCACGAGCAGTAGAGGGCTACCTTCGCCGCGTCGAACATGATGCAACGTCATGGGACAAGCCTACGGAAGCGCGCGGAGGAGAGGTCGCGCGAAGTGTCACGATCGGGGCCCGGCGCCCGGGTCCGAGGTGGCAGGCCGTCGTCACCAGATGGGACGATGGCGAGATGCACACCCCACCCGGCATGGACCGCGATCGCGACGAGGACGGCCGCGCGCGCAACTCACGCCCGCGCGACGAACTCGGCCGCCCGTTGCCGCCTGGAAGCGTCGGTGTCGAGCGCATCCCCGAGGATCTCGATCTGCCCCCCGCCGAGTCGCTGGAGTGGGCGCAGGATCTCCTGGACCGGGGCCTCGCGTTCAATGCCCACGAAGTGCTCGAGGGAGCCTGGAAAAGCTCCCCGGAGGGCGAGCGCCTGCTCTGGCAGGGCCTCGCCCAACTCGCGGTCGGCATCACTCATATCCAGCGCGGCAACACCAAGGGCGCGTTGTCGTTGCTCGCTCGTGCCGCCGAACGTATCGGCCACGCCGGCGGCCCCACGCCCCACGGAATCGATGCGACCGGGTTGGTCTCCCACGCTGACGGACTCATCGCCACGGTCGAGAGGGGCGACGAACCCTCCCCGGATCAGCTGACGCCGCGTCTGCGCAACCGGTCAGCTCATCCCTGACATCCGCCGTGGACGGCGGGCGCTGCCACCACTCCCCTCCCGCACCGGAGAGCTCCTCGCTCGTGCGTCGATGCGGTCTGGTCAGTGCTCGCCGACGGCGCGGGCGTGCCCGACCGCGGCGTCGACGCCGTCGGTCCAGGGTTCCCCGTGTCCGGGCAGGACGGTGGAGGCTCCGGTATCCGCGATCGGACCCAGCGACTCCATTGCGAGGGCGGTGTCGGCCGTGGCCGCCGAGGCGACGATCTGCGGCCCCGTGGCGCCGGTGTACGGGTCCAGGGTGACCAGCGCGTCCCCACTGATGACCGTGTCCCGGTCGAGTAGGTGCAGGATGCAGTGCCCTCCGGTGTGGCCGGGGGCGAACATCGCCACGGGACGGCCCGGGACGTCCAACTCGGTGCCCACCTGCAGCTCCCCGGTGTCCTCGATCCCCTTGATGGTGAGAGCGCCGGCCATGGCCATCCGACCGAGCACGGGAAGCGACCGGGGATGGGTGAACGGGTACAGGAATCGGTTCCGCTGGGGCGTGTAGCTGTAGGGGTGCGCGGCCAGGTGTCCGTCTGCCGGGTGCACGAGCACCGGCACCCCCATTTCGGTCCGGGCGCGTCGCGCGAAGCCGACGTGGTCGAAGTGCCCGTGGGTCAGCACGAGCGCCCGCACGTCGGCGGGACCGCGCCCCAGCCGAGCGAGGGTGTCGGTCATGAGGTCCCACATGCTCGGCAGACCGGCGTCGACGAGGGTCACCCCGTCCTCGTCGTCGACGAGATAACAGTTGACGTGTGCATGCGCCAGGCGATGGACCCGGTCGGCGACTTCGGTGGCGTGCACGGTGCTCCTCTCCGGCGGTGGCTCCGTCCGGTCGGTCACGGATCGCATCGAGGTCCCGCCCGCCCGCGGTTGCGCCCGCAGTTGTGTGACGAGGCTCCTCGCCCTCCGATGCTGTCGCAACCGTTGGCCCGAGCCCCCTGGGTAGGTTGGGTGCAGTGAGCGCTCTCATGCAGACCGGCGCCGCCGTCTCGCCGGTCGTGGTGGTCCTGGGCCTGTTGGCGCTCCGGGCCCGCTCGCTCCTCGCCGGGACGGTGGGACTGGCCACCGCCGTCCTCGCCGCGGCCGCCGTCTTCCGACCCGACGACGACGAGGTCCTCACCACCCTGGCTCAGCTGGGGCCGACGGTCCTCGAGGTCGCGCTCATCCTCCTCGGCGGTGTCCTGTTGGCCACGGCCCTGTCGGCAACCGGGAGCAGAGACCACATTGCCGGGTGGCTGGAACGGATCTCCTCGGGCGGTGATCGGGTGCCCGCGATCCTGTTGTTGGTATTCGGGCTCACGCCGTTCATGGAGTCGGTCACCGGGTTCGGGCTCGGCGTGGTGATCACCGCACCGCTCCTCGTCCGGATGGGACTGTCGCCGATGAAGGCCGTGGTCACGGGGCTGCTCGGACTTGTCCTGGTCCCGTGGGGCTCACTCGGCCCGGGCACCCTCGTGGCCGCGGAGCTCGGCGGTCAGGACGTCGCGGAACTCGGATACTGGTCGGCCCTCCTGACCTTGCCGGTCCTCGTCGCGAGCATGACGACCGTCCTCGTCGTCGTCACCACCCGACCCCCGGCGCGCCACGTGGCGCTCGGCGCCGCCGTCGTCGTGACCCAGTGGGGTGCCCTCGTCGCGTCCAACGCCGTGATCGGCGTCCCGCCGTCGGGCATCCTCGCCTCGGCCGCCGTGATAGCCCTCCTGCTGGGCGTCGCGCGAGTCCGGTACGGCGCGCTCCCCGCCGTCACCGCCCAGCTCGTGCGCGGGCTCGTCCCGTTCGCGGTCCTCCTCGCGGGGATCCTCGGCACCACGGCCGCGCTCGCCCTCGCCGGCGCCCCGGCCGGGACGGGATGGCTCACCTCCCCCGCCCTCTGGGTGAACGTCGCGGCCCTCGTCGCGCTCCGCGTGTACACCACTCCGGGCCCGCCCGTGACACGCCTGGTCCGGACGACGCTGGCGACGTGGGTCCCCGTCGCGGGCAACGCCATCGTGTTCATGTCCATCGGCATCGTCATGGCCGCCGCCGGGATGGCCACCCACCTCGCCGATCTCGCCGCCGGGTTCGGCACGGCGTCACTCGCCGGGATCCCGGCCATCGGGGCGCTCGGCGGCTACCTCACCGGCACCAACACCGGTGCGGCGGCCATGTTCTCCACCGCCACCTCCGGCGCCGCGACCGGGCTGGGAGCCGACAGCCTCATCACGCTCGCCGGTCAGAACGTCGCCGGGTCGTTCGCCATCATCGTCTCGCCCCCGCGCGTCGCACTGGCCGTCGGCGTGGTCATGGCCGGCCGTACGCGACTCCCCCGCGCTGCCACCCGGACGCTGGCCACCGCCGTCGTGGCCGCCACGATCATGCTCTGCGCGACGGTCGCCGTCCTGGCGTAGAGTGCGGACCACGCGACCCGAGAGACAGCGCGACCCGAGAGACAGTGAGTTCCACCATGAACCATGTGACCGAGACCGCCGACCGCATCCTCGCCCGCGCCAAGGAGTCCGCGCACGGGCGCCACGCCGAGATCCTCGTCCGCGAGGGGCCCCTGCGGCAGTCCCTCCTCGCGCTGACCGAGGGCACCGAACTCGAGGAGCACAACTCTCCCCCGGCCGCGAGCCTCTACCTCCTGCAGGGCGCCGTCCGCGTCACGGGTGACGGGTCCATGGACATCGCGGCGGGCGAACTGCACACACTCACCCACCACCGCCACGCCGTCACCGCGCTCGCCGACTCCGTATTCCTCCTGACGACGGTCACCAGCATCGCCGGCCAGGGCAGCTACGACGAGCCCGCCGTTCCCTGACCACCCGCGCCACAGTCTGACCATTCCGCCTCTGCTGCACCCTGGTGCGGACGGCGGACACGGCGGATACTCGTGTCATGCGCACCCGGCACCTGGCCGTCGTCATCCGCCGCTCCCCCGACGAGGTCTACGCCCTCGCCGCCGACCCGGCCCACCTGCCCTCGTGGGCGGCCGGACTCGCGGCGGGTGAGGTGCGATCCGACGGCGACACCCTCGTCGTCGACTCCCCCATGGGCGAGGTCCGCGTCCGGTTCACTCCTACCAACTCGTTCGGTGTCCTGGACCACGAGGTCACGCTCCCCGACGGCACTGCCACCCTCAACCCCCTGCGCGTCCTTCCCCATCCGCACGGGAGCGAGGTGGTGTTCACCCTGCGTGGGACCGACGGCGACGACGACGAGTTCGAGCAGGACGCCGCCGCCGTGGCCGAGGACCTCGAACGTCTCCGGGGGCTTCTCGAGGGATCCCCGGCGCCCGTCGCGGATGCGCCGGATCGTCCCGCCGAGCGGTCAGAGATCCGCGTGGCCACCCCTGCGGACGCAGGATCACTCGGTCAGCTGCTCTACGACTTCAACACCGAGTTCGACGCCCCGACCCCGGACGCCGTCGCCGCCACCGCCCGGTTCGTTGACCTCCTTGCACGCGACGACGTCCTGGCGCTCCTCGCCCGTGTCGATTCCGACGCCCGGACCGACATCGCGTTCGCGTTCCTCACCCTGCGCCCCACGCCGCTATGGGACGGGCCGCTGGCACAGCTCGAAGAACTCTACGTCCGTCGAGACCGTCGCGGGAGCGGGGTGGGCGCCGCGCTACTGGCCCGTGCCGTCGGTGAGGTCCGCTCCCGGGGCGGCGAGGAGCTGCTCGTCAACGTGGACGCCGATGACGTCGACGCCAGGCGGTTCTACGAACGGCACGGGTTCTCCGACCGCGACCCCGACACGGGCTCCGGCATGCGGTGCTACCTACGGCAGCTCACGGTCGGACGGTGAGCGACTGGGCGACGGTCCCCAACGGCCCGGCCTCATCGTGGATCACGCTCGACGTCAGCCCCAGCCCGCCGGGCCCGAAGGTCACGCGTGTGTCGAACCCCAACCACTCGCCTGCCGGCGGGCGGGTGAGGTGCGCGGTGAGGTCGATGTTCGGATAGTGCACCGACGTCGGATCGGCCCGGACCGCCATCCCGTTGGCGATATCGAACAGAGCGGCCATCCGCGCCAGTGCGCTGACATCCTCGCCGGTCAGGAGTGGGACGCCGGTACGGACCCAGTACCGCGACCGGCCGGGGCCGTCGCTGATCCGCCGGACCTCGGCCGAGGCGAGGTACCCCCCGCGCCAGATCGTGGTGGGGTCCCACGGCTCCATCCGCTCCGGCGGCGGGATCGGGGCGAATCCGGCGCCCGCGATCGCCTCGGTATCGCGGGGCTGCTGCAGCCACGCCCGCAGTCGGATGCCGGTGCGCTCGCCGTGCCCACAGGTGGCCTCGACCAACTCGATGGTGCGCCCCGGTCGGACGACCTCCACCCGGATGTCCATGATGTCCATCGGCACCACACCGAGCAGTTCGTAGGACAGGCGGGACACCACCATGGAATCGTCGCGACGAGCGGCCAGGTCGAGCTCGACGGCGTGGACGAGCAGACCGAGTGCGGGTCCGATGTGCTGGGTCGACTCGTCCCACGCTCCGCTCACGTGCTCGGTCGGGCGGAATCTTCCCGGCCCGAGACGATCGAAGTACGCCATCTCCGTCCTCCAGTCGGTGAGTGGTGATTAACTAAAAAGCGTACACACCGACGTGGGAGAGACGATGCAGGACGAGACGTACGACGAGTTCACCGCCCCGATCGACGACAGGTACCTCGAGGACTACACCGAGGGCGCGAGGTACCGGTTCGGTGAGGAGTCGGTCGACGCCGAGGAGATCCTTGAGTTCGCGCGTCGCTATGACCCGCAGAGCATCCACACCGATCCCGAGGCGGCCGCCGCCGGCCCGTTCGGCGGACTCATCGCCAGCGGGTGGCAGACCGCCGCACTGATGATGCGCCTGTTCGCGGACAACTACCTGACCAGCGTGGCGAGCCTGGCCTCCCCCGGCATCGACGAACTGAGGTGGGTGCGCCCGCTGCGGCCGGGCGACCGTCTGACCCTGCTCTGCGAGACCACCGGGGTCCGACCGTCCAGGACCAAGCCGGACCGCGGCGTGCTCACCACCGATGTCACGCTGGTCAACCAGGACGGGGATCCGATCCTCACCGCCACCGCGATGAACATGGTCGCCCGTCGCGGATGACCCGGGCCGCCCGGCGCGGACGTGACTACAGACCCCGGCCCCACCCGGGGCCGCCCCCGCGGCTACAGACGGGGGGTGAGGTGGAAGACGGGTAGTTCGCGGCTGGTGCGCCGAGCGTAGATCTCGTAGTTCGGCCAGACACGGGCCGCCGCCGACCATGCCGAGTCCCGCTGGTCACCGGTCAATTCACGGACGTCCACGACCAGCCTCGCGCCGTAGACCGAGATCTCGACCTCGCCCTCGGCGGCGGCCCGGAGATTGTGGACCCAGGCCGGGGTCTTCTGCCCACCCCAGTTCGACCCGACGACGACCAGCCCGTTCCCCCACGACGCGCACAACAGCGGCGTGCTGCGTGGTGCGCCGCTCTTTCGACCAGGGACGTGCAGGGTCAGAGTGGGCAGCCCCGCGACCCGGAGAAGCGGCACCCGCCCGCGGGTGACCCGGTCGAGCCACCGGTCCACCGTCACGACAAGGTGGGAGTTCTCCCGGGTGGCGTCCTGTCGGCCGAACCACACGGCGATCGGGGTGAGGATGTTGCCCATGGGGCAAACCCTATGTCGTGCGCCCGTCCGCGCGCCGCCGGACCGCCTCACCGGCCGTCGCGAGCAGCTGAACCGACTCGACCCATCCACTGCGGAGCCCGGTCTCCAAGGCCGCCAGGTGGAACGACCACATCCGTCGGTAGACGGCGTCGAACCCCAGCGCGGCGGCATCGCGTCCGCGCTGCGCGAACGTCTCCGACCACAGGCGCACGGTCTCCGCATGATGAGCGGTGATCTCCACCCGCCCCCGGAGCGTCAGACAGGGCGCCCGGTCGACCATCTCGACGAGTTCCGACCACCCCACCGGGGGCCCCGCCTCGGACACGTAACGGGACTCCCACGCGGCCAGCTCCACGACCGCCGGGGTGGGCCGACCCGGTGAGACCGTCGTCTGGAGGGCGAGACGGCCCCCCGGGCCGAGAAGCCGGGCGGCCACGGCGAGGACCTCGGCGTGCCCGGCGGATCCGGCGGTGATGCCGGGGTCCACCGCGACGACGGAGTCGACCGCGCCCGCGACTTCCGACGGCGCTCCGAGGAACAGCGAGATCTCCTCGTCGAGACCTGCCGCGGTGAACCTCGACCCGAGCGTCGCCAGTCTCTCCGTCGACGATGTCATGGTTCGGACGTGCGCCCCGCGCTCGGCAGCCCTCATGGGCAGTTCGCCCCACCCCGGTGTGGCGACCAGGGCACGGGTCCCCTCCCCGATCCCGGCCAGCGTCAACAGGGTGTCCGCGGCCCGGCGTTGGGCGTCGCCGAGGTCGGTGCGGTGCGGCGGAGCCGCCGGCGCTTCGAGGCGTACCACCTCGGTCCCGTCGTCCAACCGGGCACGGGTGCGCGCTCCGGAAGCGAACACTGCACCCGCGGTCGACATCGTCTCGTCCGTGTACAGCGAGGTCAGCGCGCCGGGGACCGAATCCTCCAGTTCCACGGCGACCGGCCCGCCACGCCGACGACCGCCACCGGCGGGGCCGCGACCCTCCCGGCCGTACGCGCGTTCACCAGGGTGCGCGCAGTCGGCGTTCGAGGCGATCCACGGGGCCAGCACCGCGATGGCGGCACACAGGTCCGGAGTGGCCCAGTCGCCCGCCATGAACGACTCGCCGAGCCCCACCACGCCAGCGTCCGCCAGCCGAGCCCAGAAGTGATCGGGTTCGCGCAGTACCACGCGCACCGGGGCGTCGTACTCTCCGGCCGCCGACGAATCGGGGTAGTCGATCCGCACCCCGAGCTCGCGCGCCGACCGCCGGAGCGCCTGGGCGACGAGCGCCGAGGGCTGTCCCCCCGGTCCGGACGGTGGCGCGAGCGCGGGCCAGCGCTCGAGGTCGACGGTCTGCGGTTCGACTCTGACCACCCTGTCCCTCCCTCCGGGGCTCTCGTCAGGTGGACGGTACCGTCGCCTGCGCGTCCGCCCGGTCAGGCGCGGCGGGGGGCCACCCACCCGCGTGCGGTGCGGCTACCTGTGCACGGGGTCAGGCGGAGCACTATCCTGGGGACCCGTGCCCGGCGTCATCCCGCGCGGGCCCCAGACCGACGAGGCCACCGAGCCCCTCAACCCAGACCAGCCTCATCAGGAGCCGCCATGACCGAGCCCGCAACCGACCAGGTCACAGCCACCGCACCGGCCGGCCGCCGGCACCGCGTCGTCATCGTCGGCTCCGGCTTCGGCGGTCTGTTCGCCGCGCAGCAGCTCGCCAAAGCGGACGTCGACGTGACCCTGGTGGCCAGGACCGGCCACCACCTGTTCCAGCCCCTGCTGTACCAGGTGGCCACCGGCATCCTCTCCGTGGGCGAGATCGCCCCGCCGACGCGACTCATCCTGAGGGATCAGAAGAACGCCACCGTGGTCCTGGGTGATGTCGACACGATCGACGTGGCCGGGAAGAGGATCCACGCCTCGGCAGGACACATCGACTTCGATCTCGAGTACGACAGCCTGGTCGTCGCCGCGGGGGCCAACCAGTCCTACTTCGGGAACGACCACTTCGAGCGGTGGGCGCCGGGGATGAAGACCGTCGACGATGCGCTCGAGTTGCGCAGCCGCATCCTCGGCTGCTTCGAGCAGGCCGAGGTCATCGACGACGAGGAGGAGCGCCGCCGGCTGCTGACCTTCATCATCGTCGGGGCCGGCCCGACCGGGGTCGAGATGGCGGGTCAGGTCGCCGAGCTCGCCCAGCACACCCTGAAGGACAGCTTCCGCCGCATCGATCCGGCGTCCGCACGCGTGATCCTCCTCGACGCCGCCCCGGCCGTGTTGCCCCCGTTCGGAAACAACCTCGGCAACGCGGCCCGCGCTCGGCTGGAGAAGATGGGCGTCGAGATCCAGCTCAACGCCATGGTCACCAACGTCGACTACCAGGGCATCGAGGTCAAGGACCCGGACGATTCGGTCCGCCGGATCGACGCCTCGTGCAAGATCTGGTCAGCGGGCGTCAAGGCCAGCCCGCTCGGCAAGCAACTCGCCGACCAGACGGATGCGGAGATCGACCGTGCCGGGCGCGTGCTGGTCAACAAGGACCTCTCACTGCCCGGTCACCCGGAGATCTTCGTCGTGGGCGACATGATGAGCCTCGACGGATTGCCCGGTGTCGCGCAGGTCGCCATCCAGGGCGGCAAATATGCGGCCAAGCAGATCATGGCCGAGGTGGAGAAGGGCCGGACCCCCGCCGAGCGGAAGCCGTTCAAGTACTTCGACAAGGGGTCCATGGCCACGGTGTCGCGCTACAGCGCAGTCGTGAAGATGGGACCGATCGAGATCTCGGGCTTCATCGCCTGGGTCATGTGGCTGGTGGTCCACCTCGCCTACCTGATCGGCTTCAAGAACCGGATCACCACCATGTTCTCGTGGGGCATGCACATGGGCGGCGACCACCGGTCGCAGCTGACCTCCACCAAGCAGTGGGTCTACGCGCGCCAGGCCATCGAGCGGGTGGCTGCGGACGAGGCGGCCGCACTCCAGTCGGCCGAGCGGTCCCGCGTCGAGGCGCAGCAGTCGGCGTCCGCCTCGGCCACGACCGACTGACCGGGGCGAGACGGCGACGCGCCCGGCGGGATCCACCCGCCGGGCGCGTCTTTCTCTCTGCCAGGGAGTTCTCCCGGTCTCAGACGCTTCCCTGCCCGCTTACTGGAGATTCGCGAGCCGTACCTGCCCGACCGCTGCGGTGCGCCCCCGGTCGTCCTCGATCTCGACCCGCCAGAGTTGCTGTGAGCGGCCGCGGTGGACGGGCGTGCCCGTCGCCGTGAGGGTGCCCTCCGTGACGGCGCGCAGGAAGTCGGTGGAGTTGTTGACACCGACCACCTTGCCCTCGCCACCGAGCCACACCGCGCCGGCGATACTCGCGACCTCCTCCGCGATCGCGCAGTACACACCGCCATGGACGATCCCGTAGGGCTGGTGGAGATGCGGCCCCACCGTCACCGTGACGACCACCTTGTCGGGCGTCACCTCGGTGTATTCCATCCCGATCCCGCCGCCGAACCCGGTCCCGGAATGGGAACGGATCATGTCGATGAATTCGCTACGAGCCGCCTCGGACATCCGACCTCTTTCCCCGGCCCGGCGTGCCCGGGCGTCCGGGACGGAACGTTACCCGCGGGGACGGGCGCCCGTCGCGACTCCCTCGACGCGCAGCGCGCCTACGACGCTCAGCGGACCGATCGCCAACCGCGGTCCCGCACGGGGATCGGCCCGGCACCGGGGGTGCGTGGGAGCCGGCTCCGTCGCCGGACCGCCAGGCCCGAGTCGTGGAGAGCCTGCAGGACCATCTGCCCGCGACGGTAGCCGGTCTCCTGACTGGTCTCCGCGAACGTGGGGACGATCGTCGCGGCGCCGAGGACGCACTCGCCCGCCATCGACCACAGCGTCTCCACACTGCAGTTGCTCACCGCCGACAGCCCCTCGAACACCGTCGTCAGTGTCGCGCGCGACCGGCAGGCGAGCCACTGCGCCAATGCCTGCTCGCAGGGCAGGATCACGGTGCCGGGCGAACCCGCGACGGGGTCGTCGGGCAGCACCCTCAGGGTGGTGTCGCGGACGCCCGCCCAGTCCAGGCCGCCCTCGATGTCGGTTCGCACGGCCATGTTCTCGGCGCCGGTGTCCCACACCCTGCCGATGGTGACGAAACTGGCCACGGCCCTGCCGAGGACGCCGTGGGTGAATGCCTCCGCCACGAGATAGGTCGAGAAACGGATATCGCCGGACTCCGCGAAGTGGTTGCGGAACATGAGTTCCACCCGCCCGCTGTCGACCGCCTGCTCGAGCGGCACCCACCGACGTCGCGACTGCGTGCCCAGATCAGCGATCGAGTAGAACTTGGGATAGCCCGCGCGAAAGCCGCCGAGCGCCTCGACCGTGTCGTCGAACACGGTGCGTGTCCCCATCAACTGCGTGGGCAGCGTTGAGCCGGTCATGTCTGGTCTTCCCCCTAGTCGGTTCCTCTACACGGCCGGTCCGTCCCTACGAAGTACGTCCCGGCACCGCGATCCGACCCCCCGATCCGCAGTGGCCCAGGTCATCCGGCCGGTATTAAGTGTTACAACAGACACCCGTCCGTAACCAAGGGATTTCGCCCGGTTCGGCCAAACGGTGCACTCAGTGCACGTCTGATCTGTCAGCAAGAACACAGGTGGTGTTCAGCCGCGCGGTGAGTGTCGGTACCCATCACCGCAGGTCCGACCGGCCGGGGGGCGTCGACTACTCTGAACACCATGAGTACTGAACGCGAAGGCGCGACGCCCACCTCCGACACTGCCGGAACCGCCGATATCGGTGTGACCGGTCTCGCCGTCATGGGCTCGAACATCGCCCGCAACTTCGCCCGGCACGGGTACACGGTCGCCGTCCACAACCGCTCCGCGGGGAAGACCGACGCCCTGCTCGGCGCGCACGGCGATGACGGGGACTTCGTCCGCACCGAGACGATCGAGGAGTTCGCGGCAGCGCTGCGTTCCCCCCGTCGGGCACTGGTCATGGTCCAGGCCGGCGCACCCACCGATGCAGTGATCGACGCGCTCGCCGATGCCTTCGACGAGGGCGACATCATCATCGATGGTGGCAACTCCCTGTACACGGACACCATCCGGCGCGAGAAGGCCATGGCCGCGCGCGGAATCCGGTTCATCGGTGCCGGGATCTCCGGCGGCGAGGAAGGGGCCCTGGAGGGACCGTCCATCATGCCGGGCGGCCCGGCCTCCAGCTATGAGGTCGTCGGGCCGATGCTCGAGGACATCTCGGCGAAGGTCGACGGCATCCCCTGCTGTACCCATGTCGGCGAGGACGGCTCGGGGCACTTCGTCAAGATGGTCCACAACGGCATCGAATACTCGGACATGCAGCTCATCGGCGAGGCCTACCATCTCCTCCGGGGCGTGGCCGGGATCGAGCCGGCCGCCATGGCCGATACATTCCGCGACTGGAACACAGGCGAACTCGACTCCTACCTCATCGAGATCACCGCCGAGGTCCTCGCCCAGGTGGACGCCGAGACCGGCGCCCCCCTGGTGGACGTGATCGTGGATCGGGCCGGACAGAAGGGCACCGGTCGCTGGACCGTCAAGTCCGCTCTCGACCTGGGCGTCCCCGTCACCGGTATCGCCGAGGCGGTGTTCGCGCGAGCCCTCTCGAGCTCGGTTCCGCAGCGCGAAGCCGGTCGGGCCCTGCCCGCGGGCTCCGTATCCACTCCCGCCGGGATCGGCCCCGATTTCGTGGAGGACGTGCGCAAGGCGCTCTACGCGTCCAAGGTCATCGCCTACGCCCAGGGGTTCGATCAGATCACCGCTGCCAACGCCGAGCACGGCTGGGACGTGGCGCGCGGTGACCTCGCCACCATCTGGCGCGGGGGTTGCATCATCCGCGCCACGTTCCTCGACCGCATCCGCGAGGCGTACGCCGAGAACGGCGATCTCCCCTCACTCCTCGCCGCGCCGTACTTCGCCGAGGCCCTGTCCGACTGCGTGGACAGTTGGCGCCGGGTCGTGACGACCGCGGTGACCGCAGGGATCCCCGCACCCGGGTTCTCCGCCGCCCTGGCCTACTACGACGGCCTCCGGACCGAACGCCTGCCGGCCGCGCTCATCCAGGGCCAGCGTGACTTCTTCGGCGCGCACACCTACCAGCGCACCGATCGAGAGGGGAGCTACCACACCCTCTGGAGCGGCGACCGTTCAGAGGTGCGGGCCTGACCGGCCCGCGGCCCGGGGAACTGGGCCGCCTGCTCGAGGAGTTGGGAGTCGCGGTCCCGATCCGGCACGCCGTGTCGGGTCTGGTTCCGGGGACGCCCACCCCGATCCAGGCCGCCGCCCTCGCGGATGCCGTCGGGGGCGCGAACCTCCTGGCCGTCGCCCCCACCGGATCGGGCAAGACGTTGGTGTTCGCCATCGCGGTGGCCCACCGCCTCGCCGGGTCACCGAGCCTGACCGGCCGGCCCCGCGCCCTGGTCGTCGCCCCCACTCGCGAACTGGCCGAGCAGAACGCCGAGGTCCTCGCCGCGGTGGGCGCGGGCGCCGGGCTGAAGATCGCCTCGTTCGTCGGGGGACAACCCCTCAAACGGGACCGGCGCGCGCTCATAGCTCCGGTCGACGTGGCCGTCGGGACCCCCGGGCGTCTCGCCGACCTGGTGCGCGCCTCGGCCCTGTCCCTGGACGGTGTGGACCTGGTGGTGCTCGACGAAGCCGATCAACTGCTGGGTCCGTCCTTCGCCGAGCAGACAGAGGCCCTTCTCGCCGACTGCGTCGGCGCGGGCCTCGTGGCGACCACCGCCACGGCCGACGACGACATCGAGTCGATTCTGGAACGCACACGCCCGGGACTCCGGGTGCACCGCGTGGAGCACTCACCGCTCCCGTCGTCGGCCCCCACCCGCGGCGACTCCGAGGCGGCCGGGGCACCTCGTCGACTGGTGGTGCTCTCGACCCCGGACCCGGACCGTCTGGTGGTCCGCCTGGCGGCACGGTGCACCCGTGGCCTGTTCTTCGTCCCCAGACGGGACGCCGTGGAGCCCCTGCGTTCGGCAATCGCCGACACCGGCGTCACCGCTGCCGGGGTCGCGGGGTCCGCCTCCCCCACCCGCCGGGCGGCCGCGTTCGCCGATCTGGCATCGGGCGCGGTGAGGGTCCTGGTGAGCACCGACCTGGCGGGGCGGGGCCTCGACATCGACAGCATCGGACACGTGGTGCACGTGGGCCCACCGCACTCGATGGACGACCTCGTCCACCGCTCCGGGAGAACCGGTCGAGGCGACGCCCGGGCCGGCGTCGTCGCCGCGGTTCTCCGTCCCTTCGAGGTCGCCAAGGTCGCCGACCAGGCACGTTCGGCCGGCATGACGGTCGAGATCGTCGACACCTCCCGGTCCGACGCGGAGCGGGTCATCGACGCGCTGTTCGGCCCGGAGATCGTCCTGCCACGTACCCGCAGGGCACCCGCACCGTCGGAGCGGTCCCGCCGCCCCTCGCAACCCCGACGTCCGACGCAGTCCCGGGTTCACCGCCCCAAACGGAAGAAACGCTCGTGACCTCGGCGCGGCGACGGAACCGTCATCGAGTCGGTGCCCCGGTCGTCGTTCCCGAAGAGCTGTGGCGCGTTCGCGAACAGCGACACCACGACAGGGTCGACCGTCTCACCACCGACCACCTGGAGCGACGTCGCAGGGGCGAGCAACACCCGGTCGTCGACTTCCTCTTCACGTACTACCGGACCAGCGTCGCCACCGTCCGACGGTGGCACCCGGGCCCGGGTGTCCTACTGGAGAACGCCCACCTGACCGAACGTCAGGACTGGCGCCACTACCGCCGGGAGAGTGTGGCCGGCCGAGAGGGGCTCGTGGTCGACGCACCCTCGGTGTGGCGACGCGCCGGCGGCAGGATCACACGGGCACGTGACGTGATCGCGTCCACCGCGTCCCGCCGGGGCGCCACCGGATGCTTCGGTCTGCACGAATGGGCGATGCTGTACGAGACCGGACAGGGGGACGTCCGGCACGGCCGGGTACCCCTGCGGCTCCCACACGAGCGGATCGACGAGGTCGTCCGAGGTTCCCGCCTGCGGTGCACGCACTTCGACGCTTTCCGCTTCTTCACCGATGCCGCCGTCCCCCGAAACCAGGATTCGCTGACCCGGGACGACCAACTCCGACTGGAGCAGCCTGCCTGTCTCCACGCCGGAATGGACATCTACGCCCACACCGCGACGGTGGAGGCGGGAGCACCGGGGGAACTACTCTTGGACTCCCTCGCGGCGGCATTCGACGCGCGGGAGGTGGACATGCGGTCCTCCCCCTACGATCTGTCCTCCTGGGGGCTCCAACCGATCCGGGTGGAGACCAGCGAGGGTCGGGCCGAGTTCGTCGCGTTCCAGAAGAAGTGGACGGAGCGCACACAGGGCCTCAGGTCGAGATTCCTCGCCGCCGTCGACACACTGGAGGACCTGGCGTCCCCCGTGGGCGATCTAGTGACCTGAGGACGTGAGCTGAGGACTCGTCACACCGGGGCCGCGTCGAACTGGTCTACGGCCACCTCGGCGACGACTCTGCCGAACTCGCCGTAGGCTTCCGCTCCCGCGGTGGCGCTGCGCAGTACCAATCCGATCGTGCGGCCCGGGACGGGATCAGCGAACCTCGCGACCGCGATCCCCGGATCCCGGGTCTCGGGACCGACCGCGGACTCGGGGACGAGCGTCACGCCCAGACCACCCGCCACACACCGAACCGCGGTGGTCAGCGATGCGGCTCGGGACTCCCCTCTGCCCAACACGGGGGCGGACACCCGGCGGCACAGTTCCACCGTCTGTTCGCGCAGACAGTGCCCCTCGTCGAGCATCAACAGCGGTTGGTCGACGAGGATCTCCAAGGGCAACCCCTCTCTGCCCGCGAGTTCGTGATCCGCGGGCACGAGGAGCGCGAAGGGCTCGCTGTACAGCGGCGTGGCGGCCACCCCCACAGCGTCCGTGGGGACGGCCATGATCGCCAGGTCGATCACGCCGCTCCGGAGTCCGTCCAGGAGCCTGGCCGTCTGATCCTCGACGACCCTCGGTCGCAGGTCCGGGAACCGCTCCCCCAGTGCGGGCAGCAGCCCGGGCAAGAGATAGGGAGCCACCGTCGGGATGACCCCGATGCGCAGCGAGCCGAACAACGGCCCGTCGCTTCCCGCCGCCGCGTCCGCCACCGCGTCCATCGCGGTCACCGCGGCCCGGGCGTACGGCAGGAGCCGGTGACCCGCGGGGGTGACGAGGACGGAGCGGGTGCTGCGCTCGACCAGGTGGAGACCGAGCCCGTCCTCCAGCGTCGCCAGGGCCTGGGACAGCGAGGGCTGGCTCATGCCGAGGTCCTCCGCGGCGCTACGAAAGTGCAGCCGCTCCGCCACCGCGAGGAACACCCGGAGCTGCATGAGACTCGGAACGAACCGATGATCGGCCATGTCGATGAGTCTATGCCCGGCGATAACCAGAAGTCGATGATTATTTGCACAATCCTATGAGTGATCTACCTCTCATCGGCTTTACCTCTCATAGGAAGTGGGGCATAGTCGGGTTCGTCCGTCCGACACAGGCACATCCTCAGGAGGATCACATGGCTATTCTCACCATCGGCGACCAGTTCCCCGATTTCGAACTCACCGCACTCAAGGGCGGTGACCTGCAGGCGGTCAACGCCCAGCAGCCGGAGGACTACTTCGAGACCGTCACCAACCAGTCCTACGAGGGCAAGTGGCGCGTGATCTTCTTCTACCCGAAGGACTTCACCTTCGTCTGCCCCACGGAGATCGCCGCGTTCGGCAAGCTCGACGAGGACTTCCAGGACCGCGACACGCAGATCCTCGGCGGCTCCATCGACAACGAGTTCGCGCACTTCAACTGGCGTGCGACCAACGACGAGCTCAAGACCGTGCCGTTCCCGCTGCTGTCGGACATCAAGCACGAGCTCATCCGCGCTCTCGGCGTGGAGAACGCCGACGGCGTCGCAGATCGTGCCACCTTCATCGTCGACCCGGACAACGTCATCCAGTTCGTCTCGGTCACCCCGGACGCTGTCGGCCGCAACGTGGACGAGGTTCTCCGCGTCCTCGACGCCCTCCAGTCGTCCGAGGTCTGCGCCTGCAACTGGCAGAAGAACGACCCGACGAAGAACATCAACAAGATGGACATGCTGCAGGAGGGCATCAAGTGAGCATTGAGAATCTGAAGTCCGGACTCCCCGAGTTCGCCAAGGATCTCAAGCTGAACCTGGGTTCGCTCGCGCGATCCACCGAGCTGAACCAGCAGCAGCTCTGGGGGACGTTCCTCGCCACCGCCGCTGCGACCAAGTCGGCGACCGTCCTGTCAGAGATCGCGGACGAGGCCCGCCAGCACCTGTCGGACGAGGCGTTCAACGCCGCCCTCGGCGCCGCCTCGATCATGGGGATGAACAACGTGGCCTACCGCGCCAAGGAGTTCCTGGGCGATGACTACACCCAGGTCCGCATGGGCCTGCGGATGAACATCATCGCCAACCCGGGCGTGGAGAAGGCCGACTTCGAGCTGTGGTCGATGGCCGTCTCCACGATCAACGGCTGCGAGAACTGTACTGCCGCTCACGATGCCGTCATCCGCAAGGAGGGCATCACCAAGGAGCAGGCCTGGGAGGCGGTGAAGATCGCCGGCACCGTCGCCGGCGTCGCACAGGCCGTCGAGATCGACGCAAACATCTGATCCTCACCCTCCCCCGGTGAACACGGGCCCCGCTGACCGCGCGTCAGCGGGGCCCTGTCGTCTCTTCCGGTTGCGGGCGCGCGGCGAGTTGCCCCTCCCGCAAAGCACTCCCCGGCACTAGGTTCGTATGTAGAGCCGGGGAAATCCTTCGCGGCGCACCTAGCGATCTGGAGACGTCATGACTACCGGAGGTACCCCGTCAGGGGACGGCTTTCCGAACGATCCGTCCAACTCCGGCCCGGGCGAGCCGAACTGGGGCCGGGGTTACGGGGAACAGGGCCACGGGAACCAGAATTACGGCCCGACGCAGGGTCAGGAGCCCTACCCGGGGCAGGGTTACGGCCAGGAGCCCTACCCGGGGCAGGGTCAAGGTCACGAGCCCTACCCCGGCCAGGCATACGGGCAACAGGGCTACGGCCAGCAGAATTATGGCCACCAGTCCTTCGGCGATCCCGCCTACGGCGGTGCGTACGGGCAGAGCGGTCCGGTCATGACGGGCAAGGTGTCCGCGACCGACGCGGTCAGTGCCGGCTGGCAGCTGTTCAAGAACAACCCGCTGCCCTGGGTTCTCATCACCCTGGCGAGCGTGGTGGTCGGCAGTATCGCGGGGCAGCTCGCGAACTCCGAGTCTCTCGCGGTGGTGTTCCTGGCCCAGATCATCTCCTTCGTCGTCGGACTGCTGTTCCAGGCGTTCATCCTGCGCGGCGCCCTGCTCGAGGTGGACGGACACAGGCCCGCTATCGGCGACTTCTTCAAACTGCACAACTTCGGCTGGTTCGTCGTCGCGGCGATCCTCGTCGGGATCGCGACGTTCGTCGGGCTCATCGGCTTCATCATCGGCGCGTTCGTCGTGGCGTTCTTCCTGTACTGGACGCAGTACTTCGTCGTCGACCGCAACATGACCGCCACAGACGCGATCGTCTCGAGCTTCAACGCGATCAAGTCGGACGCCGGCAACCTCTTCGCACTCGCCCTCCTCAACGTCCTCATCCTCGTGGTGGGCGCGCTGGCACTGCTCGTCGGCCTGTTCGTGGCGATTCCGGTCACCACACTCGCCTCGGTCTACGCCTACCGGGCGATCACCGGGCCGAGCGACTTCTCCCGCGCGGCGACCGCGGCGGTCTGACCTCCCGTCGACGTCGTCCATCGCTCGCGAAGCAACGGGACAGCCCCGGCGACCATCCGGTCGCCGGGGCTGTCCCGTCCCGCGGAGCGGAGTGTCAGGCGCCGCCGGTCTCGTCCTCGGGTGACGCCGGGGCCCCGGTGTCCGAGTCAGCCTCGTGCAGCATCTCCTTTTCGTGCGTCGAGGCCCGTCGGACCGCCCAGACGGTTCCCAGGAAGGCCACGAGTGCCAACGGCCATCCCATGCCGATGCGCGCGGCACCGAGCCAGGTGACCTCGTCATTGAGGTACAGCGCGTATTGCAGGACGGCTCGGATGGCGAACAGTCCGGCCCAGAACGACGTCGCGACCGTATACCACCGCCGGGCCGCCGGAATCCGGCGCCAGGCCATCCCCCTGCCGTCGAGGAATCCCCAGATCACTCCGACCAGAGGCCAGCGGACGAGCGCGGAGATCGCGAACGCCGCGCCGTACACGGCCTGGGTGATGATCCCGTAGAGGAAGTAACCCTTGGCGTCCCCGGTCCGCCAGGCGATGAAGACGCAGATGGCGACACCGATGAAACCCGAGATCGCGGGCTGCGGGTTCTCTCGACGCCCCAGTGACCACGCCAGCATCGCCACGGCGACGCCCAGCGCACCCCAGATCGCGGCGGTCAGCCCCCAGATCCCGTTGAGGGGGACGAACGTGAGAATCGGGATCGACGAGTACACCAGCCCCCGGATCCCGCCCATCTGATCGATCAGGGACGCGTCGGGGTCCCCGAAGGACGATCTCCGGCGCGTCGCACCGGTCGCCTGCGGGGTCGCCCGTTCAGACTCGGTCACGCGACTCCTCCACGGCGGTGCGGGGCTGCTCGTCCAGTAGCTCATATCGCGGGTTGAACATGATCTTGTGTCCGTGCCGGACGCCGACCCGTCCGGTGACACGGAGGCACCGGCCGGTGTCGATGCCCGGAACGGTGCGTCGCCCGAGCCAACACACCTCGACCGCGCCCGTACCGTCGAAGACCTCGGCGGTGAGACCGAGGAAGTCCTCTCCCCCACATGTCAGGACGGTGCGGACACGCCCCGTCAGGGTCACGTGATCCCCACGCGACACAGTCGCGACATGCGAGCATCCGGTACGGTGCACCCGGCCGGCGAGGTCAGCCGCGTCGAGCATTTCCACCGGATCGGTGAGCCGGGCGGTCAATGCCCGGAGCGTTCGGGGGAACGGCACGGTCACCCCCCCGCTCGCTGGTCGGGAAACCTCACAGGTCGTCGTCTCCGTCACGGAGCCTGTCCATCGCGCTACCGTCTCTCCGCGGCGCCCTGGGGGCACTGTCCGGCGCGGGCGACGCCGCGGGAGCGGCAGGCTGCGCCTGGGGGTTCCGGGATGCCCGAGCCTCCTGCGATGCCGGCGACTGGGCCGGAGCCTGGCCGGCAGGGCCTGGCTGGCGCGTCTGGCCGGCATTGCCGGGCTGGCCGGTCCGGCCTGCCGCCATCTGCTGCTGGTACGCCTGGGCCTGCTGCTGTGCGGCCAGCTGGGACTGCGCCTGCGTCAGTGCTTGTTGGATCTCGTCCGGAATGGTGAGCGGTAGCTGCTCACGAACCGGCATGGGGCCGTCCCCGCGATGGATGAGCAGGTGCTGGAAGACCTCGCGGCCCTCCTCCGCAGCCTGGTCCGCCAGCTCGGGGGTGGCCATGATCCGCACCTCGGCGGTCCAACGGTGGCCGTCAACCCCGATCGCGCGGAAAACGGCTCCCGGCATCACCGCCACCAGTTCACGCCCCCACGGCCCGTCCTCGACGGAGACGTCCGCGCCCTGTTGCTCGAGCTGCTCGCGCATTCCCGTCACCATCGTCCGCCACTGACCCGCGGACTTGGGCGCGGCGAACGCGCGTGGGATGACCCTCGAGACCTGGGTGACCACATGGAACTCGGGCTGACCGTTGGGGTCCAGTGCGACGTTCAGGTCACGTCCCTTGGGAACTCCGATGACCAGCGAACCGAGATCGATGTGGCCGTAGCCGAGCGAGGTGTAGTACCCGGGCACGTCACCGACGGACGAGCGGTCATGAGGCCCCGTCGTGGAAGGGGGCTGCGACTCCTGCTCGGTGGCCGTGGTGGCGTCGCGGGCCCCGGTCACCGGCTTCTTTCGTCCGAACATGGTGGAAATCCTCTCCCCGTGCGACCCGGCCCCGAACGGGACCGTCTCGGGTCGACGCTACCCAACGAGGTGGACGCCGGTCAGGTCAGGCGGTGGTGCCCGCCCGTCGACCCGTGGCCGCCCTCACCCCGGTCGGTCTCGCCGAGCTCGTCGACCTCCACCACATCCCACAGTTCGACGCGCTGGACCAGGAGCTGGGCGATGCGGTCACCTCGTCCGATACGGACCGGCTCCGTGGGGTCCAGGTTGACGAGGTTGACCTTGATCTCCCCCCGGTAGCCGGCGTCGACCGTCCCCGGGGCGTTGACGATCGACAGACCCGCCCGTGCCGCGAGGCCGGACCGCGGATGGACCAGGCCCACGTAGCCCGCGGGGACCGCCACCGCCACCCCCGTGCCCACCAGGGCCCGGTGCCCCGGCGCCAGCTCACAGTCGTGCGCGGCGTGCAGATCGATCCCCGCATCCGTGGCGTGTGCCCGGACCGGAAGGGGAAGCCCACGGTCCAGACGGCGTACCCGTAGCACCCCGCCGGTGCCGTTCTCGTCGTCCGGATTGCTCATGGCCTCTCGCCCTCCTGCCGGGCCCGGCCCGGTTGCTCGATAGTCTTGACGTCGTGACCGACGAAGATCTCCGCCCGCCGCCCGATCGCGCTCCGCGCCCGGTTCACTCGGAAACCCTCCGGGTCCCGGCATGGTGGTGGGTCGTCCTCGCCGTGATCACCGTCGTGGTGGTCGCCCAGGCGCTCGTTATCGGAGCGCGGTGGTGGCTGTGGCTGCTGGCCGTCGTGGTCCCCGTCCTGCTCGCCTGGCTGTTCATCTCCGTCGGCCGGGTGAAGATCGAGGTCGAGTCCGACGGCCAGGGAGGGGGGACCCTCTATGCGGGCAACGCCCGCCTGCCCTTCGACGCCATCGCCCGCAGCGCCGTCGTGCCCGCCACCGCCAAGCAGGCCGCGATGGGGCGGCAGCTCGACCCCGAGGCCTTCGTGGTCCACAGGGGATACATCCCCACGATGGTGATCATCGTCCTCGACGACCCGATGGATCCCACCCCGTACTGGCTCATCAGCACGCGGGACCCCGAAGGCCTCGCAGCGGCGCTTCCGGACAACCACTACAGCTGACCGGCCGAGCCGCGGCGGAGTAGCCGGCGGTCGATCAGCCGGCGCAGTCCACGCAGATCGGCATCCCGTCCCGCTCCTCGGCGAAACGGCTGCGGTGATGCACCAGGAAGCACTCACCACAGGTGAACTCGTTGTCCTGCTCCGGCACGACACGCACCGTGAGCTCCTCGCCGGACAGGTCGGCGCCCGGCAGTTCGTAGGACTCGGCGGTGTCCGTCTCGTCCACGTCGACCTCGCCGGTCGCTCCCTCTGCACGCCGGGCCTTCAGCTCCTCCAGCGAATCACCGGTGAGCTCGTCTGCCTCGGTCCGGCGGGGGGCGTCGTAGTCGGTTGCCATGAGTCTCATTTCTGCGGGTCTGAGTGGGGGGCGCGCGGGCCGGTCACGGACTGACCAGCGCACGCATAGTAACGGAATTACCCGGCATTTTCATCCGCGGCATCCGCCAGTGCGGCGACCGGGACGACAGGCTCCGGGCGTTTACAGTGATGGGTCAGGGCCCGGAGAGGCTCTCACTCCGTCCACCTGCAGGAAAGGACCTCATGGTCGTCCACCTCAGCACCCAGGCGACACCGAGTCCGACCCCCACCCGGGGGATACACCGTCTGCGTTCCGCCTACGTCCTGTTCGTGGTGGTGGCGCTGGTGCTGGGAGCACTCGTCTGGGCCACTGCACTACGGGGAAATGATGCCGCCACACAGGCCGCGGCATGTCCGGTACCCCCCGCGGCCGAGGACGCGGGCCTCCGTGACCAGCCCGCGGACGCCCTCGACGGGGTCGAGCCGGCACTACTGGACAAGACCCGCGTCCGCGTGCTGAACGCGAACGGGCAGAGCGGCCAAGCCGGAGCCGTGGCCGCTCAACTCGCCGAACGCGGATTCCAGCCCGCCGGCTCGGACGCCATCGGCAACGACCCGATCTACGGGCAGGCCCTCGAGTGCCACGGACAGATCCGCTACGGCGACGCGGGACAGGCGGCCGCGCGGTCACTCTCGCTCGCGGCGCCGTGCATGCAACTGGTGAGGGACGGCCGTGAGGACGACACGGTCGACCTCGCACTGGGCACGATCTTCTCGCGGTTGTCCGACTCGACGGAGGCGGTGGGGGCACTCGACGAACTCGAGGTCGGGCGTCAGCCCATCTCCGCCGAACTCGACGCTGCCCGCATGGTCAGCTGTTGACCCCGGCCGACAGGTCCTCGAGCGCACCGAGGAACTCCTCCGCCACGCCGGGCGATGCAGCGGTCGTCGGCACCGCGGGGTCGTCTGACACGGCCACCATCGCACCCGCTTCGGCCGCGACGAGGGCCCCGGCAGCGTAGTCCCACGGCTTCAACCCGCGCTCGTAGTAGGCATCCAGCCGGCCGCCGGCGACCATGCACAGATCCAGTGCCGCCGACCCACACCTCCGGATGTCCCGTACGCGCGGCAGAAGGCCCGCGACCACCCGACCCTGCTCGGCCCGGATCCCGGCGTCGTAGGCGAAGCCGGTACCGACCAGTGACAGGGACAGGTCCACGCACCCCGAGGTCCGGAGCGCCCTCGACGTGCCGTCGGCCTCCCGCAGGGTCGCCCCGCGGCCGAGGCCTGCCGACCACGTCTCACGGGTGACGATGTTGTGCACCGCCCCCGCCACGACGACACCGTCCACCTCTGCCGCCACCGACACCGCGGTGAACGGGATGCCATAGAGCAGGTTGACGGTCCCGTCGACCGGGTCGACGATCCAGCGCACGCCTCCCCGGCCACCCGGGGCGTCGGCCGAACCGGACTCCTCGCCGCCCTCCTCGCCCAGCACCCGGTCACCCGGACGGCTGGACTCGATCTCCCCGCGCAGATGCTGCTCCACCGAGGTGTCGATGACGGTCACCGGATCCGTGGCCGAGGTCTTGGAGCGCGAGTCCAGACCAGACGTGTCGAACTCGGCCAGCATTCGCCGCGCCACGTCACCGCCGGAAGAGGCGAACCGCAGCGCGAGGGCCAGCAAGTCGTCGATGAACTCCGGGCCCGGTCGGCCGACCGCCGCGTTTGTCCCCCGCCCCGTCATGTGCGTCTCCTCGTCGTCGTATCCCACATGGTCGTATCCCACATGTTCGTATCCCACATCGTCCTCACCCACTGTCGTCACCCGGTGCCCCTCCGGCGATGATCCCGCCCGGCGGCGCGACCGACGGATACCCTGGCGGGCGCCCCACGCCCATCGTGCCCCGACGACGCGGGCGCCCGACGACCCACGCCGCGCCCGTGTACGTCCCGCCACCCAGGAGCCCGACATGTCCGTCCCCACCCCCGCAGCGACCGACCTCCCACCGGGCACCCCGGGCACTCCCACAGGCCTCGGCGTCGATGTGGGCGGCACCGGGATCAAAGTGGGGCTCGTCGACCTCGCACGCGGCGAACTCATCGGGGACAGAGTCGTGCGGGGCACCCCCCAGCCCGCCACGCCCGACGCGATCGCGCAGACCATCCGCGAGATGACCGAGGAGTTCGAATGGACGGGCCCGGTCGGGGTCGCCCTGCCCAGCGTCATCCACGAGGGGGTGGCGCGGATCGCCCACAACATCGACAAATCGTGGATCGGGTGCGACGTGGCGGAGCTGTTCGACCGGCATCTCCCCGGCCGCACCGTGCTCATGCTCAACGATGCCGACGCCGCCGGCCTCACCGAGGTGCACTACGGCGCCGGCGAGGGAATCGACGGGCTGGTGATCCTCCTGACCTTCGGTACGGGCATCGGCTCCGCCCTCCTGCTGGACGGGAGACTGCTGCCGAACTCCGAGTTCGGTCACGTGATCGTCGAGGACATCGCCGGACGCGGATTCGACGAGGCCGAGCACCTGGCGTCCGCCGCGGTCCGGTCCCGCGACGGCCTGAGCTTCGCCGAATGGGCCCCCCACGTGTCCAACGTCCTGCGCTCGATCGAGGACCTCCTGTGGCCCCGCGCCTTCGTCCTGGGCGGCGGGGTCAGCGAGGTCGCCGACGAGTGGTTCCCTCTCCTCGAGAACCGGACCCCGGTGCGGGCCGCGGTCCGGCGCGGCGACGCCGGGATCATCGGCGCAGCGCTGTACGCGGCCGGCCATTCGGGCGTTCTCGACCTCGGCGGGGCACTACCAGACAACGAGGACTGACCGGGACCAACCCCGCCGGATGCGACCCCCCGACAAGAATCTCGTTACAATGGCCCACGCCGGGAACACGTACCGGCCGGGGACGGGCCCGGTACCGCAAGGCGGACGGCTCGAGTGTCTGCAGAAGGCGGCATCGATCCCCGATTCCCATCAAGTAACCGGTTGTGAAGGGGCGTTTGTGGCAGCCACGAAGACCACCAGTTCGGATTCCGCGGCGAGCGGCGATCCGTTGGACAGCGAGGTCGCTGGCGAGGCCCCCGCCAAGAAGACCGCCGCGCGCAAGGCGCCCGCGAAGAAGACGGCGGCCAAGAAGACCGCCGCCAAGAAGGCCCCGGCGAAGAAGGCGGCCGCCAAGAAGACCGCGGCCAAGAAGACGGCGGCCAAGAAGACCGCCGCCCCGACGAAGCCCGAGGGCGTCGACGGCGACCAGGTCGACGAAGAGCCGACCGATGCTCCCGAGGCCGAGCCGGACACCTCCGAGCTGGAGGACGTCGAGGTCGACGTCGAGGACGTCGAAGCGGACGAGGAGACCAAGGAAGAGCCCACCGCCAAGGACAAGGCGTCGGGCGATTTCGTCTGGGACGAGGACGAGTCGGAGGCCCTGCGCCAGGCGCGCAAGGACGCCGAGCTGACCGCCTCCGCCGACTCCGTACGCGCGTACCTCAAGCAGATCGGCAAGGTCGCCCTCCTCAACGCCGAGGAGGAGGTCGAGCTGGCCAAGCGCATCGAGGCCGGCCTGTACGCCACCTGGTTCCAGGCGCAGGTCGCCGAGCGCGGGGAGAAGCTCACCACCGCGCAGAAGCGTGATTACCGATGGATCGAGCGCGACGGCGTCCGCGCCAAGAACCACCTGCTTGAGGCCAACCTGCGACTCGTCGTCTCGCTGGCCAAGCGCTACACCGGCCGCGGCATGGCGTTCCTGGACCTCATCCAGGAGGGCAACCTCGGTCTGATCCGCGCGGTCGAGAAGTTCGACTACACCAAGGGCTACAAGTTCTCGACCTACGCCACCTGGTGGATCCGGCAGGCCATCACCCGCGCGATGGCCGACCAGGCCCGCACCATCCGTATCCCGGTGCACATGGTCGAGGTCATCAACAAGCTCGGGCGTATCCAGCGTGAGCTGCTCCAGGACCTGGGCCGCGAGCCCACCCCCGAGGAGCTCGCCAAGGAGATGGACATCACGCCGGAGAAGGTGCTGGAGATCCAGCAGTACGCCCGGGAGCCGATCTCGCTCGACCAGACCATCGGCGACGAGGGCGACTCGCAGCTCGGTGACTTCATCGAGGACTCCGAGGCCGTGGTGGCCGTGGACGCCGTGAGCTTCACACTCCTGCAGGACCAGCTCCGTTCCGTCCTCGACACGCTGTCCGAGCGTGAGGCGGGCGTGGTGCGGCTGCGCTTCGGCCTCACCGACGGGCTGCCGCGCACCCTCGACGAGATCGGGCAGGTCTACGGGGTCACACGCGAGCGGATCCGGCAGATCGAGTCCAAGACGATGTCGAAGCTGCGCCACCCGTCGCGGTCCCAGGTGCTGCGCGACTACCTGGACTGAGCCCTTTCACGCATTCTCCGGCCCCGTTGTGCTCGCCCGACGGGGCCGCGGCGTGTCCGGGACACCCGGGAGGGACGGGGGCATACGATCTCCGGCATCAGCCTGGGAGAGACGACGAACGGCACCTGAGCTCCCGTCCGACAAGAACGCCCCGGCCAGTGCGGCCGGGGCGTTCTCTTGCGTATCCTGCGCTCGGGGCCTACCCCACGCCGCCGGTCACCAGCTCCGCAGGAGGGTGATCCTCTCGCGGATCTGCTCGGCCGAGGCCATCGGCACGGGCGGGCCGCCGCACGCATTGCGGAGCTGCGTGTGGATCGCCCCGTGCGACTTGCCCAGGCGACCCGAGTACACCGACACGAGGGTGTTGAGCTGACGCCGCAGGTCCTTGAGCTCGGCGGCGGAGGCGACCCGCTCGGCAGCCGCGCCGGCATGCGCGCCGGGTCCGGCGGCGTTGCCGGGGATGGTCGCCCCGGACACCGCCGGGTCGGCACCCACGACCGCGACCGACCCCGCCCCGGAGGCGGACTGGGCGGACGTGCGCTTGATCTGCTCCTTCTCGCGCTGCCGCAGCAGGGCTTTGACGTCGTCGGCACCCAACAGTCCGGGGAGCCCGATGTAGTCGGCCTCCTCCTCGCTGCCGGCGAATGTGGCCGTGCCGTAGGACGACCCCTCGTACACGATCTGGTCGAGCTCGGCGTCGGCGCCGAGGGAGATGTAACCGCGGTCCTCGTCGTCCTCGGTGTTCTCGTCCTGCTGCTGGTTCGCCTGGGCGAGAAGCTGGTCCTCCAGCCCCTCCTCCCGGTGGGGCTTGCCCAAGACGTGGTCGCGCTGCGCCTCCATCTGCGAAGCCAGTTGCAGCAGCACGGGGACGGACGGGAGGAACACCGACGCGGTCTCCCCGGGCCGACGGGACCGGACGAACCGCCCGATCGCCTGCGCGAAGTACAGGGGTGTCGAGGCACTGGTGGCGTAGACGCCGACGCTCAGTCGTGGCACGTCGACGCCCTCGGAGACCATCCGGACCGCGACCATCCACTCGTCGGTGGAGTCGGAGAAGGTACCGATCCGGCTCGAGGCGGTCGGGTCGTCGGAGAGGACGACGGTCGGCGGGGTACCGGTGATCTCCGTCAGGAGCGCCGCGTACTCGCGGGCGCGCTCCTGGTCGGTGGCGATCACCAGACCGCCGGCGTCGGGCACACCACCGGCGCGGATCTGCCGGAGCCGGGTGTGCGCCGCCTGGAGCACGGCGGGCATCCAGTCACCGTGCGGGTCGAGGGCGACACGCCAGGCACGGGACGTCTGGTCGGCACTCAGCGGCTCGCCGAGGCGGGCCGAGAACTCCTCGCCGGCGTTGCTGCGCCACCGGGCCTCGCCCGAGTAGGCGAGGAACACCACGGGGCGGACGACGCCGTCGGCCAGAGCATCGGCGTAGCCGTAGGAATGGTCCGCCTTGGAGCGCTGGTGCCCCTGCCCGTCGGGCTCGTAGGTGACGAACGGGATGGGACTGTCGTCGGACCGGAACGGGGTGCCGGTCAACGACAAGCGGCGCTCCGCGTCCTCGAACGCCTCGCGGATCGCGTCGCCCCAGCTCTTCGCGTCACCACCGTGGTGGATCTCGTCGAGGATCACCAGGGTGCGCCGGGACGCGGTGCGTTCCCGGTGCTTGAACGGGTGCGCGGCCACCTGGGCGTATGTCACCACCACGCCGTGGTATTCCGGGGCGAGCGCGCCCGAGGTGTTGGAGTACTCGGGGTCGAGGGCGATGCCGGCGCGCGCGGCCGAGGCGGCCCACTGGTACTTGAGGTGTTCGGTGGGGGCCACCACGGTGATCGCGTCGACCGTGCGGTCGGCGAGAAGTTCGGAGGCGACTCTCAGGCCGAACGTCGTCTTGCCGGCGCCCGGGGTCGCCACGGCGAGGAAGTCCTTCGGCCGCGCCATGAGGTACTTGCGCAGCGCGGTGCGCTGCCAGGCGCGCAGCGACGCACCCCCGGCCGGCGGGGTGGAGTGTTCTGCGGTCTGTTCGTCTGGGCCCGGGACCGCGCCGGGATCACTCACCAGGCTTCAGGGTCTCGTAGACGCGCTTGCACTCCGGGCACACCGGCGATCCGGGCTTCGCGGATCGGGTGACCGGGAAGACCTCACCGCACAGGGCGATCACGTAGGAACCCATGACCGCGCTCTCGGCGATCTTGCTCTTGTCCACATAGTGGAAGAACTTGGGTGCGTCGTCCTGCGTCTCCTCGGTCGTCGTGACCTCGGGACGCTCGAGTGTCTTCGTCCGGGTGGTACTCACCCCCTCATGATGCCGCACCCGGGCGTCGCGGCGCCAACGCCGGAGTACCTTGGGCCCCATGGCACCCGACTTCCGCCGTCAGCGATCCGGGGAACGGGACGACACCTCGAGGCCCGTTCTCATCACGGGCGCGCGCGAGTCGTACCACGACGAGCTGGCGGCCCGGAAGAAGCGCTACTTCCTGCTGATGAGCATCCGGATCCCCGCACTGTTCCTTGCGGCGGGGTCACTGGCCCTCTGGAACAACCCGTGGATCGCCCTGGCGATCGTGGCGGGGTCCATCCCGATCCCGTGGATCGCCGTCATCGGGGCCAATGACCGGCCTCCCCTCCCCAAGGGGCAGGCCCGCACCTACACCGCGGGTCGCCTGTCGTCGAACACCCCGTACGCCCTGCCACCCGGGCTCACCGGGACCGACGCACCGCCCCGGGACACGAGCGCCCCCGACGCCGCACCCGATCCCACCCCGTCCACCGACGAGAGCGACCCCGACACGTGAGCAGACCGAACCCGACCCTCGCCGAGCTCGCGCCCGCGCTGGCCGAGGCCTTCCGGCGGCACGACTACACGGTGGAGGGACTGGAGCGGGAGCTGGGGCCCGAGGCGATCTCGGCCCTGGACAGATCGGATGCCGCGACGGTCCGCCGCCACGCCCGTGACGCGAAGGCTGTCGGGACCCTGGTGCGGTTGTTCGTCCTGGGTGATCCGCTCCCCCGCTCCGAGGTCACCGCGACCCTGCCCGGGGTCGACGTGCGGGACGGCGTCGCTGCCGGATTGTGGACCGCGATCGACGACGGTGCCTCCCTGCGTGCGGAGATCGACCTGCGTCCGGTGGACACCGGGCACGGGACCCGCTGGGTGTTCGCGGACGTCGACGGGTCGATGGTGCACACCACGACCCGGCCGGACCACGTCCTGGGGGTCGGGCAGGCGACGCTCTCGCTTCTGCGTGTCACGCCCTCGTCCCCCACCGGGTCGGTCCTGGATCTCGGCACCGGTTGTGGGATCCAGATGGTCCACGCGTCGGGGTCCGCCCGAACCGTCACCGGGACCGATATCACCCCTCGGTGCCTCGAGTTGGCGGCCGCCACCCTGGCGATCAACGGCCAGCGTGCGGAGCTCCTGCACGGTCCGTGGTTCGAGCCCGTGGCGGGGCGCCGGTTCGACCGTATCGTCGCCAATCCCCCGTTCGTGGTGGGCCCGCCCGAGACCGGGCACTCCTACCGCGAGTCCGGCCTGAAGCTCGACGGTGCCAGTCGGACGGTCGTGTCGGGCGCGCCGCAGCATCTGGCCGACGGTGGCACCGCGGTTTTGCTGGCGTCCTGGGTGGAGCGGGAGGACTCGGACTGGCGGGCCCACGTGTCGTCGTGGGTGCCGGCCGAGGGCGTCGACGCATGGATCGTGCGGCGGGACGTCTCCGACCCCGGCCTCTACGTGTGGACCTGGCTCACCGACGAGGGCATGGACCCACGCGACGAGGCCACCACGAGGGCCGCGGACGCCTGGTTGGACCACTTCGCCGAGGAGGGTGTGGCCGGGATCGGGTTCGGCTACGTCTACCTCCGGCGGATCGACGGGCCGTCGTCCGTCCTGTGCGAGGACCTCACGCACCCGTTCGGCGACGGCCTCGGTGACGAGGCGGAGGCCTACTTCGCGCGCACGGCGTGGCTGCGGGAGGCCGCGGAGCAACACGGCGGACAGGAGCGCGCCCTCGATGCCACGGTCTTCACAGTGTCGCCGGACGTCCACCTCCACCTCTCCGAATCCCTCGCCCCCGCCGGGCCGGACGAGGTCGGCTCCCCCGGTCCGTCCACCGTTGTGGTGGAGCGGGTCACCGGCGCCCGGTGGCGCCACGAGATCGATCCGCTCACCGCGAGCGTCCTGCGTGGGGCGCGGACGGGCGCGCTGCAGTTGGAGGACCTGGTGGTGCTCGCCGCGGTCGGTGCCGGGGAGGATCCCGACGCCCTCGCCGGCCCCGTCCGCCGGGTGGTCGCCGACCTGTTCCTCCACGGGTTCGTCGTCCCGGCGGGGATGCCAGGCCTCCTGCCCCCGGGGGTCGCCGCGGCCGTGGCCGCAGGGGCGGCGGGATGAGGGCCGTCGTCTCCCGGGTCACCGAGGCGTCGGTGACGGTGGACGGTGAGGTCGTCGGGGCCCTGTCACGCCCCGGGCTGCTGGTCCTGTTGGGGGTGTCGGACGACGACGACGAGACCGACGTCGCCACGATGGTCCGCAAGATCTCGGACCTGCGGATCCTGCGGGAGGAACGCAGCGCCGCGGAGGTGGGCGCCCCCGTCCTGGTCGTCAGCCAGTTCACGCTCATGGGGTCGACCGCGAAGGGCAGGCGGCCGTCGTGGTCGAGAGCGGCTCGGGGCGAGGTGGCCGAACCCGTGGTGGACGCCGTGGTCCACGGTCTGCGCGAACGCGGCCTCGAGGTGGCCACGGGAGTCTTCGGCGCGATGATGCAGGTCCATTCGGTCAACGACGGCCCGTTCACGCTGCTGGTGGAGACCCCCGGCTCGGGCTGAGCGGGTTTCCTCGACGGATCGTGACCGACATCATCGGCGCGGGAACATTCCCGGTACCCCCGTCGTTGTAGAGGTACGTGACCGTGACCCGGCCACGCGCCTGATCCGTCCACCAGCAACCGAACGCCGGCCTCGTCACATGGCCAGGCAGGAGGAGGAGACATGACGTCAGCCACCACCCGATCGGACCGTCGGACGGAGGCGGGGCCGGACGGCCAGAGCCCGAGCGCTGACCTCGTCCGTGTCTACCTCAACGGGATCGGCAAGACGGCACTGCTCAACGCTGAGGACGAGGTCGAGCTCTCCAAGCGGATCGAGGCCGGTCTCTACGCCAAGCACGTGCTGGAGACCAGGAAGCGTCTGGGTCCGGTCCGCAAGGCCGACCTCAAGGCGATCGTCGCGGAAGGTGAGGCCGCCCGCGCCCATCTGCTGGAGGCCAACCTGCGCCTGGTGGTGTCGCTGGCCAAGCGCTACACGGGCCGCGGCATGCCGTTGCTGGACCTCATCCAGGAGGGCAACCTGGGCCTGATCCGTGCGATGGAGAAGTTCGACTACGCGAAGGGCTTCAAGTTCTCCACCTATGCCACCTGGTGGATCCGTCAGGCGATCACCCGCGGAATGGCCGATCAGTCCCGCACCATCCGTCTGCCGGTCCACCTGGTCGAGCAGGTCAACAAGCTCGCCCGGATCAAGCGTGAACTCCACCAGCAGCTCGGCCGTGAGGCCTCCCTCGAGGAACTCGCCGAGGAGTCGGGCATCCCCGCGCACAAGATCGAGGAGCTGCTGGACCATTCGCGTGACCCGGTGAGCCTCGACATGCCGGTCGGCGCGGACGAGGAGGCGCCGCTCGGTGACTTCATCGAGGACGCCGAGGCCACCAGTGCCGAGAACACCGTGGTGACCAATGTGATGCACTCCGACGTGCGCGCGGTCCTGGCCACCCTCGAGGAGCGCGAGCAGCAGGTCATCACGCTGCGTTTCGGTCTCGACGACGGCCAGCCCCGCACCCTCGACCAGATCGGCAAGCGTTTCGGACTGTCGCGCGAGCGGGTCCGCCAGATCGAGCGCGAGGTCATGGCCAAGCTCCGCGAGGGTCGTCGCGCGGACAAGCTCCGCTCCTACGCCGTCTGACCGGACGCCGGATCGCACGCCGCACGATCAGACGCTGCCCGATCGGACGCCGCCCGATCAGACGCGAGCCGGGTTCCCCGGAGCCCTTCACACCGTGAGGTCGCAATCCCAGGGCCCCGCCTCCCCCGATCGGGAGGGGCGGGGCCTTCGCGGTGCCGTCCAGGGCCGACCACAGCGCCTAGCGCAGCCGGCGGGGCCCCTCGTCGGCGCTGAACCTGGGGGGCGGCCCCAGCCGGACCGTTGCGTAGAGCACCGCGAGACCGTCGGGTCCGGCGAGCGCCGGGTCCACCGACAGGCGCCGCATCTCCGGCACGTCCTCTGCCAGGCATGAAACCCGCCCCATGAGCTCCACCAACGCGTCACGGTCCACAGGCGCGTCCCCGGCATACCCGTCGAGGAGCGCTGCGGCCCGGGGCCGGTCGAGCAGGGCGGCCGCCTCGCGGGGTGAGATCGGCAGCGTGCTGAACGCCCGGTCGGCCAGCAGATCCGACAACATCCCGGACAGTCCGAACGAGATGAGGGTGCCGAAGATCGGGTGATCGGCGACCCGGATGGTCACGGCGACCCCCTTGGTCGCCATCTTCTGCACGTGCAGGGAACGTGAGCCCGTCGTGGACTGGAGGAACGCGAAGGCATGCCGCACCGCGGCAGAGTCCACGAGGTCGAGTCGCACCCCGGACTGATCGCTGCGGGTCCGCCACCGGTCACTCATCGCCTTGACCGCCACCGGGTAGCCCAACTCGTCGGCGGCCATCACGGCCTGGTCGACATCCGTCACGACGCGGTAGTCGACGATGTCGATCCCGTAGCACTCCAACAGGGCCCGGACCTGGCCCTGCGTGAGCTCGAACGACTCGGTTCCGGCGTGGAGCTGGCAGAGCGAGTCCACGAGCTCCCGCGCGCGTGCGCGGTCGATGTCCTCGTACTCGGCGGGCTCCTCGGCCGGCTTGTCGAGCCACTCGGCGTACCGGCGGGCGCGCACCAGTGCGGACACCGCTCGTTCAGGATACGGGTAGGAGGGTATCGAGCCCCGCGCCGCCACCCCGGACTCGTCGGTCACCGTCAGTCCCTCCGGCAGCCCTTCCCCCGCGAGGAAGGTACTCACCACGGGCTTGCTGCTCTCGCCCGCGGCGGTACGGATCGCCTCGGCATAGGCGTCGGGTTCCGTCGCGACCGGAGGGACGAACACCGTCAGGACCGAGTCGACCTCGTCACGTGCGAGGACGTCCGCGATCGCCTCGCGGAACTCCTCCGGGGACGCGCCGGCACCCAGATCGACCGAATGCGCCACGGTGAAGCCCTGTTGACGCGCGGAGTCCCCGCCGAGGCGTCCGACCGCGGAGGAGTTGCCGACGATGCCGAGGCGACCTCCCGTGGGCAGCGGTTGGTAGGCCAGGAGCGTGGCGGTGTCGAACATGTCCGTGATGGAATCCACCTGGATGAGGCCGGAGTCGCGGAACAGTCCACCGATGGCGTTCGCCGTCAGCCCCTCGACGCCCGACTCCAGATCGTCGGCCGCTCGGCGGACCACCACCACCGGCTTGTTGCGCGCCACGCGCCGGGCGATCCGGGAGAACTTGCGGGCGTTACCGAAGCTCTCCAGGTAGAGCAGCACCACCTCGGTGGCGGTGTCGGTGTCCCAGTACTGCAGCAGGTCGTTGCCGGAGACGTCGGCGCGGTTACCGGCGGAGACGAACGTGGACAGCCCGAGCCCACGTCGGGCCGCGGCGGCGAGGATGGCGATCCCGAGCGCACCCGACTGGCAGAAGAACCCCGTGCGGCCGGGTCCCGGAACGACTTCTGCGAGGGTCGCGTTGAGCTGCACGTCGGGTGAGGTGTTGATCACCCCGAGCGCGTTGGGGCCGACCACGCGCATCCCGTGGGCGCGGGCCTCGCTGACCAGACGCCGTTCGGAGACGACGCCGGCGCTGCCGACGTCCGAGAACCCGGCGGAGATGACGACGAGGGTCGACACGCCCTTCGACAGGCAGTCGTCGAGGACTTCCGACATGGACGCCGCCGGTACTGCCACTACCGCGAGGTCCACGGGATCCGGGATGTCCCTGACGCTCGGATAGGCGCGCACGGACTGCACCGACGTGGCATCGGAATTGACGGGGTACACGGGACCGGAGAACCCGTTGCCGATGAGGTTGCGCAGTACCGTGTGCCCGATCTTGCCCACCTGGTCCGAGGCGCCGATCACGGCGACGGAACTGGGGTTGAGCACACGCGCCAGACTCCGTGCCTCCGCCGCCGCCTCCCGCGAGTTCCGGACATTGGTCAGGGCCTCGGATGGGTCGATCGCGAACTCCAGGTGGAGAGTGGACCCATCGAACGAACGGGAGATCTCGTACCCGGCCCGCCGGAACACCTGGATCATCGACCGGTTCTCGGAGAGCACCTCGGCCTCGAAGTGGTCGATCCCGCATTCGGCCGCGGCGCCGGCCAGGTGCTCGAGGAAGATCGACCCCAGCCCACGCCCCTGATGCTGGTCGGAGATGGTGAACGCGACCTCGGCGAAGGTCGAGTTCGGCAGTCGCTCGTAGATCGCCATGCCGATGACCTCCGCGCCCAACTCGGCGACGAACGCCATCCGGTCGCGGTAGTCGACGTTGGTCATCCGGGCGAGTTCACGGTCGGACAGCACATCGTGCGATCCGAAGTAACGCAGGTAGCGGGTGCGCTCGGACAGGCTGGTGTGGAACCGGGAGATCTTCTCGGCGTCGTTGGGCAGGATCGGCCGCACGCGCACGGCCCGCCCGTCGGATCCGAGTACGTCCGCAGCCCACTCGTGGGGATAGCCCTCCGGGTACTCATCGACGGAGGTGTCGGTCGACGCGTGCTCGGGTGGGTCCACCGCCGGGGTGGCGTCGGTCGGGTTCTCGGTCACCGTGTCACCGGTCTCGCGGTCGCCGGGGTGCGCCATGGGGTCCTCCAGGGACTGGGGGGTAGGGGGTCGATGAGTCTGTTGCAGCGCCGCCGGTCAGTCACGGGGATCGTCCGGGTCGAGTCCGAGCAGGGGGTAGACCGAGCGGCGGGTGTCGAGGATCGACTGGTCGAGTCGGGCGAGCGAACGATCCATCTCCACCCCCCGATCGGATCCCGCGGGCTCCCACGGGGTGTAGCCGGGGGTCTCCCCGTCCCCCATCGTCTGCGGGACGCGGTCGGGGACGGTGAACCTGCCGGCCGCGGCCCGCCACTGGTCCGGGATCGCGGTCGCCGGGTCGAGCGGGACCCCCAGCACGGCAGCGATGAGGTGGGTCCACGACCGCGGGACCACCCGCACCAGTTCGTAGCCGCCCCCGCCGATCGCGATGAGTCTCCCTTCGCAGAGTTCGTCAGCCAGCGCCACGACCTCCAGATACGACTGCCGGTGACCGTCGACGGTCAACGAGAGGTCGGCGAGCGGGTCTTCACGGTGCGAGTCGCACCCGGCCTGCATGACGATGATCTGGGGTTCGAACGTCCGCAGCACTCCGGGGACCACGGCGTGGAAGCCCCGCAGCCAGAGATCATCGGTGACCGCGGGGAGGTACGCCAGGTTGACGGCGGTGCCCTCCGCGCGGCCGACACCGGTCTCCGACGCCCAGCCGGTGGACGGCCACAGGGTGGCTGGGTGCTGGTGCAGGGACACCGTCAGGACCCGCGGGTCCTCGTAGAACGCGGTCTGGACGCCGTCCCCGTGGTGGACGTCGATGTCGACGTAGGCGACGCGGTCGTACCCGTTGTCGAGCAACCAGCTGATCGCCACCGCCGCGTCGTTGTAGACGCAGAACCCGGCGGCGGCAGCGGGCATGGCGTGGTGCATCCCCCCGGCGACGGAGACCGCACGCGTCGCGGCCCCGCTGGCGATGGCCCGGGCGGCCGTCAGCGTGCCGCCCGCGACCGCCGCGCTGGCCTCGTGCATCGCCGGGAACGTCGGGTTGTCGGCCGTCCCGAGCCCGTGGCTCATCCCGACATGCTCACCGGGCGGCATGTCGCCGGCGGCCTTGACGGCGTCGATGTAGCGGGAGGTGTGGACCCTCAGTAGCTCGTCCTCGCTGGCCGACCCGGGGTCCAGCATCTCGACACCCTGCAGGACGCCGAGCTCGGTCGCGAGCGACATGGTCAGATCGAGCCGCCGTGGACTCATCGGGTGGTCAGCGGAATGCCGGTACTCCAGCAATGACGGACTCCACACGACCTTCGCCGCGACGCCGTCCCCGATCCCGGCCATAGCCACCGTCCTCCCGTGGGCCGGGTCGTTCCCGGCCCGAGCACCCCGAGCGAGCAGTGGGGCACGTCACCCGTGAATCTACGCGTGTGGCACCGGGCCCGGCCCCCGATTGTCCGCTCTCCACCCCGGTCGGTGGCCCGACGGTAGTCTCGGAGGCAGAACCCTGACGGCGCCCGCGCCTGCGGGGAGTCGCACACCTATCGACGATCCGACCGTGGAGGACTGCAGCGTGAAGGACCTGGTGGACACCACCGAGATGTACCTCCGCACCATTTACGAACTCGAGGAGGAAGGCGTGATCCCGCTGCGGGCGAGGATCGCCGAGCGCCTCGAGCAGAGCGGGCCGACCGTGAGCCAGACCGTCGCGCGGATGGAGCGCGACGGGTTGGTCCTCGTGGCCCCCGACCGGCATCTCCAGCTCACCGCCACGGGCAGGGAACTCGCGGTGGGTGTGATGCGTAAGCACCGCCTCGCCGAGCGTCTCCTGGTCGACGTGATCGGACTGGAGCTCGAGAAGGTCCACGCCGAGGCGTGCCGCTGGGAGCACGTGATGAGCGACGACGTCGAGCGGCGGCTCATCGAGGTCCTCGATGACCCCCGGACCTCGCCCTACGGCAACCCGATCCCCGGGCTGGAGCGGATCGGGTACCCCGCCTCCGCCCTCGACGACCCCAACCAGATCAGGCTCTCGGCGCTGGAGAGCGACGTGGCCCACCGGGTCCGGATCCGGGCGATCGGTGAGAACGTGCAGATCGACACGGAACTGATCTCCGAGCTCCGGGCCGCGGGCGTCGAACCGCTCAGAACCGTCACCGCCACCCGCCGCGGGCACCTCGTCGAGCTCGACTCCGGTGAGGGGCGCACGGTGGAACTCGACGGCGACCACGCCCACGCGATCCAGGTCGAGATCGTCTCGTGAAGCTGCTCGTCACCGGCGGCGCCGGGTATGTCGGCGGGGTCTGCGCGACGGTCCTGATCGAGCGCGGTCACGAGGTGGTGGTGCTCGACGACCTGTCCACGGGTAACCGGGACGGGGTTCCCGAGGGGGCGACGTTCGTCGAGGGGGACGTGGCCGTACGCGCGCCGGAGGTTCTCGACTCCTCGTTCGACGGTGTCCTGCACTTCGCCGCGCGTTCCCTCGTCGGCGAGTCCGTCGAGAAGCCCGGGGAGTACTGGCAGGGCAACGTCGTCACGTCCCTGGCCCTCCTCGACGCGATGCGTGAGTCCGGGGTGGGCAACCTGGTGTTCTCCTCCACCGCCGCCACCTACGGCGAGCCCGAGCAGGTCCCCATCACCGAGGACATGCCCACGCGTCCGACCAACACCTACGGGGCCACCAAACTCGCGATCGATCACGCCATGACGTCGTACGCCACCGCGTACGGTCTCGCCGCGACCAGCCTGCGCTACTTCAACGTCGCCGGGGCCTATCACGGTGCGGGCGAGAACCGGGTCGTGGAGACCCACCTCATCCCCCTCGTGCTGCAGGTCGCGCTCGGCCATCGCGCCGATATCAAGGTCTTCGGTGACGACTGGCCCACCCCCGATGGCACGTGCATCCGCGACTACATCCACGTCGCCGACCTCGCCGACGCCCATCTGCTGGCGCTGGAGACCAACACTCCCGGCACCCACCGGGTGCTCAACCTGGGCAGCGGTGAGGGGTTCTCCGTCCGTGAGGTCATCGACGTGTGCCGGGAGGTCACCGGACATCCCATCCCCGACGTCGTCGCCCCACGTCGCGCCGGCGACCCGGCGGTGCTCGTGGCCTCCAGCGCCCGGGCGATCGCCGAACTCGGGTGGAAACCCTCCCGCACCGACCTGCGTACGGTCGTCGAGGACGCCTGGGCCTTCACCGAGGCGCTCGGCGACCGCGCGCACTCGGCTCCGCGCTGACCCGGAGCGGCTCAGGCGGCCGCGGCCACCTGCCTGAGCCGTTCCGGAGACAGGCCCGCGTGCAGGCTGTCGATCAGGAGCCGGGCGAGGGAGTTGCCGGCGTCGGCGTCCAGGGCCGCCGACAGGGCCGACCAGGCGTGCACCCCGCTACCGTCGAAGTAGGCCGCGGCGCCGAGTAGCAGGAGCGCCACCGAGCGTTCACGCCCCGGCCTCCGGCGCGCGACCGCCCACCACACGAGACGTCGGCCGTCGCCGTCGCCCAGACCCCGCTGGGCCAGCCGCCGGTAGATCTCGTCCCGAACCGCGATGACGAGCAGGTCCCGGCCGATTCCGGCGAGCTCGTCGTCGTCGACACTCTCCCCCACCTCCAGTCGACGTGCGGCGTCGTCGTGACGCTCGACCGCCTCGGCCACCACCGCCTCCGCCACCCGACGGGCCCCGTCCACCCGCGGCGGCCCCGACTCGTGGGGATCCTCGTCGCAGGCGTCCGCGTCCCGCACGAGGTACATCCGGTCTATCTCGTCCCGCGAGCCGGCCCGGACCCGGCCACCGTACGCGTGGACCGCGGCGATCTGCGTCGAATCGGGATCGAGTTGGACCCCACGGACCATCCCGAACAGGTCCACCCACGGTGCGCCCTCGGCAAACTCGCCGACGCCGTAGGCCGCCGAGACCTCTGTGCCCGCGACACCCAGCCAGTACTCGAACGCCGATGCGGCGTCCTCCGCCGCCGTCGCCCAGACCCCGCTGGGCCAGCCGCCGGTAGATCTCGTCCCGAACCGCGATGACGAGCAGGTCCCGGCCGATTCCGGCGAGCTCGTCGTCGTCGACACTCTCCCCCACCTCCAGTCCCCGTCCCGCCCCCAGCAACCCGTCGACATCCATCCGGACCACCGGCCCCTGCCCGCCGTCCGCCGTCTCGCCGCACAGCACCACCACCGACCCCCGGCCCGGTGGGAAGCCGAGCATCGTCGGTATGGAGGCGATCAACTCCTCCGGCGAGGAGATCACCACCGTCGCCCGTCCGTCCGCCCCGTCATCGTCGATCATCTCGCCGGTCGTCATCGTCCTCATCCGTCTCCTGTCTCGCGCGTCCTGGGCCCCGCCCGGGTCCCGGCCCGCAGGTGCCGTGCACCGGTCTCACCATCGAGCACGTGGTCGGCCACCGGAGGCCTGCGGGCGTCCTGTCGCGCCCCGCCTGTGGAGAGGGGGACGACCTGTGGGGAACGGCCGGGGGACCGCCACCGGGGAATCAACCCGGGCGCGGTGTCGTTGTCACAGTTGTGAACCCCGTCCCGGATGGACGACCGGGCGACCCCGTACTCCCGACGGACGGGGTGTGGTGACGAGAGGAGTCGACATGGCCAGGCACAGCGATCTGTACCGAATGATCGAACCCGTTCCCGACCTGCGTTCGGAGGACGGTCGCGGGCCGGTCCTCGTACACGGACTCGAGGGGTTCTCGGACGCCGGCCAGGCGATCCAGGGCGTGGCCGAACACCTCCGCGAAACCCTGGACTCCCAGCTGATCGTCGAGTTCGACGTCGACGAGCTGGTGGACTACCGGTCCCGCCGCCCCCACCTGAAGTACTCGTTCGATCGGTTCTCCGAGTACGACCAGCCGACGATCCAACTGCACGCCGTCAAGGCCACCGACGGCACGTCGTTCCTGTTGCTCTCGGGCCTCGAACCCGACCTGAAGTGGGACGGCTTCACCAACTCCGTGATCGATCTGGCCGCCACCTTCGGCGTCCGCATGTCGATCGGACTCGGGGCCATGCCGCTGGGCGTGCCGCACACCCGGCCGACCAACTCCAGCGCCCACGCCAGTGATGTGGACCTCATCCAGGGGTTCACCGCCTGGCCCGGCGAGTTCTCCGTGCCCGGCAACGTGACCTCACTGCTCGAGCTGCGGATGGCCGAGCACGGGATCCCGTCCGCGGGCTTCACCGTGCACGTCCCCCAGTACCTCTCCCAGACCGCGTACCCCGCGGCGGTGCTCAACCTCGTCGACAACGTCTCGCGGCTCGCGGACCTCGAGCTGCCGACCACCGGACTGGAGAAGGCCGCCGAGGAGTTCACCGCGCAGGTCAACGCGCAGATCGAGAACAACCCCGAGGTCCTCACCGCCGTCGAGCTCATGGAGAAGCAGTACGACCAGTTCATGGAGACGCGCCTGGGCTCCGATTCACTCAACCCCGGCGGCAAGCCGTTGCCCTCCGGCGACGAGATCGGTGCCGAGTTCGAGCGGTTCCTGGCCCAGCAGGCCGAGGACGACGGGTCGGGCCGGGGCCCGGAGATGAACGGCTGACCGACCTCGGCGACTAGGCTCGGACCGGTGCATCTGCCCCACCTCCTCGCCGACCTCGACGACGTCCCCGCCGACCTGCACGACGAGGCGGTGTTCGACGCGTTCGTGGCGTGGGCCGCCGACCGGGGGCTGACGCCGTACCCGGCGCAGGAGGAAGCCGTCCTCGAGATCGCCGCCGGCAGCCACGTGATCCTGGCCACCCCCACAGGCTCCGGCAAGTCCCTCGTGGCACTGGGGGCCCACTTCTCGGCGATGGCACGAGGTGTCCGCAGCTACTACACCGCCCCCATCAAGGCGCTCGTCAGCGAGAAGTTCTTCGCCCTGTGCGAGGTCTTCGGCGCCGAGAACGTGGGCATGCTCACCGGCGACGCCTCGGTCAACGCCGACGCCCCCATCGTCTGCGCCACCGCCGAGATCGTCGCCAACATCGCCCTGCGAGAGGGGTCGGCCGCCGACATCGGCCAGGTGGTGATGGACGAGTTCCACTACTACTCCGAGCCGGACCGCGGGTGGGCCTGGCAGGTGCCGCTCATCGAACTGCCCGACACGCAGTTTCTACTCATGTCCGCGACCCTCGGGGACGTCGACTGGTTGCGGGAGGACCTGCGTCGGCGCACGGGTCGGGAGTGCGTGCACATCGGCGGCACCGAACGCCCCGTCCCCCTGTCGTTCGAGTACGAGCTCAGCGGCGTCCACGAGACGGTGGAACTGCTCCTCCGTGACGGCAAGGCCCCCGTCTACATCGTCCACTTCACCCAGGCCGCCGCACTCGAACAGGCCCAGGCGTTGACCTCGCTCTCGGTGGCGACCAAGGAGCGCAAGGCCGCGGTCTCCGAGGAGATCGGCGGGTTCCGGTTCAGCACCGCGTTCGGCCGCACCCTGCGCAAACTCCTGCTCCACGGGATCGGCGTCCACCACGCGGGCATGCTCCCCAAGTATCGGCGGCTGGTGGAGCGGCTGGCGCAGGACGGCCTGCTCACCGTCATCTGCGGTACGGACACCCTCGGCGTCGGGATCAACGTGCCCATCCGGACCGTGCTGTTCACCGGCCTGACCAAGTTCGACGGCCGTCGTCAGCGGGTCCTCAAGGCCCGCGAGTTCCACCAGATCGCGGGCCGTGCCGGTCGGGCCGGGTTCGACACCGAGGGGTTCGTGGTGGTGCTCGCCCCCGAGCACGAGATCGAGAACGCCAAGGCCGCCGCGAAAGCCGCCGCCAACCCCAAGAAGAAGGCCAAGGCGGGCAAGAAGAAGCCCCCCGAGGGGTTCGTCAACTGGTCCCGGTCGACCTTCGACAAGCTCGTCGGCGCGCAGCCGGAGCAACTGACCAGTCGCTTCGAGGTGAGCAACTCGATGCTGCTCAACATCATCTCCCGACCCGGCAGTTGCTACGACCACATGCGGCACCTGCTGCTGTCCTCGCACGAGACCCGCGCGCGTGTACGTCGGCACGTGCTCCGTGCGATCGAGCTGTTCCGCGGGCTGGAGGCCGCCGGGATCGTGGAACGGCTCCCGGAGTCCGACGGCGACGGGCGGCACGTCCGGCTGACGGTGGACCTCCAACGGGATTTCGCGCTGAACCAGCCGCTGGCGCCGTTCGCGATCGCCGCGATGGAGGTGCTCGACCCGGAGTCCCCCACCCCCGAGCTGGACCTGGTCTCGGTGATCGAGGCCGTGCTCGACGATCCCCGGCCGATCCTGTACGCCCAGCAGCGCCAGGCCCGTGGGGAGGCGATCGGGGCGCTCAAGGCCGACGGGGTCGAGTACTCCGAGCGCATGGAGTTGGTCGAGGACATCTCGTGGCCCAAGCCGCTCGGGGACCTCATCGCCGACGCGTACGACGCCTACCGCGCAGGGCATCCGTGGGTCGCCGGGATCGAACCGTCACCGAAATCGGTCATCCGGGAGATGGTCGAACGGGGCATGACGTTCTCGGACCTCGTCTCGGCCTACGGGCTCGGCCGCTCCGAGGGAGCCGTCCTGCGCTACCTCACCGACGCCTACCGGGCACTGCGCCAGACCGTCCCCGCCGACCGACGCTCCGAGGAGTTCGAGGACCTGGTCGAGTGGCTGGGCGAACTGGTCCGACAGGTGGACTCGAGCCTGCTGGACGAGTGGGAGCTCCTCACCGACCCGGATGTGTCGTCCGCCCAGGTCGCGGAGCTCGCGTTCGGTGAGTCCGCCGGGAACACCAGGCCCGTCACCGCGAACAGGCGCGCGTTCCGCGTGATGGTGCGCAACGCGATGTTCCGCCGCGTCGAACTGCTCTCGCGCGACGACATCGAGCGGTTGGCGGAACTTGACGCCGACGTGCCCGACCACCCCGACTGGGACTCGGAGATCGACGCCTACTGGGACGAGTACGACGCCATCGGAACCGGGCCGGCGGCCCGTGGCCCCGCACTGTTCACGGTCACCGAGTCGGGCCCCGGCGTGGAGACCAATACGTGGCGGGTCCGTCAGGTGCTCGACGACCCGGAGGGCGACCACGGCTGGGCCATCGAGGGCGTGGTGGACCTGGCCGCCTGTGACGAGGCGGGCGAGGTGCGTTTCGCCTCCCTCGCCCTCCACGGGTGAACCCGCCCACGCCCTGGAACCGGCTCTCGGGGCCCGGGTCCGTACGATGTCCGACGGACCCGGACCCGACCGATGGAGGACAGCTGTGACCCCCCGCATCCTGTACAAGAGGCTCGCGCTCGCGGAGGTGGTCACCTGGACGCTCCTGATCCTCGGCATGATCGGCAAGTACGGCTTGGGCTTCGACTGGGCGACCATGGTCGGCGGCAGCGTCCACGGGTTCGTGTTCCTCTGCTACGCGGTGGCCACCGTCGCGGTCTGGACCGACAAGCGGTGGACCGCAGGGACCGGTGTCCTCGGTCTGGCCTCCGCCGTGATCCCCTATGCGACCGTCCCGTTCGAGCGGTCGGTGGAGCGTCGTGGACTGCTCGACGGCCCGTGGCGGGTCGGCCCGGAGGGCGACGCCCCGCGTACGCTCCCGGAGCGCGTGCTGGCCTTCGCGGTGCGGTCGCCCGCCCTCGCGTTGGTGGCGACGCTCGTCGTGGTGGCGATCGTGTTCTCGCTGTTGCTGATGGCCGGCCCGCCGACCGAGTGGTTCTCGTGACCCCCACCCGCGAACCCGGCCGCCGCGAGTTGAACAAGGCCGACAAGCAGCGGCGCATCCACGCGGCCGCCCGCGACCTGTTCACCCGTCGCGGCTACTCCTCGGTGACCACCCAGGAGGTCGCCGATCTGGCCGAGGTCGGGACGGGGACGCTGTTCCGGTACGCGCAGTCCAAGGGCGAACTGTTGTGCATGGTCGCCAACGACGAGTTCCGCGCGATGGTCGAGACAAGCCCGGCCACCGGCGACCCGGTGAACGATCTCGTCACCCTGTGCGAACCTCTCCTGGTGGCGCTCGACAGGCAGCCGGAGAACATCGCGGCGTACCACCGCGAGACGCTATTCGGGGAGCCCGGGCCGCACCGCGCGGAGGCGCAACGCATCCTCGGAGAACTTCGCGACCTCATCGCCGGCGTCCTCGCAGGTCACTCGGGCACCTCCGCGACCGCGGACGACCTCGCCGGTCCGGCCCAGACCGTGTTCGACGTGCTCTACATGACCATCGTGCGGTGCGGGGTGGAGCGCTCCCCCGTCAGCGACAGCCGCGGGACTGTCACCGAGCAGGTCCGCCACGTGCTCTACGGCGTCCTGCCTCCGGCCGCCACGGGTTCCGACTGACCACACCCACCCCGGTGTGGGGCGCGCCACCGCGCCGGGCGAGACTGACAGCATGACCGAGGTTGACCAGAGCACCGCCCGCCCCGTCAAGGACGCCTCCACCGTGATGGTGATCCGCGATTCCACCGCCGGCCCGGAGGTGTTCGTCGCCCGCCGCGTCAAGGGTATGGCGTTCGCCGGTGGGATGACCGTCTTCCCGGGCGGAGGGGTGGACGCCGCTGACGACGACCCCGACCTCGCCTGGACGGGCCCGGCCCCCACCTGGTGGGCCGAGCGCCTCGGGTGCGACGAGCCGCGGGCCCGCCGGCTGGTCTGCGCCGCCGCCCGGGAGACGTTCGAGGAGTGCGGTGTCCTGTTGGCGGATCACCTCGACGGAGCCGCGGTCTCGGATGCCGGCAGGTACCACTCGGCCCGGGCCGAGCTCGAAGCCCACGAATTGTCGTTCAGCGGCTTCCTGGAGCGGGAGGAGCTCTCGCTGGCCGCCGGCCGTCTCCGTCCGTTTGACCACTGGATCACTCCCGAGGTCGAGAAGCGCCGGTACGACACCCGGTTCTTCCTCGCCGCACTGCCGGGCGGGCAGGAGCCGGACGACCTGACCACCGAGGTGGACCTGACCATGTGGGCCCGCCCCGTGGACCTGCTGGCGGACTTCCGTACGGGCCACTCGATGCTGCTGCCGCCCACCTGGACCCAGCTACGCCACCTCGCCGAGTTCGCTGACGTCGACTCCGCACTGGCCGCGTCCCGGACCATCGCGCCGATCCAACCGGAGATCATCGAGCACCGCGGCGGCATCAGGGTCGGGTTCGACGGCTCCGACGAGTACTGGTCGGACTATCAGGCAGGGCATCCGCCGACCGGGAACTGATCGGCGCGCGCCGGGACCCGTGCGCCGGACCCTGTCGAACCGCTCACGGAGACGGTGGCTCGGTGGTTGACTGCCTTGCATGCCGGCATTCGAGTTCGACGTGGACGCGTCGATCGCGGCCGGGTGGGACCGTTTCGCCTCCCACCTGGCCGATCTCCTGCGCGACCTGGTCCCCGGCGCGATCTTCGACCTGGCGGTACCCGTCCTCGGTGCGCCCTCCGCGCACACGCCGTACATCCGGTTCACCGCCGTCGCCTCCGGGCGGGTCGACGCCGAGGTCTCCGGCGGCGGTTCTGAGGACACCCCCACCCCCCTGCGCCCCGCGCAACTGGCGCAGCTCTCGGCCCTCGGATGGCAGGCCGCCGACACGGGTCGTGAACCGGATCCCGCCGCCGGCCCACGTGTCAGCCTGACGACGGACCGGGCCCGCGAGCTGTCCCACCTCGTCGCCGGGACCCTGGAACAGGTGTTCGGGATCCGACACCCGGTGTTCCTGCACGATGTCACCGACTCCGATCCGGATGACCTCGTCGGCGCGCGTCCGGTCGAGCCCGGGCCTCCGGACGGGGACCCGGACGGGGACCCGTCCGACGCCGGGAGCCCCCCGGGCGGCGAGGACGACTTCCGCCCGCAGCCGATCACCGATCCGGACCAGGCGACCCGGGCTGTGGAAGCGGCCCTCACCGAGGTCTACCGGCGGCGCGTCCGGGCCGACGAGCACGATGTCTTCACCGTCCCCGCCGGGTGCGTCCTGCTCTTCGTGCGCGCGCACCGTTCCCTGCCGCTCATCGTGTTCCGCAGTCCGCTGGTGTCGGCGGTGGAGGACGCCGCCGCCGCGGAGACCGAGGTCGCGATCCTCAACCGCGACTCCTTGTGGTGCCGGTACGTCTTCGACGGCGAGGCGATCACCGCCGAGTCGGAGTTCGTCGACCGGGTGTTCGTGCCGGTCAACTTCAAGATCCAGCTGGCCGAGATCTCCGCGGAGCTCGATGACGTCTACCCGGACCTCGTACGCCGGGTCGCGGGCAAACACTCGCGGGACCTGCGAGCCTCCGATGACCCCGACCCCGACGGGCCGTAGGATCAGGGACTGCCGGGACCGGCCCGGCGCACGATCCCGCCACAGGAGCGCCCCTATGCGTCGCGCCGCCCTCGCCGCCGTGGTCACGGCGGCGACCGTGTTGACCAGTGCCTGCTCTCCGTCGCTCCTCGGCGACGACGACGAACGCGCCGTGCCCGTCCCCACCGCCGAGCCCAGCGGCCCGCTGCCCTCATCCCAGCAGTTCGACCGCCCGTTCCCCGTCTCGGGCGATCTGTGGGACGCCACCGTCACCGTGTCGAACCTGCGGATCGAGCCGTCCTCCGCGTACTCGGACGCCGTGCTGGTGGTGGATGTCCGTGCCGTGCAGTCGTCCGGGCAGCCCGAGCTGGGTCCGGCCGACTTCTCCGCCTTCGACCCCTCGGGACGACCCTTCGAGCGGATCCAGAACCCCGCGGGAATCGTCGACGACCCGCTGGTCCCCTCGGTCCTGGCCACCCCCGGCGAGGAGATCCGGGGAATGGTGGCCTGGACGGTGCCCCGCGGTGTCAGGATCGGCCGGATCGATGTGACCACCCCCGGCACGATCGGTTCGTTCATCGTGACCCGCCAGCCGGAGGACCCCGCCCGGTCCTAGTCGCCCGCGGGATCCGACCCCGTCAGGTACGTCCAGCGCCCGCCCCTGCGCTCGAACAGCGACCGTTCCCGCATCACGGTCGGGCCCTCCGGGCCGGTGTACCGCGCTTCGAACTCGACCACCCCGCCGTCGTCGCCCTCATCTCCGGCGACCACCTCCACGACGGTGAGCCCGGTCCACTCCACGTCGGATGCCTCGACCGTCGGCGGCCTGGTCCGGGGATGCCACGTGCGCCAGAGATGGTCCGTGTGCCCCAGCACGAACGCCGTGTACCGCGACCGCATCAGCCGCTCGGCGGTGCGCGCCGGCAGGCCGTCGTCGACGATCGGACCGCAGCACGTCCCGAACCCGTCCCCACTGCCACACGGGCATGCGCTCATCGGTCCACTCCGTTCCCCCTGCGATCCGATCCCCTCAGGCTACCGCCGTCGCACCGGGCGGCCACCGACCCGCCCCGTACCGCCACCGGACGCCGCGCGTCCACCCCCGGCCTTCCCGACGGTCTATCCTCGCTGGTGACATGACTGGTTTCGCTTCCCTCCGCTCGCTCGCGCGACGCCGCCCGGACCCCGACCTCGCACCCCTGCGCGTGCGCTCCTGCCGCGACCTGTGCAATTGGAACGAGACCCCGGTCGAGCGTCGGGGAGAGCCGCTGTTCGCGTGCCGCGGATGCGGATCCCAGTGGGTCCCGAGTGAACCGTGGACCCCGCGCGAGGCCACCGGGGAGATCCCCCGGGCCGTCCTGGACCTCCTCCGGTCCGGCGACTGACCACCCGGGGTACGACGTCACCGTCCGCTATAGAGTCGGACCATGACCACGACCCCTCTGTCCCCCCTCTCGTCCGCCGGCGCCGGGACCGTCGACGCGATCCTGCGACGGTCCGCCCGCCGGTTCCCCGACCGGGTCGCCCTGACCTTCGCCGACCGTCGCTGGACCTACGCCGAACTCGACACAGCCGTCGACCGGGTCGCCTCCCTGCTCGCCGCTCGGGGGCTCGACGACGGTGCGCGGATCGCCGCCTACGGGGTCAACTCGGACGCCTACCTCATCGGCTTCCTCGCGACCTCACGGGCGGGGTACACCCACGTCCCGGTGAACTACGCCCTGACGGGCGGAGAGCTCGAGTACCTCCTGACGGATTCCGGCGCCTCACTCGTGCTGGTCGACCCCGCACAGGCGCCGACCCTCGAGACCGTCGTCCAGACCCTGCCGTCGCTGCAGACGCTCGCGCTGCAACCCGCCGCCGGGGACCCCGCCGACGGCACGCTGCTGGGCGCGGCAGTGGATCGGGGCGAGGCCCGGCCCGTCGACTCCCCCGCATCCGGGAGCGACCTCGCGCAGCTCCTGTACACCTCGGGCACCACCTCGCGGCCCAAGGGCGCGATGATGACGCACGCGGCACTGGCGCACGAGTACGTCAGCTGCATCCTCTCCCTCGACCTCGCCGCGGATGACGCACCACTGGTGACGATGCCGCTGTACCACTCCGCGGCCATGCACGTGTTCGCGATGCCGTACCTCTCGCTGGGGGCGACGGTGCACCTGATGGCCGCGCCCGACATCCCGGAGATCCTCCGGCGCGTCGAGGAGGACGGGATCGGGTCGCTGTTCCTCGCACCGACGGTCTGGGTTCCGCTGGCCTCCCACCCCGACCTCGACACGCGTGACCTGTCGAGCCTGCGCAAGGCCCAGTACGGCGCGTCGATCATGCCGGTCACCGTGCTGCAGCGCCTGCGCGACAAGTACCCCGAGCTCGGTTTCTACAACTGCTTCGGACAGTCCGAGATCGGGCCGCTGGCGTGCGTCCTGCGTCCCGAGGAGCACGATGCACGCCCGGCCAGTGCCGGCCGTCCCGTCTTCTTCGTCGAGGCGCGCGTCGTCGACGAGAGCGGCGCGGAGGTCGCGGCCGGCGAGCAGGGTGAGATCGTCTACCGCTCCCCGCAACTGTGTCAGGGTTACTGGAACAAGCCCGAGGCGACGCAGGAGGCGTTCCGCGACGGGTGGTTCCACTCCGGGGACCTCGTGGTCCGTGACCCGGAGGGGTTCGTCGAGGTGGTCGACCGGATCAAGGACGTCATCAACACCGGCGGCGTCCTGGTGGCCTCCCGCGAGGTGGAGGACGCCGTGTACCGGGACGAGCGGGTCGCCGAGGTCGCCGTGATCGGCACCCCGGATCCCAAGTGGATCGAGGCGGTGACCGCGGTAGTCGTCCTCAAGGACGGAGCTCACGCCACGGAGGACGAGATCGTCGCGGGCACGCGCGAGCACCTCGCCCCGTTCAAGGTGCCCAAGCGGGTGGTGTTCGTCGACGAACTGCCCCGTAACCAGTCCGGAAAGCTCCTCAAGCGGGAGCTGCGGCAGGACTGACGCGCCGCAGAGCGGTCAGGCGATCCGGGCCAGGACCTCGCGTGCCACCAACGCGGGGTCCTGTTCCGGTATCCAGTGGCCGAGGTCATCGAGGGGGAGGAAGCGGTACTCGGCCGTCACCCGCTCCGCCGTCGCGTCGGCCCCGCTGCGGGCGACCGCGGGATCCTGCCCGCCCCACAGGAATGTGGTGGGGACGGTGACGTCGGGGAGGTCATACCGCCGCATCGCGCGGTACCAGTGCAGGGCCGCGGTCAGTGCCGAGCGCTCCCCGAGCACCTCGAGATGCCGGTCCACCAGATCCGGCGGTACCTGCCCGCCGAACATGGCGCGCAGTCGGTGAGCGTCTCCCTCGAGGAGCACGTCCTCGGCCTTGCCCGCCTGTCGGAACAATCCGAAGTACGCCGACCGGGCCTGCTGATCGGGATCCGTCCCGATCGCGTCGGAGAACGCCGCGAGATGCGGGATCGAGATGGCCGTGAGGCTGGCGACCCGATCCGGATGGTGGGCGGCCAACCACCATGCCACGGACGCCCCCCAGTCATGACCCACCACGTGGACGCGCTCGAGCCCCAGACTGTCCGCCACGGCGAGGGCGTCAGCCGACAGGTGCTCGATGGCATAGTCCGCCACATCGTGCGGACGCGCTCCGGGCGAGTATCCACGCTGCATGGGGGCCACCACCCGGACCCCCTGAGTCACCAGGTCCGCGGCGACGCGCTCCCATTCCCACGCCGACTCGGGGAAGCCGTGCAGGGCCAACACCGTACGCACCGGTACTGCGTCGGCCGCGTGGCCGTCCGGCTCCCACACCAGGACGTCGAGGGTGCCTACCGGGACGTCCACGGTCGTTCTCCGGGGTTCCATGGAGCGGACACTAGCGCGCAAGGTGGTCAGCGCGGGCCGGTTCCCCGAGGAGCCCGGGCAGACGCTCCCGGGTGGTGGGCAGCCGCCCGCCGGTCATGCCAGTCCGTGACGAGCCACATTTCGACCACCAGCGGGTCCACGCCCGCCTCGTGCGCCCATGCCGCGACCACATCCAGGTACCGCTGGTATCGGCGCGGGGTCAGGCGGGAGGCCGAGTCGATCTCGGTCCACCCGGCGTGGATCAGGGTGCCGATCCCCGCCGGATCGACCGGCACGATATGCGGCGCCGACCAGGCCATGCCCAACGACGACAGGTACAGCGATGCCAGGGGGTATCCCAGGTCCGGAACGCCGCGCCCCGCTCTGCCGGCGGGAGCTCCGTGCCGCAGGAGGTTCATCGCCTCAACCGGCGCGTCGAGCCAGTCCACCACCTCGTGCAGCACGAGTGGGTATCCGTGGGAGGAGACCGATACCCGACCGTGCCGGTCCCGCTCGGCCACCCGGAAGTCCGGCAGCCCGCGCCGCACCCCCGATCGCGACGGGTGGCCGGACAGCCAGGCGGCGCACATGTAGAGCGCCACCACGGATTCCTCGAGACTGCCCCGGGCGCGCCGACCCGCCGCCCACAAGTCGCTCCTTCTGAGGTACCCGGACCCGGACTCGACCCGCCCGCCGTCGAGGCCACCGGCGACCAGGCGTAGGTCGACGCCCTTCTCCGCGAGGCGCAGGTTCCACAGGTCCAGATCGATCCCGACGTACTCGTCCGCGACCAACAGCGCGGGAGGCTGGGCGCGGCACCACTCGCGGCAGGCCGCGGGGAGTGCGGGGATCGGGTGGGGACCGGTCGTCGTCATGCCCCGTACCGTGTCATGCGGGTACGACAACACCGGACCCCGGCGCCGGTTCAGTCCTGTGCGAACGCGTCCAACGGCGGGCACGAGCAGACCAGGTTGCGGTCGCCGTAGGCTCCGTCGATCCGGCGGACGGCCGGCCACACCTTCGGGCGCCAGGTCGACCCCAGTGGGTACCCCGCGACGCTGCGCGGGTAGGCGTGCGTCCACTCGTCAGCGGACACGCTCTCGGCCGTGTGGGGCGCGCCCCGCAACGGGTTGTCGTCCACGGTCCACTCACCGTCGGAGACGCGGTCGATCTCGGAGCGTATGGCCGCCATCGCATCACAGAACGCGTCCAGTTCGGACAGGTCCTCGCTCTCGGTCGGCTCGACCATGAGCGTGTTGGGCACCGGGAAGCTCATGGTGGGCGCGTGGAAGCCGTAGTCGGCGAGCCGCTTGGCCACATCGTCGATCGAGATGCCGACCGAGTCGATGAGCGGGCGCAGGTCGAGGATGCACTCGTGGGCGACCCACCCGCCGTCACCGGAGTACAGCACCGGGAAGTGCTCCCCGATACGCCGGGCCAGATAGTTCGCGCTGGCGATGGCGGTGAGCGTGGCCCGGCGCAGTCCGTCGGCCCCCATCATCCGCACGTACGCCCACGTGATGGGCAGGATCGACGCGGAGCCGAACGCGGCCGAGGAGACCACGCCACCCGCGCCCAGGCCGTCCTCGTGGGGATGCCCGGGCAGGAAATCGCGCAGGTGCTCGGCCACCGCGACGGGGCCGACACCCGGCCCACCGCCACCGTGGGGGATACAGAAGGTCTTGTGCAGGTTGAGGTGGCTCACGTCGCCCCCGAACCGGCCCGGACGTGCGACCCCGACCAGAGCGTTGAGGTTGGCCCCGTCGATGTAGACCTGACCCCCGGCATCGTGGACGATCGCGCAGATCTCCTCGATGTCGTGCTCGTAGACGCCGTGTGTGGACGGGTAGGTGATCATGATCGCCGACAGTTCGGCACCGTACTTGTCCACCTTCGCGCGCAGGTCGTCCACGTCGACGTCGCCGTTCTCACGGCACGCCACCACGACGACCTTCATCCCGGCCATGACCGCGGAGGCGGCATTGGTGCCGTGGGCGGACGACGGGATGAGGCAGACCGTCCGGTCCTCCTCCCCGCGCGATCGGTGGTAACCGCGAATCGCGAGGAGTCCGGCATATTCGCCCTGGCTACCGGCGTTGGGTTGCAGACTGACCGCCGCGTACCCGGTGATGTCGACGAGCCACTGCTCGACATCCGCGACGAGCTCGCGGATTCCGACGCTCTGGTCCGCCGGGGCGAACGGGTGGAGTCGGTTGAACTCCGGCCACGTGATGGGCTCCATCTCGGTGGTGGCGTTGAGCTTCATCGTGCACGAGCCCAGCGGGATCATCGTCCGGTCCAGCGCCATGTCCTTGTCCGAGAGCGCTCGCAGGTACCTCAGCATCGCGGTCTCGGTCCGGTACCGCACGAACGCCTCGTGCTGGAGGAACTCGCTCGTGCGGTCCCCGTGTCCCGGATCCACCGAGATCTCGACGACCCCGACGGCACCTGCGCCGAATGCCTCGAGCACGATCCCGACGTGCTCGGCGGTGGTGGCCTCGTCACACGCGATCGACACGGAGTCGTCGTCGACCTTCCACAGGTTCACCCCGCGCGCGGCGGCGGCGGCCAGTACCTCATCAGCGCGTCCCGGTACGCGGGTCAGGACCGTGTCGAAGAACTCGTCGTGGACCACTTCGACCCCGGCCGAGCGCAGCCCCCGGGCGAGAGCGTCGGCGTGGGCGTGCACCCGGCGGGCGATCGCCGAGAGACCGTCGGCGCCGTGATAGGACGCGTACATCGCGGCCAGGACCGCCAGGAGGACCTGGGCGGTGCAGATGTTGGACGTCGCCTTCTCGCGGCGGATGTGCTGCTCACGGGTCTGGAGGGCGAGCCGGTACGCGACCCGTCCGTCGGCGTCTGTCGACACCCCGACCAGACGACCCGGCAGGTTGCGGGCGTGCGCGCTGCGGCACGCGAGGAAACCGGCGTGCGGCCCGCCGAAGCCCATCGGGACCCCGAAGCGCTGGGTGGTGCCGAAGCACGCGTCCGCGCCCTTCTCTCCCGCGGGGGTCAGGACCGTCGCCGCCAGCAGGTCGACACCCGCGGCGACCATGGCGCCCCGTTCGTGGCACTGCTCGATGAGCCGGGACACGTCGGCGACACGACCGGACGCGCCGGGGGTCTGCACGAGCGCCCCGAAGAACTCGCCCTCGGGCAGGCCGTCGTCCACCAGGTTCGCCGTGACGAGTTCGATGCCCAGGGGCTCCGCGCGGGTGGCGAGGATCGCCGCGGTCTGGGGGAAGATGTCGGTGTCGACGGCGAAGCGGGGGCTCTTGGAGGAGCGGTTGGCCCGTCGCAGCATCGTCATGGCCTCGGCCGCGGCCGTGCCCTCGTCCAGCATGGAGGCGTTGGCCATGTCCATGCCGGTCAGGTCGGAGACCATCGTCTGGAAGTTCAGGAGCGCCTCGAGACGGCCCTGGCTGATCTCCGGCTGGTAGGGGGTGTAGCCCGTGTACCACGCCGGGCTCTCGATGATGTTCCGGATCAGCACCGGCGGAGTGAGCGTGTCGTAGTAGCCCTGGCCGATCATCGACACGGCGACGGTGTTGCGGTTGGCGAGTTCGCGCAGCGCCGCGAGGGTGTCCGCCTCCGACAGCGGCTCCGGTAGCGCGTCGATCCCCTCCGCGCGCCCGTCCGGTCCCACCTCGTCGAGGATGACCGAGGGGACGGCCCGCTCGGCGAGTTCATCCAGTGAACCCACGCCGATGGTGTCGAGGATGCGTTCCAGGCCGTGGGCGTCGGGGCCCAGGTGGCGGGCGACGAACTCGCCTCCGGTCCGGGCGGTGTCAGGGGTCGTCGTCACAGGTGCTCCTCAGGTGGCGGGGCCGCCCAGACAGGCGGCCTGCGGGCCGGTGCTACCCTCTCCGCTCTGTCCCCTGCCGGACGGGTGCCGGCGCCTGAGAGATTCACCGGGCCGCGTGTGCGGCCCCGGCTTTCCCCGTGGGCGGGTGGTCTGTTCCACCGCTCTCCAGAGGCGTTAGGCGACTACACGGTCCGGGTGCCTGAGAGATTCTCGGAGAGGAGTTGCTCCTTCGGCGCCCGCGACCGACAAGGCCGCGGAGCTCTCCCGTGAGTCGCGTGAACGCATGACCGAGTCTAGACCACCGGCGCCTATCAGCCCGTGCGGCGTGAGGCGCGAGCGCGCCGACGGGCCGCCAGCTCGTCCTCCACCGGTGCCAGGATGTCGTCCTCGGAGACCGTCTCCGCGGGGAACTCGGCGATCGACCCGGCGAGCTCACGCATCGCGCCCCCGATACCGATGCCGAACACGCCCTGTCCGCCCTGGAGCAGGTCGAACACCTCCTCCTTGGAGGTGCACTCGAACACGGTGCGGCCGTCCGAGAACAGGGTGATGGTGGCCAGGTCCTCCACGCCCCGTGACCGGATCTGATCCACGGCCTTCCGGATGTTCTGGAGCGAGATACCGGTGTCGAGCAGCTGCTTGACGATCTTCAGGACGAGGATGTCCTTGAACGAGTACAGGCGCTGGCTACCCGAGCCGGCCGCGTTACGGATCGAGGGCACCACGAGGTCGGTGCGGGCCCAGTAGTCGAGCTGCCGATAGGTGATCCCGGCGATCTGGCATGCGATCGGGACCCGGTACCCGCTCGTGCCGTCCGGGATCCCGTCATCGGGGAACAATCCGGGCTGCACCTCGTCGAAGGAAGCCTGGGTGCCCTCTCCTCGGTCCCCGAAGAGACTCTCCGTGTTCGTATCGGCGACGGACGGCTCCGAGACCCGGGTGTGGTCGGCCACGATTGCTCCCTCAAGATGCGGGTGTCGCCACGATCGTGACGACACGGTACCGGGCGGCGATGCCCGGATCCTGGACGCGTGAACACCATCGGTGTAGTTCACTGAGGGCAACGCTATGCCCGCCGCGGGCCCTGATCAATAGGACACGCGGTAAACCTCAACCTCAAGTTGAAGTTTAGAGTCTGTCCTGACCTGCGAACTGGTATCGGTGTGGCCACTGTGAATGCCAAACTCGCAGGTCGCAGGCGTCAGGACGATGACCCGCCCGGTTCTCTGGGCGCCTCCGGTCCGCCGAGAAAATCGTCAGGGTTCACCTGATCGAGGAACTCCCGGAAGGCTTCGACCTCTTCCTCGCCCTGCTCCACGAGGGAGATCCCCACCTCGTCGAGCACCTCCCGGCTCACGAGTACCGGCGAGGAGGTCCGCAGTGCAACCGCCACCGCGTCTGACGGGCGCGCGGACACCCTCGTGTCGCCGAAGACCAACTCCGCGAAGAACGTCCCCTCGGACACTCCGATGATCTCCACCTGCTCCAGCGGATGCGAGAAGGTGTCCAGTAGCGCGGCCACGAGGTCGTGGGTCAGCGGCCTGCTCGGCCGCACCCCCTGCTGTTGGAGGCTGATCGCCGCGGCTTCGGCCGCCCCGATCCAGATCGGTACGTACCGGCCACCGTCCTTCTCGTGCAGGATCAGTACGGGTGCGTACTCCGGCTCCTCGAAACGGACGCCGACGATGTCGACCTCGCGCATGTTCTTTCCCATGTTCTCCGCCTCTCCCACGTCTCAAGCGTAGCCCCGATCCGGTTCACCGCGAGCGGGCGCTGTCTCTGTCAGGACTCGAGGGCGTGCCTCACGGCGACGGTCACCAGGGTCGAATGGAGCGACACCGACAGTGCCGCGATCTCCCGCGCCAACTCCGCGGCCCGGTCACGGGCATCGGCATCGCCCTGGCGGGCCACCGGGCCGGCGATCTGGGTGATCAACCCGGTCTGCCGATCCGCCGCCGTGCGGAAACCCCTGAGGTGGCGCACGTCCACCCCGTGCCCGGCCAGATCGTGCGCGGTCCGCGCCACCAGGACCGCTTCGGGGTCGAAGAAGCCGCCGGGCCCCGCCGCGATCAGGCCGGCGTCGATCAATGCGTCGACCAGTGCGGCGTCCACCCCGGACTGCTCGACCACGTTCTCGCGGGTGAGCCTCTTCAGGGTGTCGCTCCGGAAATCGTCCGGGGCGGAGCCGGGGACGCCGTCCTCACCCGACCGGGGCCGCAGCGCGGTGGTCGACCCGTCGGCGATGCCGGCGTCCAGTGCGTCGAGTTCCTGCCGGATCACCTTGAGCGGCAGGTACCGATCGCGCTGGGCGGTCAGTACGTACCGCAGGCGCTCGCGGTCCTCGACGCTGAACCGCCGGTATCCGCTCGCCGTGCGCTCAGGGGTGACCAGCCCCTCGTTCTCGAGGAACCGGACCTTCGACACCGTCAGGTCCGGGAACTCCGGACTCAGAAGTGCGATGACGCCCCCGATGGAGAGGTACTCCTCTTTCGGGGCGCCCTGTCCGGCGGCGGTCACTGCCCGGGCGTACCCGTCAGGAAGACGAGGCGGAACTTGCCGATCTGGACCTCGTCGCCGTTGGACAACGACGCCGAATCCACGGGCTCACGATTGACGTAGGTGCCGTTCAGCGACCCCACGTCGACGACGGTGAAGGTCTCGCTCTCGCTCCGGAACTCGGCGTGCCGCCGGCTCACCGTCACGTCGTCGAGGAAGATGTCGCTGTCCGGGTGCCGTCCCGCGGACGTGGTGGCCTGGTCGAGCAGGAACCTCGACCCCGCGTTGGGGCCACGCTTGACCACGAGCAGCGCCTGCCCCTCCGGGAGCCCCTCGACACCGGTGACGGCGGAGTCGGACTGGGCCGCCTGCTGGTCGGATTCGTTGAGGAGCTCGGCACGGAACACCGAGGTGGTCTCGGCGGTCGCCTCGGGCATGTTCTTGTTCTCGGTCACGTTCGTATCTCCTCGTCCGAGCCCAGCGGGGGCTCACCGTGCGGTGCTGTTGATTCTATGTCGGAGTCCCCGGTCGCGGGGCCCGGGGGCGGCGACTACCCGCTCAGCCCTCGGTGATCTTGGCGTACCCGTCCGAATCGAGGGTCTGCTCGAGCTGGGACTCCAGGTCGTCCACATCGGCGATCTCGAGGACGACGATCCACCCCTCACCGTACGGATCCGAGTTGACCAGTTCGGGAGACGTCTCGAGGGCGGTGTTGACCTCGACGACCTTGCCGCTCAGTGGCGCGTAGAGGTCGGACACGCTCTTCGGCGACTCGACCTCACCGAAGGGCTCACCCGACTCGGTCTCCCCACCGACGTCCGGGAGTTGGACGAACACGATGTCACCCAACTTGGACTGCGCGTACTCGGTGATTCCGATGCGCACGCGGGTGTCCGACACCCGCTCCACCCACTCGTGCTCATCGGTGTACCTGAGCTGGTCGGGGATGTTCTGATCGCTCACTGACGCGCCCTTCTCGAGTGGCTCACTTCGAATTCCATCTGGCGACATTACACACCGTCGGGCGCCCCCACATCAGCCGATCGGGCCCCGCGCGGGGGAACCGCCCGCGCTATCCTCGACGCCTGCCAGACGTAGATGCCCCCGCTCCAGGCGTACAGGCCGACACCCCAGTACAGGCACGCCTCCCCCACGAGTTCGAAGGCCTGGCCTCCCGGTACTCCGGCGTGGCCGGTCAGCAGCAGCGGGAGCGACCAGAACAGGGCGAAGGTCGCCGCCTTGCCCAGGTAGGTGACCTCGGGTTCCAGCCCCCGCCGGCGATAGACCGGGAGCGTGGTCGTCAGCAGGAGATCACGCGCGATCAGCACCACCACGATCCACACAGGGATGTATCCCGCCACAGCGAAGGTGACGGGGACGGCGGCGACGAGGATCCTGTCGGCGATCGGGTCCAGACGCTCGCCCCAGGTCGAGCGCATGTTCCACAGGCGGGCGATCTTGCCGTCGAGCCAGTCCGAGACCACCAGCACCCCGAGTATCCACAACGCCAGGGGTGGGTCATCCCACGCCAGGATGCTCAGGACGAGAACCGGGATCAGCGCGATGCGCCCCAGGGAGATCGCGTTGGGCAGCGTCCAGAACCGGTCGCTGACCTCCGGGACCCTCGCCGGCGTGTCAGGCCCCAGGCCGGGCGGGACCGCCGCGGACAGGTGACCGTCCCGGGGAGGGGGGATCCTGGCCCCGAGGACCTTGCCCTCGCCGGTCCGCCATTCCCGGAGGTCGGTCTCCCGTCGACCGTCACGCGCCGCGCTCATCGGAACGTCGACATCATTCCGGAGAAGACGTTCCCCCCGGCCGCCATCGGGTTGTCGTGGACCATGTAGGTCCAGGTCGAGGTGGGTCGTGCCATGGAGTTGGCCTCGAGGTCCACCCCGGAGTCGGTGAACTCGATCTCGGCGAAGGTCGTCTCGGACTCGCGGACCGCGTCGGCAGCGAGATCACGGAAGTGGTCGATCGCGATCCGGTGGAACTCGTCGAGGGGGTTCTCGCGCCCCAGCGCGCGGAGGTGGATCGATTCGCGGACGTCGTTCATCGTTTCGAGATGTCGCGCCCAACCACGGTCGAGATGCCACAGCATGATCTCGCGGCATCCCTGCACCACCGCGTCGCGGCCGTGCGCCTCCACCAGCCGGGCACTCCGTTCGGGATCATGGGCCGTGAGTTCCTCGAACGCCTTGTCCGTGCGGAGCAGCGCGGCACGTCGCTCGGCGAGGATATCGCGCTGTTCGGCGAGGAGGCGGCTGTAGCGCCAGGTGTTGGCGTGGATCTCCAGCATCTGCCCCTCCGTCACCCGCTGCGCGTGATCGACGGCGTCACGTCCGCGGTTGCCCTTGAGCAACCCGGTGATCCGGTCGTGGGCGGTCGGGATCTTCTCGGGTTCGAGCGCGGAGGTCACGACGGGGTCGTCCATGGCCGCGAAGAACACCGAGCTGCCCGGGTCGCCCTGCCGTCCCGCCCGTCCCCTGAGCTGGTTGTCGAGTCTCTCGGTCCGGTGCCGGCCGGTGCCCACCACGTGCAGTCCGCCGAGTTCCACGACCTCGTCGCGCCGCGACTCGTCGGAACCACCGAGTCGGATATCCGTCCCGCGGCCGGCCATCTGGGTCGAGACGGTGACGTTCCCCACGTCACCCGCCTCGGCGATGATCGCCGCCTCCTCCTCGTCGTTCTTCGCGTTGAGGACCGCGCAGTCGACGCCCTTCTCTGCCAGCCGCTCGGCCAGTTCCTCGGACTCGGCCACGTCGTGTGTGCCCACCAGGACCGGCTGGCCTGTGGCGTGGACCGTCGCGATGTGCTCGACCACGGCGCGGGTCTTGCTGTCGGTGTCGATGTAGGTCCGATCGGCCTCGTCGAACCGGATGTTCGGGGCGTTGGAGTCGATCTGGGACACGCCCAGGGAGTAGAACTCGCGCAGCTGGGCACCGGCGGCGAGCGCGGTACCGGTCATGCCGCACACCTTGTCGTACCGCCCGATGAAGGCCTGGACCGTGAGACTGTCCAGGATCTGGCCCGCCTCGGACACCGGGACGCCCTCCTTGGCCTCCACGGCGGCCTGGAGTCCGTCCGGCCACCGCTGGAGCTCGGCCACGCGCCCGCGCGAGGCGTTGACCAGTTGCACCCGTCCGTCGCGGACGATGTAGTCCACGTCCCTGCGAAGGAGGAAGCATGCGTGGAGGGCCACGTTGACCTGCACGAGGGTGGTACCGACGTGGTCGGCGTCGTACAGGTCGGCGATGCCGAGTTCGGTCTCGATGGCCTCGGCGCCGTCCTCGGTGAGGAAGATGTTGCGCCGCTCGGAGTCGGTCTCGTAGTGCCGCCCCGGGCGCAGTTTGCGCACCGCGGCCAGGACCTCCCCCGTCGGCGCCTCCCCGGAGGTGGAACCCGCCAGGACCAACGGCACGAGAGCCTCGTCCACCAACACCGAGTCGGCCTCGTCCACGAGGGCGACGTCCGTCGTCGGGGAGATGAGGTCCGACGGGTTCGTCACCAATTGCTCCCGGAGTACGTCGAAACCGATCTCCGAGACCGAGCCGTAGGTGACATCGCAGCCGTAGGCGACACGCCGTTCATCTCGTGTCGAGGATTCGGTGACGTGGCCGACCGACAGTCCCAGCAGCTCGAACATCGGCCCCATCCAGCGGGCGTCCCGGGCGGCGAGGTAATCGTTGACGGAGACGACATGGACGGTGTGGCCCTGGAGGGCGTACCCCGCCGCCGCCACCGCCCCGGAGAGCGTCTTGCCCTCACCCGTCGCCATCTCCACGACGTCGCCGGAGAACATGCGCAATGCGCCCTGGAGCTGGACGTCGAACGGCCTCAACCCCACAGTCCGGGCGGCGGCCTCCCTGGCCAGTGCGAGGAAGCGGGCGAGGTCCTCGGGAGGATCCCCGAAGAGCTGCAGGTCGTGCGCCGTGTCCGCGAACTCGCCGTCGTCCAGTCCCGCCGCCCACCCGTCGTACTCGTGCGAGGCCTCGACCGCGCTCTGCGCGCGCGAGGTGTCGCGTCCCTGGGTGGAGCCCATGAGCTTCCAGAAGCGGTTGGCCAGTCCCACGCGTGGAATCCTTCCCGGTCACGAACAGATGCGTCCACCGTACGCAGGCGGGACGCGGGCGGGGACGTGCCCCGCCGGTCACGACGTCTAGCGCTCCGGGTCGATCTGGCCCCGCAACCGCCGCATGGACTCCGTCGAGAGCATGCGATCCCCCGCCCTGGCCGCGAGATTCTCCGCCACCACGTCCGCCGGTGAGGGGCGGTAGGGCGTCGAGGGCGAGGCCACACCGTTGTCGCGTGCGATCCCGGCGAGACGGTCCGCCTCGGCCACCGCGGCATCCGCCCGTGACTCCACCGACTCGACGAGCTCGCGGAACGCGACCGCCCGGTCGACGACCTCCACCCACACCCCGTCGATCGACGTGCCCATGCCGGTCAGGGTGGTGAATCCGTCGCTCGCAGGCGGCACCCCGGCCGTCGCCGCCGCTTCGCGAAGTCGACACAGGTCCCCTGCGAGTCCGACCACCTCGGCCTCGGCATCGAACTGCAGCCGGATCTCCTCGACCGACCGTCCGCCCCGCGCGTAGGCGCGGTACAACCGGTCGTACAGACCACCGACCTCCATGAGCGTGGCCGTGTACATCTCCGGGATCCGGCGCCGGTCCGCCCGGATGTGCGGGAGCGAGGGCAGCGACTGGACCACCGACTGCACCCGCTGTGGCAGCACCACCCTGCCCATCTCACGCTGACCCCTGGCCGCGGCGACGGTCCCGAGTTCTGCGAGGGTCCGGGGCACGAGCGGAACGGCGGCCATCGTCGGCGTCGATGCCAGTGCGTCGAACAACCGGCCGCGGTCATCGGTGTCCAGGTGCACGCCGCGCCGACGGTCGGCGCGGATGTCCTTCACCCGGAACGCCCAGACGCCGGTACCCCGTGTGAACCCGGTCCGCAGGACGAGATACCTCCGGTCGAGATCCGCCAACCGGGTACGCAACGCCATCCGCAACATGGACGGCACCGGGGTGCCGAGGATCCGTCGGAGGTCGTGGCGTTGTTCCTCGATAATCCGAACCTGGTGGAACCCGTTGACCGTCGGGAACGGGAGATTGCGGTGCAACCGGGCCAGGACGACGTCGCCGATGCGGGGCTCGACCAGCCCGCAGGCCACGAGCAACGCGGCCCTGTCGGACAATTCCGCCACCGGGGCCTGCCCCTCCCCCCGGCACATCCGGTCGACGTCGGACACGATCCGGTCCCGTGCCGTCTGTGGCGTGCGCTCGTCGACCATGCCCCTCCTCGCCCGCGCGTCCGGCGCGCGGCTCCTCTCACGGGATTCCTATCGGTTACAACGGTAGGCCCCGGCCCGGTGTTCCCCGGCACCACCACCGGGCCGGCGCGTCAGAGGTACTGGTCGACCCAGGCGCTGATGATCTTCGCGGCTCGCTGTGCCTGCCCGTCCACCGTGAGGAAGTGGTCCGACCCCTCCAGCGAGACGAAGCTGCGCGGGTGGAGCGCCGCCCGGAAGATCTGGGCGGCGTTGTCGATGCCCACCGTCGCGTCGGTGGGCGAATGGATGACCAGTAGTGGCCGGTCGAGGGTGTGCACCCGGCCGATGAGGTCTGCCCGGCGCACGTCCTCGACGAACTCTCGCTTGAGGGTCATCGCGCGGCCACCCATCGACCAGGTGCCACTGCCCTCCTCCAGGACCGTGCCGGCGATCGCGTCGTAGTGCCGCTCCACCTCGGCGGGCTCGGCGGGCGCCCCGATGGTGACCACCGCCCTGACGCTCGGTATCTCCTGCGCCGCCAGGATCGCCGCGGCCCCGCCCCACGAGTGGCCGACGAGCAGATCCGGCGGGGTCCCCCGGTCTGCCAGGAACTCCGCGGCACGCACCGTGTCGGCCACCTTCACGGAGAACGACCCGTCACCCAGGACACCGTCGGACTCACCGATGCCGAGATTGTCATAGCGCAACATCCCGATCCCCTCCTCGGCGAGGCTGCGGGAGATGCGGAACGCGGCCGGCGAGTCCTTGCCCAGTGTGAAGCCGTGCACGAACAGCCCCCACCCGCGCTGCCCGACCTCGGGGGCCTCCAGCGCGCCGGCGAGCTCGGGGCCCCTCGTACTGGTGAACCGAACATCCTCTGTCATGCCCGCCATCACACCCGGCACGGCATAGCGGGGTCAAGGCCGAGGTAGCGACCACGACCGGGAACCGGACCGCGCCCCTCCCGTGCACCAGGGGACGCCAGAGCCGACAGATACGACGAAACCCCGGGTCAGATTTCTCTGACCCGGGGTTTCTCCGTGTCGGGCTGACAGGATTTGAACCTGCGACCCCTTGACCCCCAGTCAAGTGCGCTACCAAGCTGCGCCACAGCCCGTCCGCCACCGCGGCTCGCGCGGCGACTCGATTACCCTAGCGCACCGGTTCCGTCGGACTCCAATCGGCAGGTCACTTGCGCTGTCGACGCTCCTTGACCCGCACGTTCACCCGGACCGGGGAACCATCGAAGCCGAAGGTCTCACGGAGCCGACGCTCGAGGAAGCGCCGGTACCCGGCCTCGAGGAACCCCGTGGAGAAGAACACGAACGTCGGGGGCCGGGTGGTGGCCTGGGTGCAGAACCTGATCCGCGGCAGACGACCACCACGCATGGGCGGCGGGGTCGCGGCGACGACCTCGCTCATCCACGTGTTGAGGGGCCCGGTGGGGATCCGCTTGTCCCAGGAGTCCAGCGCCGTCTCCATCGCGGGCACGAGCTTGGCCAGGGCGCGGCCGGTCCTGGCCGAAATGTTGACCCGGTGGGCCCAGCTCAGCACCCGGGACAGTTCGCGGTCGATCTCCTTGTCGAGGTCGTACCGCCGGTCCTCGTCGACCAGGTCCCACTTGTTGAACGCGATCACCAGCGCACGGCCGGCGTCGGCGACCATGGAGATGACCCGGAGGTCCTGCTCCGTGATGGGCTCGGAGGCGTCGAGCAGGAGGACGACCACCTCGGCCGCCTCGATCGCACCACGGGTACGCAGCGAGGCGTAGTACTCGTGACCGTAGGCCTGGTTGACCTTGCGGCGCAGGCCGGCGGTGTCGACGAACCGCCAGGTGCGTCCCCCGAGCTCCACGAGCGAGTCGACGGGGTCGACGGTGGTGCCGGCGACGTTGTCGACCACCGACCGCTCTTCGCCGGTCAGCTTGTTGAGCAGACTCGACTTACCGACGTTGGGCTTGCCGACGAGCGCGACGCGCCGCGGCACATCGGTGGCCTCGCGCATCCTCGCCTTGGACGGCAGCTGCCGCAGGATCTCGTCGAGGAGGTCTGCCGTGCCGCGACCATGGGCGGCGGAGATGGCGTGAGGCTCGTCCAGGCCGAGGGACCAGAACTCGGCCGCCTCCAGTTCGGCCTTCTCGCTGTCGACCTTGTTGACGGCGAGGATGACCGGGGTGTCGGACCGACGCAGGCTCTTGGCCACCGTTGCGTCGGCGGCGGTGATGCCCACCGTGCCGTCGCACACCAGCACGATGAGGTCGGCCGTGCCCATGGCGATCTCGGCCTGCTGCGCGATGGAGCGGTGCATGCCCTTGGCATCCTGCTCCCAGCCACCGGTGTCCTGCACCATGAAGGTGCGGCCGTTCCACAGTGCCTCGTAGGAGACCCGGTCGCGGGTGACGCCCGGGACGTCCTCGACGACGGCCTCCCGGCGGCCGATGATGCGGTTCACCAGGGTGGACTTCCCGACGTTGGGTCGGCCGACGATCGCGACGGTGGGAAGGATCTCCACGCCCTCGGTGACCGCCCCGATCTCGTCGGCGAACTCCGCGGCGACCGCCTCCCAGTCGGTGTCGTCATTCCAGCCGTCCTCGATGGTCTCCTCACCGGGACCGGCGGGCAGGTCGAACTCGGGGTTATCCTCGTTGGTCGGCATCATGCGTTCCCTTCTGCGGTGGCGCCGTGCGACGCGTGGATTCCCTCGGCGAGCGCGACCAGGCGGTCGAGCACCTCGTCGAGGGTGAGGTCTGAGGTGTCGATGACGACGGCGTCGTCGGCGGGCCGCAGCGGGCTCGCGGCGCGAGTGGAATCCTTGCGGTCGCGTTCGATGACGGCGGCCAGCACCTCGTCGTAGTCGGCCTCGCGGCCGGCGGCGAGGTCCTGGTCGGTGCGGCGCCGGGCGCGCACCTCGGGGCTGGCGGTGAGGTAGACCTTCACCTCGGCGTCCGGCAGCACCACGGTGCCGATGTCGCGCCCCTCGAGGACGACGGTGCCCCCGCTGGAGGCCAGCCGCCGCTGCAGGAGGACCAGGTTCTCGCGGACCTCGGGTACGGCGGAGACTGCCGAGACCTCGGCCGTGACGCGGGCGGTGCGGATCTCGTCGCTGACGTCCACACCGGCCAGCAGGACGCGCTCGGCTCCGGCGTCGGTGCCGATCTCCAGCGGGAGGTCGGCGGTCGCGGCGATCACGGCGGCCGCGTCCTCCGGGTCGATCCCGGCGCGCAGGACCTGCAGGGTCGCCACCCGGTACATCGCGCCGGTGTCGAGATAGGCGCCGCCGATCCGCCGGGCCAGCGTGCGGGCCAGGGTGGACTTCCCTGTCCCGGCAGGGCCGTCGATCGCGATGCGTCGACGCGCGGTCGGGGCGCTCGGGGCGCTCACAGGCCGACCGCCTCGTACAGGTCGGAGACCTCTTTTCGGCCCAGCTTGCGGAAGGTGCCCGCGCGCTGGTCACCGAGCGCGATGGCCCCGAACCGGGTCCGGACGAGCGCCTCGACCGGGTGCCCGACCTCGGCGAGCAGCCGCCGGACGATGTGCTTGCGACCCTCGTGGAGCACGACCTTGACCAGCGAGCGCCCGTCGTGGACGTCGAGGATCGAGAACTGGTCGACCTTGGCGGGTCCGTCCTCCAGCGTCACCCCGGCGCGCAGCTGCCTGTTGACGCCCTTGCCCACGACGCCGGTGACGGTCGCCATGTAGGTCTTGGAGACCTCGTAGGACGGGTGCATGAGGCGGTGCGCCAGCTCGCCGTCGTTGGTCACCAGGAGCAGGCCCTCGGTCTCGGCGTCGAGACGCCCGACGTGGAACAGTCGCTGTCCGGCGTCCACGCGGTCCGCGACGAGGTCGCCGACGCAGGGCCGACCCTTCTCGTCGGACATGGTCGTGTGGTAACCACGAGGCTTGTTCAGTGCGAGGTAGACCAGGGTGTCGTCCAGGACGATGCGGGTGCCGTCCACGCGGATGACCGCCGTGGCGGGGTCGACCTTGACGCCCATCTCGCGCACCTTCTTGCCGTCGACCTCCACCCGCCCCCGGGCGATGAGCTCTTCGGAGGCCCGGCGGGAGGCGACCCCGGCCTGGGCCAGGATCTTCTGGAGGCGGACCGGTGCGCCGTCTCGGCCAGCGGATTCAGTCATGAAAACGTCACATCTCTTCGTCGTCGTCTCGGGGTGTGGGGTCGGGCGCCGCGGTTCGGCGCCGCCCCAGTGGGATCCGCGGATCGTCCGCGGGGTCGTCGCTCATCTCGTCGACCAGGTCGACATCCGGCAGCAACGGGGCGATGTCCGGCAGCTCGTCGAGCGACGTGAGTCCCAATCTTTCCAGAAATAGCTCTGTGGTCCTATACAGGATGCCCCCGGTGTCCGCATCTGTGCCGCATTCCACCGCCAGCCCGCGCGCCACAAGTGTCCTCATCACGCCGTCGACGTTCACCCCGCGGACCGCCGCGACCCGCGACCGGGTGACCGGCTGCCGGTAGGCGATCACGGCCAGGGTCTCCAGCGCGGCCCGGGTCAGGGTGGACCTCGTGCCGTCCGTGAGGAGTCGCTCGACGTACGGCGCGAGCTCACGACGGGTGTAGAGACGCCACCCGTCCCCGGTGCGCCGCAGGTCCATCCCGCTCCCCGCGGCGGTGAGCTCGTCCCTCCACGCCCGCAACTCCGCGTCGACCTCGGCGACCGTCGCCCCGGCGGCCGCGGCCAGCAGGCCCTCCGGTGTCGGCTGGTCCACCACCAGCACCAGGGCCTCGAGTCTGGCCCGCAGAGGCGGCCCGTCCGACTCCGGCCCACCGCGCTCGTCGTCGTCCCCCATCGATCCCTCCGGCTCGGGGTCCCGGGGCTCCGTCACGTCGCTCACGTCCATTCGTCCCGTCCCTTCGTCACCTCGTCAGCGTCCCCGCCCGTCCAGCTCACCAACAGGTCCCCCAGTGCCTCGTCCTGGGCGAGCGCGACCGCGCGCGCCCGGTACAACTCCAACAGGGCGAGGAACCTGGCGACGACGACGAGGGAGTCGTCGCACCCCGTGATCAGGTCGCGGAAGTCCACCCACCGACCCTCGCCGTGGAACTTCAACAGCTCCAGGACACGGCCCGCCTGCTCGGGGACCGAGACGACGGGGGCGTGGATGTGCCCCACCCCCACCTCGTCGACCGGCCGTGGCCGGAACGCGACCGCGGCGATGGTGGCGAACTGGTCGGGATCCACCCCGAGCTCCACCTCGGGGAGCAGTCCCAGGAACTCCTCGTCGGGCCCGGCGGTCCTCGGGTACGCGTGGCGCGCGGTGCGGTCGAGCTCACCGAACAGCTCCGCGACCTGACGGAACGCCCGGAACTGCAGCAGGCGGGCGAAGAGCATGTCCCGGGCCTGCAGCAGGGCCAGGTCCTCGGGATCCTGGACCTCGCCGGACGGGACGAGGCGGGCCGTCTTGAGGTCGAGCAGTGTCGCCGCGACGACCAGGAACTCGGTGACCTCCTCGAGCCCGGCCTCCGTGCCCAGGCGGCGGGTGTGCGCGATGAACTCGTCGGTGACGGCGTGGAGGGCCACCTCCGTGACGTCGAGGCGCTTGGAGTCGATGAGCCCCAGCAGCAGGTCGAACGGACCGGTGAAGTTGGTCAGGTGGACGGTGAACGCCCGCGGGTCCCCGACCTCCGTCGCCGACCCGACCGGGTCCTGACCCGACGGGGGCCCGACGCCGGTCACCGCCCGGTCACCTGCCGCGCTGGATGACCTCGCGCGCCAGGGCGCGGTAGGCCTGCGCACCCGCGGACTTCGGAGCCCACGTGGTGATCGGCTCGCCGGCGACGGTGGTCTCCGGGAACCGGACGGTGCGGGTGACGAGGGTGTCGAACACCTTGTCTCCGAACACCTCCACGACCCGGCTGAGCACGTCGCGGGCGTGGACCGTCCGACGGTCGAACATCGTGATGAGGATGCCTGTGAGGTGCAGTCGGGGGTTGATGCGGTCGCGCACCTTGTCGATCGTGTCCGTCAGCAGCGCCAACCCGCGCAGCGAGAAGTACTCGCACTCCATGGGGATGAGCACGCCGTCCGAGCACGCCAGCGCGTTGACGGTGAGCAGGCCCAGCGACGGCTGGCAGTCGACGAGGACGAAGTCGTAGCGGTCCAGGACCGGGTACAGGGCGCGGCCCAGCGCCTGCTCGCGACCGACCTCGTTGACGAGCTGGATCTCCGCGGCCGACAGGTCGATGTTGGCGGGGATGAGGTCCACGCCCTCGACACGGGTCCGGACCAGGACCTCCTCCGTCGACACGGAGTTGTCCACGAGCAGGTTATAGACGGTGAGATCGAGCTGGTGGTGCGGGATGCCCAGGCCCGCGGACAGCGCCCCCTGGGGATCGAGATCCACAACGAGCACCCTGCGGCCGTACTCCGCCAGTGCCGCCGCGAGGTTGATCGTGCTGGTGGTCTTGCCGACGCCGCCCTTCTGGTTGCACATCGACAACACCACGGCGGGCCCGTGCGAGGACAGTGTTTCCGGTTCGGGGATCGCGGAGAACCCCTCGCCGGCCGCCGGGTCGTCGGCGCCCAGGAGCTCGGCGCGGGAGAACAACGCGGGGTCCATCGCCCCAGTGTTCAGCGCCACCGCATCTCCTCTCCTCGCCGTCTCACCCGTGCCGTGTCGAGCGTGCCGTCTCGAGCGCGCCGGGCCGTATCCACGGTCACGTTACCGTGCCCGGGGGTGACACTCGGCCCAGACCTCTCGGAGCGTGTCGACGGTGACGAGGGTGTACACCTGCGTGGTGGTGACCGAGGAGTGTCCCAGCAGCTCCTGGACCACACGGATGTCCGCCCCGCCGTCGAGGAGATGGGTGGCGAACGAGTGCCGGAACGAGTGTGGTGAGACGTCCTGCTGCACACCGGCGCGTCGTGCCGCGACCGACACCACGTTCCACAGGGTCTGCCTGGTGACGCGCCCACCGCGGGCGTTGAGGAACAGGGCCGGGCCCCCTCGGGTGGCGAGCGCGGGTCGGGCACGCACCAGATAGGCCCCCACCGCCTCGCACGCCGGACGCCCGACCGGGACGATCCGCTCCTTACCACCCTTGCCCCGCAGGATCACCGCTCCACCGTCCGGGTGGTCGAGACCGTCGAGGTCGTCGACGTCGAGCCCGACGAGTTCGGCGGCCCGGGCACCGGAGGCGTAGAGCAACTCGAGCATCGCGCGATCGCGCAGGCGTGCGGGGTCGGTGTCCGTCTCGGTGGCGCCGGCCGCCTCGATCACCGCGATCATCCGGTCGACCGGCAGTGCCTTGGGGAGCCGCCGCGGCGGACGGGGCGGGGTGACGGCGGCGGCCGCGTCGAGGGCGGTCACCCCGTCACGGGTGGCGAACCGGTGGAGACCGCGGACCGCCGCCATGGTCCGCGCGATCGAGCTGGGGGCCAGGGCCTTCCGTCCCTCGTCCGGGTCGGCGGTGGCCAACCGGGTGCGGAACTCCTCCACGTGCGCCTCGGTCACGGACGTCAGGTCGTCGACGCCCGAAGCCGCGAGATAGCGGTGGTACTTCTCCAGGTCGCGGCGGTACGCGGCCAGGGTGTGGGCCGAGGCCCCCTTCTCGACGGCGAGGTGGTCCAGATACCCGCGGATCTGCACGGTGGCGCCGCCCTCCGAGGTCACCGGGGGTCCGATCCCGTCAGGACCGGTCGATCACCGAGTGGGCCGCGAGGATGCCGGCCACGGCGATACCATTGACGATCCGGCCGTCCAGCACGGCGTCGACGGCCTCGGCGAACGGCATGCGCGCGACCTCCATGTCCGCCTCCTCGTGCTCCGCCTCCGGACGCTCGACCTCGCGGAGACCGGTGGCCAGGTACACGTGGACGCGCTCCGTGCAGAACCCCGGGGACGGGACCATCTCGATGACCGGGCGCCAGTGCTCGGCCTCGAGGCCGGTCTCCTCGACGAGCTCACGGCGCGCGGTCGCCAGGGGCTCCTCGCCGTCGACGTCGCACAGACCCGCGGGCAGTTCCCAGAGTCGCTCCCCCACGGCGTGCCGGTACTGCCGGACCAGGGTGATCCGGTCGTCGTCGTCGAGGACGATCACCGCGACGGCGTCGTCGTGCCCACAGATCTCCCGGTCCGCGGTGCCCCCGCCCGGCATGGTCAGGGTGTCCACGCGCAGCCGCACGACGCGACCGTCGAAGATCTCACGGCTCGCGACGGTCCGGTAGTCGTGAGTCCCGGGGGCACCGCGCTCGGACACGCCGGTCAGCTCCCGTCCGCGCGGGTGTCGGAGGTCGCCTCGGTGTCCACCTCGTCGGCACGGACGCTGGACGTCTTGGCGTCCGGTGCGTCCACGGTCTCCGGGCCGGTGTCCCCGCTCTGACCGGTGCGCCACGGTTCGACGGGCAGTCGCATCTCGTTCTCGTAGTCGAGCGCGGCCTTGATGAACGCGACGAACAACGGGTGGGGGCGAGTCGGACGCGACTTGTACTCCGGGTGAGCCTGGGTGGCGACGAAGAACGGGTGCTGCTCGCGCGGGTACTCGACGAACTCGACCAGGTGCCCGTCCGGGGAGGTCCCCGAGAACTGCAGGCCGGACTCGGCGATCTTGTCGCGGTAGGCGTTGTTGACCTCGTAGCGGTGGCGGTGGCGTTCGGTGATCTCGGTGGACCCGTACGCCTCGGCCACGACCGAGCCCTTGGTGAGCGTGGCCGGGTAGGAGCCCAGACGCATGGTGCCGCCGAGGTCGGCGTTGCCGGCGACCGCGTCCACCTGGTCGGCCATGGTCGAGATGACCGGGTGCTCGGCACCGGGGTCGAACTCGGTGGAGGAGGCACCCTCGAGGCCGACCGAGCGGGCCGCCTCGATCACCGAGCACTGCAGTCCGAGGCACAGGCCGAGCAACGGGATGCGGTTCTTGCGCGACCACGAGATGGCGCCGAGCTTGCCCTCGATGCCACGGATACCGAACCCTCCGGGGATGAGCATGCCGTCCACGCCCCGGAGCGCCTCGCGTGCGCCGGCCTCGGTGGTGCAGGCATCGGACTCGACCCACCGGATGTTGACCCGGGCGTGGTGCGCGAAGCCGCCGGCGCGCAGTGCCTCGGTGACCGAGAGGTAGGCGTCGGGCAGGTCGATGTACTTGCCCACGAGGGCGATCTCGACCTCCTCGCGCGGCTCGTGGACGCGCTGGAGCAGATCGCCCCACACGGTCCAGTCCACGTCCCGGAACGGCAGGTTGAGACGCCGGATGACGTGCGTGTCGAGGTGCTCGTTGAACAGCACCTTGGGGATGTCGTAGATGCTCGGGGCATCCGGGGTGGACACGACGCCCTCGAGGTCCACATCGCACATCAGCGCGATCTTGGCCTTGAGCCCGTCGGTGACGTCCCGGTCCGAGCGCAGGATCAACCCGTCCGGGACGATGCCGATCGAGCGCAGCGCGGCCACCGAGTGCTGCGTGGGCTTGGTCTTGAGCTCACCCGACGGGGCGAGGTACGGGACCAGCGACACGTGCAGGAAGAAGATGTTCTCGCGGCCCACCTCGTGACGGACCTGCCGGCACGCCTCGAGGAAGGGCTGGGACTCGATGTCGCCCACGGTTCCGCCGACCTCGGTGATGACCACGTCGGGGCGACGGCCCTGGTCGTCGGGGTCACCCATCGCGATGATGCGGTCCTTGATGGCGTCGGTGATGTGCGGGATCACCTGCACGGTGTCACCGAGGTACTCGCCGCGGCGCTCCTTGGCGATGACCGCGGAGTACACCTGCCCGGTGGTGACGTTGGCCTTCGCGTCCAGATCGCGGTCGAGGAACCGCTCGTAGTGACCGAGATCCAGGTCGGCCTCGGCGCCGTCCTCCGTGACGAACACCTCACCGTGCTGGAAGGGGTTCATCGTGCCGGGGTCCACGTTGATGTACGGGTCCAGCTTCTGCATGGTCACACGGAGACCGCGGGCGGTGAGCAACTGCCCGAGACTCGAGGCGGTGAGCCCCTTGCCCAGCGACGACGCCACGCCGCCGGTGACGAAGATGTGCTTGGTCTCGGACCGCGATGCGGTTCGGTTCAGTGCCAAGGGGACTCCCGTGTCCATACGCCGGAATGGATGAATGCTGGTGTGGCTCCGGTGCACCCCACGGGGCTTCAGGCTATCACCGCTCCGGCGTCGGGGGGAGCGACGGCGCCGCGGCGGTCGCGTCCGGCCTCAGCCCGTAGTGGCCCTGCCCACCGTCGAGCTGCTCCGCCAGCGCCAGCGTCGTCGCCAGACGTCCCGCCTCGGTACCGGCGTCATCGATGGTCGAGACGTCCTCCTCCGCCGAGGACCGCAGGATGCTGACCGCGTCGCGTCCCCCGGAGTCGCCCGTCCGCACCGCGACCACCGCACCGGCGCCCTCACCGTCGAGGGTGCGGGCCAGGGCCGCGACACGGACCCCGGTCGATTCCTCGTCCCGGGGCCCGGTCACGACCAACGCCAGCTGGCCGGGCCGAAGGGTCCCGGGTTCGTAGCCGATGATCCCCGCATCCGCGAGGGTGGTGAGGACCGTTTCCCGGTCGTCGTCCTCGAGGTGCGGTTCCGCGTCCTCGGCGCGCAGCAGCCCCGCGCGACCGAGCGCCGTGCCCAGCTGGGTACCGAGGTCCGCATCAGCGGCCGGGGCGGTGCCGATGGGCAGGTTCGCGACGAGCGCCTGGAGTTCCGCGTCCGCCTCCGGGTCGACGGCCTTGTCCGTCAGGGTGACGCGGCCGGCGTCGATCCCGCCGGCGGCGTCGATGACCTCGCGGGCCGCGGAGACGTCCTCGTCGGAGGCGCCGGGTGCCACGATCGTCAGGACCGGCCTCCCGTCGAGCCGACCGTCCACGACGGCCGGGGTGAGGTCTCCCGCCAGCGAGTCGAGTCGGTCGACGGCGAGCCGCTCCGCGGCCAGATCGTCCTGCGACGCCTCGAGCCGCGCCGCCGTCGTCTCCTCACGCTCGACCACCGCGTCCCGGATGGACGTCGCCACGGACGTCGACCCGAGGACGACCCCCACCGCGAGAGCGAGAAAGACGGCCACCAGCGTCAGGACGTGGCGACGCAGGGAGATCAACGGAAGAGCCCCTGGACCCAGAGCGCGAAGGAGTTCCAGGTCTCGACGGCCCAGATGAGCAGGTCCGCGGCGGCGTCCCGGGCCACCACGACCGCGGCGACCGCGATCAGGGCGGCGAGCACGACCAGCGCGAGTCCGATCCCGGCGCCACGCGACCGGTACAGGGTCGCGCAGGCGTCGGCGTGGACCAGGCGGGAGGAGACGGTCGTGTCGACCATCGTGGACGAGGGCGCGGACGAGTCGCGGAACGCGTTCTCGAGTCCCCTGTCGTCGCCGGTCACCACGATCATCTCGGCGCCCCCGTGGTAGGCCAGCAGCAGCGCCATGTCCCTCGCGGTCGCCGCGGCGGGGAATGTCGTGGCCCCCAGTCCGAGCTCTGTGATCTTCTCGAGGCCCTCGGCGCGCCCGTCGCGGTCGGCGGGTACCACCAGGACGGCGCCGTCGGTGAGGACCTCGTCGGACACGTCCGTGGGGGTCGCGACGACGACGTCGGCCGTCAGCCGAGCGGAGCGCAGGAACTCCGCGCCGGCACCCACGCCGACCAGCAGCGGTCGGTACTCCCGGATGAACGGCTTGAGCTCGGCGAGCTGGCCGCGCGCGGCCGCGTCACCGGTGACCACCACGACGTGACGGTCGGTGAAGTCGACGTCGATCGACGGGAGGCCCTCGCCGTCCAGCAGCAGCGGGTGCTCGAGGCTGAGGAACTCGGTGGCGTTGGCCAGGTGCGCCAGCGCCGACTCGACGTACCCGCTCTCCGCGGCGTCCACCTCAGCGAGGAGTGTGGCCGGGTCGACCTCGCGGCCGCTCGTGATCTCGTCCTCGGACTTGACCGAGTAGACGACGCCGTCGTCGATCCGCACCCGGGTCCCGTCGGCGACCCCGGACAGGTCCGCGTCCTCGATGACCGGGATCGTCGACGCGGCGAGGATCCGGAACGCGGCGCGGGGGAGCATCTCCTCCCCCTGACGGGGCACGTGCACCACTGCCGCCACCCCGGCGTCGACGAGAGCGCGGGCGGTGTCGGCGGGCGCGCGGTTGAGATCGAGCACGGCGACGTCCTTGGCGCCGAGCTTCCTGGGGACCTGTGACCCCACCTCGATCTGGCGGACGGTGCCCACGACACCGGCGAGGTCAGTGGAACGACGGCTGAGCAGACCCGACATCTTCATGCGCCGAGTATCACGCGTGTGATTCACGTGACCAGGGAGGTCTGCCCGGCGTGTCGGATTAACGGTCGACTTGAGCTTGAGACTTTTCCCGTTGTGCCTTCTCCAGCAACTCCCGCGCATGTGCCAGACCTGTGTCGGTGTCCTCCATACCGGCGAGCATCCGGGCGAGTTCGGTCACCCGATCGGAGTCGGCGACCGCCGTGACCCCGGAGACGACCCCGTCCGATCCCCCGGCGCCGGTGTCCTTGTGCACGACCAGGTGCGTGTCGGCGTACGCCGCGACCTGGGCGAGGTGGGTCACCGCGATGACCTGGTGGGTTCTGGCCAGTCTGGCCAGCCGCTTACCGATGCTCAACGCCGCCCGGCCGCCCACTCCCGCGTCGACCTCATCGAACACCAGGGTCCCTCCCCCGGATCTCTCGGCCAGCACCACCTCGAGCGCGAGCATCACCCTCGACAGCTCGCCTCCCGACGCGCCTCGGCCGAGCGGGACGATGCCTGACGGCCCGTCGAGCGCCAGCTCGACGTCGTCGAGACCCGACTCCGAGGCGCCGTCGAGGCCTTCGCCTGATCGGGTGACCCGGACCACGAGCCGGGCCCCGCCCATCGACAGCTCTGCCAGCTCGGCGGACACCCTCTCCGCGAGATCGTCCCCGGCGGCGCGTCGGATGCGCGTCAGTGTGGCTCCGCGCTCGTTGAGTTCGGCAGCGAGGCGCTCCACGGTGGAACGGAGTTCGGCGACGGCGGAGTCGGAGGTGTCGACCTCACCGAGCCGCGTACGGGCCCTGTCCGCCCACGCGAGCACGTCGTCGACATCGGTGCCGTACTTCCGGGTCAACGCCCTGAGATCGTGGCGTCGTTCCAATGCCGAGTCGAGGTCCGCCGCGTCGACCGGCAGCTCGGCCAGGTACAGGCCGAGCTCGGTCGCGGCATCTCCGAGCGCCGCGACGGCCTGGCCGATGCTGGTGGCGATCGGGTCGAGCGCGGGGTCACCGGCAGCGGCCAGACGGTGCCTCAACTGGTCGAGGACGCCCACCACCGGCTCGCTGGTCTCGCCGTCACCGGCGAGGACGTCGTGGGCCTGCCCCGCGACCTCTCGCAGTTCCTCGGAATCGGTGAGTCGGCGGATGCGGGCGTCGAGTTCGGCCTCCTCCCCGGGCTCGGGCCCCAGGGCATCGATCTCCTCGAGTCCCATCCGCAGCAGGTCGGCTTCCCGGGCCAGCTCACGAGCCCGACCGGTGCGCTCCGCCAGTGAACGCTCGGCGTCCCGCCACAGCCGATAGGTGTCGCGGTAGGCGTCGAGGGCCGCCCGCGCCTCGTCCCCACCGTGGGCGTCGATGGCGTCTCGCTGCCTGTCCGGACGGAGCAGACGCAGCTGATCGTTCTGGCCGTGCACGGCCAGCACCGGCGCGCAGAAGCGGGCGAGGGTCCCGGCGGGGACAGACCTCCCCCCGAGCCGGGCACGCGAACGGCCGTCCGCACCCACCCGGCGTGCGGCGATGACACTGCCGTCCTCGTCGAGTTCGACGTCGGTGTCCTCGAGCAACTCGTCGAGGTCGCGTCGGTCGGCGGCGTCCATGGTGGCCGTCGCGGCCAGGTCGAAGCGCCCTTCGACGAGTGCCTTCTCCGCACCGCGCCGGACACGCCCGGGGTCCGCGCGCCCTCCGGCCAGGAGCCTCAGTCCCGTGACCACCATCGTCTTGCCCGCGCCGGTCTCGCCGGTGAGCACCGACAGCCCGGGCGAGAAATCGGCCACGGCCTCGTCGATGACGCCGAGGCCGCTGATCCGAAGTTCCGTGAGCACGCACCCACCCTAGGTGAGGGGCCGGACAGCGGACCGCCCACGCCACCCGGTGACGGGCAGTTCGAACTTCGTGACCAGTCTGTCGGTGAACGGCGAGTCGTCCAGTCGGACCCACTTGACCGGGCGCGCGCCCCGCACCACCTCGACCCGGCTTCCCGGCGGGACGTCGACGAGGCGTCGTCCGTCCACCACCACCACTGCCGGGCCGGAATGCACCCCGGTCTCCACCGCGACCCTGGAGGAGGGTGCCACGACCATCGGACGGGCGAACAGCGCGTGGGCGTTGTTGGGGACCACGAGGATGGCGTCGAGTTCGGGCCAGACGATCGGCCCGCCGGCCGAGAACGCGTAGGCGGTCGACCCGGTCGGCGTGGAGACCAACATGCCGTCGCAGCCGTAGTCACTGACCGGTCGGCCGTCGATCTCCACGGACGCCTCGAGGACGCCCTGCCGGGAGACCTTCTCGATGCTGACTTCGTTGAGTGCCCAGTCCCGGGCCAGGACGGTGTCCCCGTGGATGACGGTGGCCTCCACCGTCATCCGTTCGACCACCCTGTAGTCCTTCGCCGCGATCTGCTCGACGACGCCACTGAGCGAGGAGACCTCCGACTCGGCGAGGAAGCCGATGTGTCCGAGATTGACCCCCAGGATCGGCACGTCCGCGGCGTTGGCGTACTGGCAGGCGCGCAGGAACGTGCCGTCACCACCGAGGACCAGGACGAGTTCACACCCTTCGGCGGCCTCGGGGATGTCAGGGACCGTCTCCACGCCCGCCCCCGTGGCGACGCTCTCGCTGGTGCCCTCCACCATCCGGACCGCGATGCCCCTGGTCGCGCACGCGTTGACCACCTGGGCGACGGTGGCGACGATGTCCTGCCGGGCGACGTTGGGGACGAGCAGGATCCTGCGCGAGTGCACCGGTCCGGGCGTGCCGTTCATTGCGGGCCCTCCTCTACTGCCGTCCGTATGGCCTGCTGCGCCTCGGCGCTCATCTCGAGTCGCTCTCCCGCGCCGACCTTACGGAGGTGGAGGAAGTACTCGACGTTCCCGGACGGGCCGGGGAGCGGGCTGGCGACGCATCCCAGCGGCTCCAGTCCGAGTGCCGCGGCAGCCCGGGCGACACCGGTGACCGCCTCGATCCGCAGTGCCGGGTCGCGCACCACACCGCCCTGGCCGACACGCTCGCGGCCCACCTCGAACTGGGGCTTGACCATCGGCAACAGGTCGCCTCCCGGGCGCACGCACGCTGCGAGCGCGGGCAGGACGAGTGCGAGCGAGATGAACGACAGGTCGGAGACCACGAGGTCCACCGGGCCACCGATGTCGTCCGGGGTCAGGGAGCGGACGTTGGTCTTGTCGTGCACGCCCACGCGCTCGTCGCTGCGCAGGCGCCACACCAACTGTCCGTACCCCACGTCCACCGCCTCGACGCGGGTGGCGCCACGCGAGAGCAGGACATCGGTGAACCCGCCGGTCGACGCGCCTGCGTCGAGACACCGAGCTCCGGAGACCGGCACGTCGGAGAACGCCTCGAGGGCTCCGACCAGTTTGTGGGCTCCGCGGGATGCCCAGTCCGGTTCATCGGAGGCGGTGAGCGCGATCGATGTGGTCGGCTCGACCTGGGTCGCGGGCTTGGTGGCTGCCACCCCGTTGACGATCACGCGCCCGGAATCGATGAGATCACGGGCGCGTTCCCGACTGTCACAGATCTTGCGGCGAACCAGTTCGGCGTCCAGCCGCATCCGCTTCGCGACCATCAGCGCCGACTGTCCAGCGCCGTCAGCGCCAGCGCGAGGAGCTCGTGGGCGGCGTCGAGGGCGGCCACCTGGTCGTCCCGGACAGATGAGCCGTCCGGTCCAGCGCCCTGGCCCCCGACGGAATCGGCGAGCAGATCGTCGAACGTCGAGCGGAGTTCGTCGGTGTCGGGGCCCGCGGGCCCGGGGCGTGGCTGTGGTCCGGGGGTCGTCACGGCCTACACGCTAGCCGACGCCGAGGCCTGCACCCGCCAGCCGGGATCGCAGGCCCTCGTCGGCCGCCCGGAATGCCTTCGACTCGTGACGCCACGCCAGTCTGACCACCGCACGGGCGAGATCGAGCCGATCGAGCGCCTCCGGCGCGCTGGTCAGGTGCAGGGCACCGTTCTCGACCGTTCCGTCCAACTCCACTGCGGCGTCGATCCGGCTGGCCTCCGCCGAGGCAGACAGTGCGGAGAGATCGTCCGCCAGGTAGGTGGCCCGGCTGTCGGGATCCGCGACCAGGAGATCGTCGACGCCGTGGACGCCGGTCAGCACCATGAGCGACGGCATCCCGGCGGCGACCGCACCCTGGATGTCCGTATCGAGGCGGTCACCGATGACCAGCGGGCGGGTCGAACCGACCAGATCCGCGGCGGCGGTCAACACGCCGGCGGCCGGTTTGCCCGCGACCAGGGGCTCGCGATCGGTCGCCGCACGGAGGGCGGCGACCAGGGACCCGTTCCCGGGGAGCAGGCCTCGTTCGGTGGGCAACGTGGCGTCCACGTTGGACGCGACCCAGGGCACACCCCGACGGATCGCCAGACATCCCTCGGCCAGATCCGACCAGGTCAGTTCCCGGGACAGTCCCTGCAGGACGATCTCCGGATCGTCGTCGGCGGACAGGACGACCTCGTACCCGGCCTGCCGGGCGAGGTCGCGGAAACTGTCGTGTCCCACCACCAGGACCCTGGCACCGGGATCGGCATGGTCCGCAGCCATCACCACCGCGGCCTGCGCGCTGGTCATGACGTCGTCGGCGCCGGCGGAGAAGCCGAGCGACCGAAGGTGGTCGGCGGTGTCCCCGGGCGAGCGGCTCGCGTTGTTCGTCACGTAGACCACGGGGAGCCCCGCGTTCGCGAGCGCCTCCGCGGCCCCCGGGATCGGCTGGCTACCGCGGATGAGAGTGCCGTCGAGATCGACGAGTAGGGCGTCGTGCCGTGCGGCCAGCGAAAGGGAGCTCAACTGACCTACGCCTCGAGCTCCGCGAGACGCGCCTCCGCGTCGGTGGTCCGCTCGGGGTCCGCGGTGACGGCGTGACCGAACCAGTCGGCCGCCTCCCTCTTGCGATCGGCGACGAGCAGCACCTCGGCGTAGGCGTAGTCGAGACGCGCCGCGGACTCACCGCGCGCGTCCTTGTCGAGGCCGGCGTCCTGGAGGGTCACCAGGGCCGCGTCCAACTGGCCCATGTCCACCCGGGCACCGGCCTCCACGATGCGGAGTTCGATGAGCTCGTCACCTTCGAGCAACCGGGATTCCTCTCCACGGGCCAGTTCGATGGCACGTTGGGGCCTCTCGAGGCCTCGTTCGCAATCGGCCATCATCGCCAGCAGGCCCGGCCCGCCGGAGATCCGGCGGGCCGCCCGGAGTTCGCTCAACGCTTCCGACCATTCGCCGGCGCGGTACGCCAACACACCGAGGGTCTCCCGGACGACACCGATGCGCCCGGCCCTGTTCTTGGCCGCGCGACCGTGCGCGAGCGCGAGCTGCGGGTCTTCGTCGACGAGGTACATCGCCGCCACCATGTGCTTGGCCACGGACTCGGCGTTGGACTTGTCCAGACTGCGCAGGTCCCGACGGATCTCGAGGTCGAGGTCGGCGGCCTCGATGTCATCGGGGAGCTGCGGCTCGTCAGCTCTGGCCGCCTGGCGTGCCTCCTGACCGGGACGACCTTCCGATCTACGGTCGTCTCCGGTACGGCCACCCCGCCGGGCTCCGCCCGGGGCGCCGGCTCCGCGTCGGTCTCCGCCGTCGCGTCGATTTCCGCCGCCGCGACCGCCGACGGGGGCCCGCCGGGGACCGCTTCCCCCGTCAGAGGCGGCACCGCGGCGTGCGGTGTCGTCGCCGGCGGAACGCGGACGTGCATCCTGTCGATCGGCCTGCTTCGCACCGTCCGACCGGCCTGTCTCCGAGCCGTCGTACCGCTTTCCGCGACGCTCGCCGTACGAGCTGTTGTCTCTCCGACGCTCCTGTGGCACCCGATCTCCCCGGCGGGGTACGTCGCGGTCGCCGCGTCGGGGCGAGCGGTCGGTGTTCTCGGACCGAGGTTCGTTCACGTCGTTCACCTTACGTGCGCCGGGCAGACCGGCACTGGAGTGGGTAGAAGGGTACAAATGCGACCAGCGGGAGGAACATATAGTCCCTCCCGCTGGTCATGAAGTTGTGTTCGGCGGTGACCTACTCTCCCACACCCTCACGAGTGCAGTACCATCGGCGCTGGCAGGCTTAGCTTCCGGGTTCGGAATGGGACCGGGCGTTTCCCTGCCGCTATGGCCGCCGTAA